>NC_022664.1:1200000-1500000 GCF_000485905.1 Spiribacter curvatus | reverse complement strand
GGCATCCACCCGGTATTCAATACCCACCGGTGGCGGCCAGTCGCCGAACGCGTAGCGCAGCGTGTCGCCATCAAAGACCGCCGCCAATACGAAAGCGCTGATGATGAACGCCGATATCATCGCCAGTGTCGCCAGCAGCCATGGCAATCCACGTCCCGGCAGCAGGACACAGACGGGTCCGGCGATCAGCGGGATCAGGACGATGAAGGGCATCAGCTCGGTGATCGAGCTCATACGCGATCGTCCTCCTCAGCGGCGGCGTCGATGTCATCATCGTCGATGCTGCCGTACGCCTCGCGGATGCGCACGGTCAGTGCCAGGGCGACGGCGGTGGTGGCAATACCGACGACAATCGCGGTAAGGATGAGGACATGCGGGAGGGGATTGGAGTAGAGGTCGACGCCGTCACGCAGCACGGGGGTGGACCCGCCGTTCACCTTGCCGGCAGAGATGAACAGGATGAACACCGATGTCTGGAAAATCCCCAGACCGATGACCTTCTTGATCATGTTGCCGCGCACGATCATGCAGTAGTAACCGGTCATCATCAGCACGATCACGGCCCAGTAATTAACCATGCTGATCAGCGTCATTGCTGTTCCTCTCTGACATCGTCGGCCGCATCAGGGTCGAGGCCGGCCGCGACGGTATCCGCCCGGCGTCGGGCGAACAGCAGGAAGATCAGCATCACCACCGCGGCCACGGTGACGCCAACGCCGAACTCGACGAGGATGATCCCGGTCTGCTGCGCCGCCTTAGGCGCATCGAGAAGCGGATCGAAATCAAGGAAACGCCCACCGAGCGCAACCCCCAACAGGCCGACCAGTGCATAGAGCAGGACCCCCAGGGAGGCGAGGGCGTAGATGACCCGCTGGGGAATGACCCGCAGGCCGGTGTCGAGCCCGTAGATGAACACGAACAGAATCCAGGCGGATGCGAACAGCACCCCGGCCTGGAAGCCGCCACCGGGCGAATACTCGCCGTGGAACTGCACATAGAGCCCGAACAGCATGACCAGCGGGATCAGGAAGCGGGCCACCACCACGAGGATCGCGTTGTCTCTCATGAGTCGCCTCCATCGCGGCGCTGGCGGTGACGGGGTGGCGGCGCCAGGAGGGCGTAGACCACGATCCCGGCGGTGAGGATGACAACGGCCTCACCCATGGTATCGATCGAGCGGTAGCTTGCCAGTACGGCTGCGACCAGATTGGGAATGCCGATATCCGAGTAGGTCTGCTCGATGAAATAGGCACCCAGATGCTGATGGATGGGATTGCCTGCGTTTCCGAATGCCGGCAGGTCGAAGGAGGCATAGACCAGCGCCGCGCCGGTGAGCGTGACAATGGCCAGAGCCGGCAGGCTATGACCCGCCCGGCGGTGCTCGTAGCGCGGCACCAGGGCGAGTACGGCAAGGATGAGCACCGTGCTGATGCCCGCCCCCACGGCGGCCTCGGTCAATGCCACATCCCCGGCATCGAGCGTGGCGAACAGCCCGGCAATGGTCAGCGAGTAGATCGCGAACAGCATCGTTGCCTTGAGGAGATCACGGGTGACGACCACGGTGACCGCCACCACGATGAGGAATAGCAACAGCGCGATATCGATCAGGTGTTCGATGGCGGTTCCCCGGGCGGCGCGTCGGTGTCATGGGTGATCGGCTCGATGCCGGCCGCCATCGCGGCGCGGGCGGTCGCATGCGAGGCCGTGGGTGTCGTGAACAGTAAGAACAGCAGAATAAGCAGGAGCTTGAAGCTCAACAGCGTCCAGCCTGACTGGAGCACCAGACCGCCAACGATCAGTAGCGGGGCGATCGTATCGGTGACACCGGCGGCATGCAGCCGTGTGAAGATATCCGGGAAGCGGACCACACCAATGCCGCCAATGACCGCGAAGCCGCCACCAATGACCAGCATCGCCGCGGAGAGGCCGTGCAGCAGCGCATCGATCATCCGTCATCCCCACGGCCGGCGGCCAGATCGCGCTGGCGAACCAGCTTGAGGACCGCCACCACAGCAAGGAAGTTGATCAATGCGTAGACCAGCGCGACATCGACCAGATCCCCATTGCCCGAGAAATAGGCGATCAGTGCGATCAGCAGCACGGTCTTGGTCCCGAAGACATTGACGCCGACGATGGTATCGAACACCGATGGCCCTTTAATGGCCCGCCAGAGTGCCAGCCCCATCGTGGTGAAGATGGCGGGGATCGTTGCGAGGAGGACCGTCTCCATCATCGCTCCCCCTCGAGCCACTCGACGCGACGTCCCATCGCCTCGCTTCGCAGTCCCTCCACCGCTTCGGGCAGTAGTGCATGGATCTGGGCCCGGTGGCCACCACTCTCCAGCCAGGTGGTGACCGTGCCGGGTGTCAGCGTGATCGAGTTTGCGTACGTCACCCGCCCCACGCGCGAGTGCTGGCGGACAGGGACCTCGATGAGTGTCGGGTGGATACGCCGTGGATCAATGACGGCGCGCGCCACGGCGATATTCGAAATGATGACCTGACCGGCCAGCCAGAACCAGTAGACGATCAATCGCCAGGACAGGGTCGCCGGATCATGCTCTGCCCCCAGAACCTCCATGCGTTCGGTCAGCCAGACGACCAGCCCGATCGAGGCCGCTCCCAGGATGAACAGCAGCGGCTTGTAGACACCGGACAGACCGAGCCACAGCACCGCCAGGACCACTGAGAGGGAGAGGTAATAACGCATGCCGGCAATGTACCAATGTCGCTGCGGCGCTGCCAGCCGCCGCGTTGTGTGACCGGATTGTCACAGAGTCGCAATCTGAGTGACTCTATAATGCCGCTGATCTGATGTTAGGGGGGAAGCCACTGTGGCCAGCATTCTGCTTGTAGAGGATGAAGAAGCGATCCGCGAAATGGTGGCAATGGCCCTGGAGCGGGCCGGCTACCGGGTGCGCCACGCGGAGTCAGCGGAGGATGGTGAGGCGGCGATGCGGCTGAGCCAACCCGATCTGGTTCTGCTTGACTGGATGCTGCCGGGGCAGAGCGGTATCGATTTCGCGCGACGGCTCAAGCGTGATCGGGTAACGCGCGACATCCCCATCATTCTGCTGACGGCGCGGGGCGAGGAGGCCGATCGTATCCGCGGGCTGGATGCCGGCGCCGACGACTATGTACCCAAACCGTTCTCGCCCCGCGAGCTGGTGGCGCGGGTCAAAGCGGTTCTGCGCCGCGTCCAGCCAACCGCGAACGAGGCGCCGGTCGAGGCGCGCGAACTCAGACTCGATCCAGTCAGTCATCGCGTGACAGGCACGGGGCAAGCCCTCGACATGGGGCCCACCGAATTCCGGCTGCTGCATTTTTTCATGACCCATCCGGATCGTGTCTTCAATCGCGCGCAGCTCCTCGATAATGTCTGGGGGGCCAATGTCTATGTTGAGGAGCGCACCGTTGATGTCCATGTCCGCCGGCTTAGAAAGGCGCTCGAGCCCTCGGGGCACCACGATCTGCTGCAGACCGTGCGGGGAGCAGGCTATCGCTTTTCCGTCGACTGACGGGATCGTCACATGCTGATGAGTAACCCCTGGCCGGCGGCGGCCTTCCGGACGGCGGCCGGCGGTGCGTTCATCACACTGTTCGGTGTTGCCACGGGCGTCCCCTGGCTGGTGCTTGCTGCCGGCTCCGGCCTTCTGGTCTACAACCTCAGCCAGGCCTATCGGCTCGAGCGCTGGCTGCGGGCATCACGTCGGCGGCGGCCACCGCGCGGCAATGGGGTATGGGGGCATATCTTTGACGGGCTCGACCGCCAGCAGCTGCAGCAGCGCACGCGTCGAACCCGTCTTGTTCGGCTTCTGAGACGATTTCGTGAGGGTGCGAATGCGATGCCGGACGGGACGATCGTCCTGTCCGCGGGCGGTGATATGCAGTGGTGGAATCGGCTTGCATCCCGCTATCTCGGGCTCCGTTGGCCGCAGGACCGCGGCCAGCGCATCGCCAATCTCATCCGGCACCCGGAATTCGCGGCCTATCTGGCCGAGCGCGACTGGACGGCCGCGGTCAAGATTCCATCCCCCCAGGATCCGCGCCGCACGCTCGAGATCCGCATCGTCCCCTACGGTGACCATCAACAGATGCTGCTCGCACGAGACATTACCGAGCTGCATCGGCTCGAGACCATGCGCCGGGATTTTGTGGGCAATGTCAGTCATGAGCTGCGCACGCCGCTGACGGTTCTTCAGGGGATGTCCGAGCAGCTCGGCGAGATGGAGTCGCTGGACGCGGAGGAGCTGGCGCGGCCGCTGGCACTGATGGATCAGCAGATCGGTCGTATGACCCGCCTGGTTGATGATCTGTTGCTGCTCTCACGGCTCGAGACCGAGCGGCCCGCGGGAGAACGTGGCACGATCGACATGCCGGCGTTGCTCACCGAAGCCGTCGACGAGGCGCGCGCCCTCAGCAACGAGCGGCACAGCATCGCGCTGACCATGGATGAGTCGCTGGGCATCGACGGGGACCGGGACGAGATCCGCAGTGCCATCTCCAATCTGCTCTCCAACGCCGTGAAATATACCGAGGCGGGCGGACGCATTGATGTGCGCTGGTTTGCGGCTGAGGGGGCGGCCTGCCTGGCGGTGGCTGATACCGGACGCGGGGTCCCGCCCCACCACATCCCCCGGCTGACCGAGCGTTTCTACCGCGTCGATCATGGCCGTGCGAGCCGCGATGGTGGCACCGGGCTCGGGCTGGCGATCGTCAAACACGTACTCTCACGCCACGGGGGGCGGCTTGAGGTCACCAGCCAGGTCGGCGTCGGCAGTACCTTTACCGCGCTTTTTCCTGATTACCAGCGCGTCGGCGACGCCTCCGCCTCAACGGTTTCATGATCCTGTCACAAAGGGCGACTAATCTGCACTCAGTTCCCAACCCAAGCATCAACGAGGAGTAACCTCATGCAGATCTGGAAAACGAGTGCCCTTGCACTGGCCGCAGCTGTCGGCGCCACTTCGCTGGCGAACGCGCAGGAGCGTGAGCAGATGCGCATTGTTGGCTCGAGCACGGTCTATCCGTTCGCGAGCTACGTGGTCGAAGAGTTTGGCGCGACCACGAATTTCCCCACCCCGGTGATCGAGTCCACTGGTTCGGGCGGCGGCCTGGCCCTGTTCTGCGATGGAGTCGGCGTTTCCACACCTGACATCACCAACGCCTCGCGGCGGATGAAGGTCAGCGAGTTCGACCGTTGTCAGGAAAACGGCGTCACCGACATCACTGAGGCCAAGATCGGCTCGGACGGCATCGTCATCGCCCAGAGCGCGGACAACGAGCCCCTTGATCTCACCCGCGAGCAGATCCTGATGGCGGTCGCCGCCGAGGTGCCGCAGGACGGTGAGCTGGTCGACAACCCGTACACCAACTGGAACGAGATCGATTCGAGCCTGCCTGACCGCGAGATCGAGGTCCTCGGCCCGCCGAGCACCTCTGGTACGCGCGACGCCTTTGAGGAGCTTGCCCTCGAAGAGGTGTCCGTCGAGGCGGGCTATCCGGAGCCGTACTCCACGATCCGTGCAGATGGTCCGTACGTCGATTCCGGTGAGAACGACAACCTGATCGTTCAGCGGATCCGCGAGAACCAGACAGCGGTCGGTATTTTTGGCTATAGCTTCCTTGCGGAGAATAGCGACACGCTCCAGGCCGCTGCCGTGGACGGTGTCGAGCCGACCGTGGAGAATATCTCGCAGGATGCGTACCCGGTGGCCCGTAGCCTCTGGTTCTATGTCAAGGAAGCGCACGTCGGCGTGGTGCCTGGCATCGACGAGTACACCAGCCTGTTCATGGACGACATCATGATCGGCGAGAATGGTCTGCTGGTCTCAGAGGGCCTGATTCCGCTGCCGTCTGCGGAGAGCGCCGAGTGGCGTGATCGGGTGGCCAACAGCGTGCCGATGGAGCGCAGCGATCTTGAGTGATCGGCTTCCGGGCAGGGCTCCCTCGGGGCGCTGACCCGCGGAGTGATGGCCGCTGCTCCCCCGGGGGAGCAGCGGCCTGCTTGTTTCGATTGAGTGATTGGAGGGCAGGCGTTGGGTATCGGTAGTGCAACCCTCGTGTTATTGGCCGCGCTCGGCGTGATGGGCGCACTGGCCTTTCGGCTGGGTCGTGGCAAGGCACTGGCGAGCGTCGCGGAAGGCATCAAGATGCATTCGCGACCGCAACAGTATGGCTGGTACTCCGTTGTCTGGATGGGACTGCCGGCCCTCGGGGTGGCGGTCGCGGCGGCGCTGCTGAGTGTCCTGGGCATCATCGCGCCCTCGCGGGAGCTGGTGGTCATTACATCGCTGGCAGTGGCGGCGTTCGGTCTGGGCTGGGGGCTTCGCGCCATCGGGCCGGCGGTGCGGGCAAGGAATGCGCTCGACACGGTCATCCGCATGCTGCTGCTGGGCGCCGCGCTCATTTCCATCATCACCACCCTGGCGATTGTCCTCTCGATCATCTTCGAGGCCATGCGGTTCTTCCGCGAGGTCAGCGTCTGGGAATTCGTCACCGGTACCGTCTGGTCGCCCGGTGATACGTTTCTCGAATCCGTCGGGCGGGGCGAAGACGCCGGCGGGGCAGGATCGTTCTTCGGCTCTGTGCCGCTATTTGCCGGTACCTTCATGGTGACCGGCATCGCGATGGCGACGGCGCTCCCCATCGGCCTGCTGTCGGCGATTTTCATGTCGGAGTACGCGACGCCGACCCAGCGCGGGATTGCAAAGCCGCTGCTGGAGATCCTCGCCGGTATCCCGACCGTGGTCTACGGCTTCTTCGCGGCGATCACCGTCAGCCCGCTGGTGGTGGACATCGCCGCTTTCTTCGGGCTGGATGCGTCGTACAGCAACATCCTCTCGCCCGGAATCGTGATGGGGATCATGATCATTCCGTTCATTTCCTCGCTCTCCGATGACGTGATCAACAGCATTCCCCAGAGCCTTCGTGAGGGGGCCTACGCGCTGGGGACGACCCATTCCGAGACCATCAAGCAGGTCATCCTGCCGGCGGCGCTTCCGGGCGTTATCTCCGCGTTCCTGCTCGGTGTCTCACGGGCGCTGGGCGAGACGATGATCGTCGTGATGGCGGCCGGCATGCGGCCCAACCTGACCTGGAATCCGCTGGAGGACATGACCACGGTGACCGTCAATATCGTGGCCTCCCTGACGGGCGATCAGGCGTTCGACAGCCTCATGACGCTGTCGGCGTTCGCGCTCGGTCTCGTGCTGTTCACGGTGACGCTGCTGCTGAATCTGCTGTCGACCTACCTGATCCGTCGGTTCAAGCAGAACTACGATTAAAGAGGCGCCTGCCATGCAACAAAGACTGACGGGCTCGGCCGATGATCCGCTCATCCGCGGCCGTTACCGCAAGGAGGCCCGCTTCAAGGGCTACACGATCGGTGCGCTATTGATTGCGTTCGCCATTATCGTCGCCTTTTTCGCGGATATCATCGGTCAGGGATACAGCGCCTTCTGGCGTACCGAAGTCCGTGTGACCCTCGATTACAACGAGCGGGCCGAGCGAATCGGTCGCTTCGCGCTCGCCGAGGACATGCGGGAAATCGTCTCCCGCGGCGCGGTCCGGTCCATTCCCCGCGAGATCCGCAACAACCCGGAGCTCGCCGGCATCACGCGCGAGGTCTGGGCGCCGGCCTATAGCGAGGTCGATCAGTACCTCAAGGGCGACGCGGATCTGCCCGAGGCGATGGCGGCGCAGGTGGACGCCATGGTCGAGTCGGGACAGATCCGGAATTCGTTCAACTGGGCGTTCTTTACGCAGGGTGATTCCAAGCTCCCGGAGCTTGCGGGGATCCTGTCGGCGGCCGTCGGATCGATCCTGGTTCTGTTCGTGACCCTCCTGTTCGCTTTTCCGGTGGGGGTGATGTCGGCGATCTACCTTGAGGAGTTCGCGCCGGATAACAAGCTCACGCGGGCGATAGAGGTCAATATCAACAACCTTGCGGCGGTGCCATCGATCATCTTTGGCCTCCTTGGCCTCGCCGTTTTCATCAATACCTTCGGTGTGCCGCGTTCATCGGCTCTGGTGGGTGGGCTGACCCTTGGATTGATGACCCTGCCGATCATCATTATCAGCACCCGTGCCGCACTCAGATCGGTGCCCGATCCGATCCGCCTGGGGGCATTCGCGATGGGGTGCTCACGCTGGCAGGTGGTCCGCGACCATGTCCTGCCGCTCTCACTGCCGGGTATCCTCACCGGTACGATCATCGGCCTGGCACAGGCGATGGGCGAGACCGCTCCGCTGATCATTGTCGGCATGGTGGCCTACATACCGGATATACCCGGCAATATCTTTGAATCGGCGACCGTGCTGCCCGCGCAGATCTTCACCTGGGCGAGCGAGCCGAGGCAGGCATTTGTCGAGAAAACCGGCGCCGGGATCATCGTGCTCCTGGCAATACTGCTGACTCTCAACGCGGCAGCGGTCTTGCTGCGGCGCAAGTTCGAACGTCGCTGGTAGCGACTGGCGGGGGAATGATGGAAACTGAAGTGGATAAGCGAGCGACATCGGAGACGGCCTCTATGGCCCAGACAACCGGGACGGCGCCCGGGGAGCAGTCGGCGACGCCTCACGTCAAAGTGAGTGCGCGTGATCTGAACCTCTGGTACGGCGATACTCAGGCGCTGCACGACATTAACCTCGATATGTACTCACGCCAGGTGACAGCGCTGATCGGGCCGTCGGGGTGTGGCAAGTCGACGTTTCTGCGTTGCCTCAACCGGATGAACGACCTGATCCCGAGGGTTCATATCTCTGGCCGGGTGGCACTGGAGGACGAGGATATCTACGACCCGAGTGTCGACGTCGTCCAGCTGCGGACGTATGTCGGGATGGTGTTCCAGAAGCCGAATCCGTTTCCGAAAAGTATCTACGAGAACATTGCCTACGCACCCCGGCTCCACGGAACGGGTACATCGCGCTCGGAATTGGATGACCTGGTGGAATCGGCGCTGAAACGTGCCGGGCTCTGGAACGAGGTGGCGGATCGTCTGGATACGCCCGGGACCGAGCTCTCCGGTGGTCAGCAGCAGCGCCTGTGTATCGCGCGGGCCATCGCCGTCAACCCGGAAGTCATCCTGATGGACGAGCCCGCGTCGGCCCTCGATCCCCTCGCCACGGCCACGGTCGAGGAGCTGATCCATGAGCTCAAGGACAACTACACCATCGTCATCGTGACCCATAACCTGCAGCAGGCCGCTCGGGTGGCAGGCTACACGGCGTTCTTCCACATGGGGCAGATTATCGAAGTCAACGACACCGACACGCTGTTCACCAATCCGGCGGAACAGCGCACCGAGGACTACATCACCGGCCGGTTCGGCTGAGCCGGCAGGGAGCGGCTATCGTCATGGATAAGAAGAGCTTCTCGCAGCATATCTCGCAGCAGTACAACGAAGACCTCGAGCACATCATCACCCGAGTGATGACCATGGGTGGACTGGTCGAGCAGCAGCTCGAATCGGCGCTGGATGCCCTTGTGAACGGCGACCAGGCCAAGGGCGAGCAGGTGGTGACGTCCGATTATAAGATCAATGCGATGGAGGTCGAGCTGGACGAGGCCTGCACCCACATTCTCGCGCGTCGCCAGCCCACCGCCAGTGACCTGCGCCTGATCATGGCGGTCATCAAGGCCATCACTGATCTGGAGCGCATCGGCGATGAGGCCGAGCGTGTCGGGCGGATGGCCCTTCATCTGCTCGAGGAGGATCGGCGCCGCAGTCCGATGGCGGAGATCGCCGCGCTCGGTGAGCAGATCAAGGGCATTCTGCGTGGCGCGCTGGACGCCTTCGCGCGCATGGACTCAGAACAGGCCGTGCAGGTCGCGCAGGAGGATATCAAGGCGGACGCCCAGTACGATTCCATCATCCGCAACCTGGTCAAACACCTCGAGGACAGCCCGAAGTCGGTGCCGCCGGTGCTCGACATCGTCTGGGCGACCCGGTCACTGGAGCGGATCGGTGACCGGTCCCGGAACATCTGCGAATACGTGATCTACTTCGTGCGCGGCAAGGATGTCCGCCACATCAGCTTTGAACAGATGGCTGAAGAGGCCACCGGGGACCGCCGCTAGGCGGTCCCGCTGATCAGCCACTCGAGCAGTGCCTTCTGGGCATGGAGGCGGTTTTCCGCCTCTTCCCAGACCACACTCTGATGACCGTCGAGCACCCCGGCGGTCACTTCCTCGCCCCGGTGGGCCGGCAGGCAGTGCATGAATAGAGCGTCCTTGGCCGCCGCGGCCATCAGCGCTTCGTTGACCTGATAGGCGGCGAAGTCAGCGAGGCGGGTGTCCTGCTCGTCCTCCATCCCCATGCTCGCCCAGACGTCGGTGACCACCAGATCGGCGCCTTCCACCGCCGCCTGCGGATCGGTCTCGTGGCGGCTGTTGGGGTGATCGGCGAGGTCTTCCGGGGCGTAGGCCGACGGCGCCCCGATGGCGAGCCGGAAATCCATCATTTCCGCGGCCTGCATCCACGAGCGGCACATATTGTTGCCATCACCCATCCACGCCACGGTCCGTCCCTGAAGCTCGCCCCGGTGCGCCTGCCAGGTCTGCAGATCGGCGAGCAGCTGGCAGGGGTGGTGATCATCGGTCAGGCCGTTGATAACCGGGACGCTGGACGCGTCCGCGAAGCGCTCCACGGTTTCGTGGTCGAACGTGCGGATCATGACCGCGTCAACCATGCCCGAGAGCACCCGTGCGGTGTCTTCCACCGGTTCGCCGCGACCGAGTTGGGTATCCCTTGGAGAAAGGAATAGCGCGCTGCCCCCGAGCTGCGCCATACCGGCCTCGAACGACACGCGCGTCCGGGTCGAGGATTTCTCGAAGATCATTCCCAGCACCCGACCGCGCAGGGGCTCATGGAGATGGCCGGCATGATGCAGTTCCCGCAGTTCGGCGGCCCGCCGCAGCAGGGTCTCGAGCGCCTCGGCACTGATATCGGCGAGCGTCAGAAAATGGCGCGATGACATCCGGTTTCCCCTGTCAACCTCAGGCAAGCTCGGCCGGTTCATCGGCGATTGCTTCTGCGGTCTTCTCGATCAATGGCGTCAGTGTGTCGACCAATTGGTCGGCCTGTTCGTCAGTGAAGGTGAGTGGTGGCAGAAGGCGTATCACCCGTCCCGCCGTTACGTTGATCAGAATGCCCGCCTCGAGGGCCTGCCCGACCAACTGGCCGCAGGCTCCGTCGAGCTCAATGCCGATCATCAACCCCCGTCCGCGGATTTCGTGGACCCCCCGGACGCCGCTGAGGGCCTGACGCAGGCGGCCGAGCATGCGCTCACCGACCGTCGCTGCACGCGCCAGAAGCCCGTCGCGCTCGATGGCATCGATGACCGCCAGTGCGGCGCGGCTGGACAGTGGATTACCGCCAAAGGTCGTACCGTGACTGCCGGGGCCCAGGACACCGCCTGCCGGCCCGCCCGCCATGCAGGCGCCGATGGGTACGCCGTTGGCAAGGGCCTTGGCCAGTGTCACCACATCCGGCCGGATGTCGGCGTGCTGATGGGCAAACCAGTGGCCGGTTCGACCGACCCCCGACTGCACCTCATCGAGCATGAGCAGCCATCCGTGCTGGTCACAGAGGTGGCGCAGGGCCGGTAGATAGTCATCATCGGGTACGACGATACCGCCTTCGCCCTGGATGGGCTCGACAAATACCGCAACGGTCCGCTCCGTTGCCGCCGCGCGGATCGCATCGACGTCGCTGTAGGGGACCCGCACGAAGCCCTCGGGCAATGGCCCGAAGCCCGTCTGCGCGCGCTGGTTGCCGGTGGCGGTGAGCGCGCCCAGCGTGCGACCGTGGAAGGCGTTCTCCGCGACGATGATCTCTGGTGCCTCAATGCCACGATGATAGCCGTAGAGCCGTGCCAGCTTGATCGCCGCCTCGTTCGCCTCGGCACCACTGTTGGCGAAGAAGACCTGCTCGAGACCCGACAGCGCGCAGAGCCGCTCGCCGAGACGGGACTGGTGCGGCACCTCATAGAGATTGGAGGTATGCACCAGCGTCTGCGCCTGATCGGCGATGGCCGCGGCAACGTCCGGGTGGGCATGGCCCAGGCCGCAGACGGCAATGCCCGAAAGCGCATCCAGGTACCAGCGCCCCTCGGTGTCCTCGAGCCACGCGCCGTCGCCGCGCCGGAACGCGACCGGCAGGCGTTTGTAAGTGGGCATCAGGGCCGTTGACATGGTGATGACCTCCAAAAACAAACGGCAGCCTGCGGCTGCCGAGGGTTTCATTATAGGATGGGCCGATGAAGGCCACAAGCGAGGCGCCAGTGTCCGCCAGCCAGGTTGATTTACACATGCACAGTACCGCCTCGGATGGCCACCTGTCGCCAGCGGCGGTGGTGGCGCGGGCGGCTGCGCGGGGCGTGCGGCTGATGGCACTCACCGACCACGACAGCCTCGACGGCGTGGTCGAGGCACAGGCGAGCGCCCGCGGGCAGGGCATTGAGTGTCTGAGCGGTATCGAGCTCTCGGCACGATGGGCGAGAGGTGTGGTGCATATCGTTGGCCTCGGCATGGACATTACCTGCCCGACACTGATTGAGGGTGTGGCGCGACAGCAGGCCGAGCGCCATGACCGCGCCGCCCGCATCGCTGAGCGACTGGCGGCTGCGGGCGTTGCCGGCATGGCCGATCGGGTGGATGAGATGGCGGCTGGCGTTCCCGGTCGCGCGCATTTCGCCCGCGCACTGGTTGAGCAGGGGGCCTCGCCGACGTTTCAGGCGGCATTTGAACGCTATCTCAAACGCGGTCGGCCCGGCTATGCCGCTGTGCAATGGGCGAGTATCGACGAGGTTGTCGCCTGGATCCATGCCGCTGGCGGTACCGCTGTGTTTGCCCATCCGCTTCGCTATGGTCTGACCCGCGGTGCGCTGCGGGCGGCGATTCAGGCCTTTGTCGGCGCTGGCGGTGAGGCGATTGAGGTCGCCAACGGTGGTGGCGGGCGTGACGACCTCTCGGCGGCCGCGGCACTGGCGCGCCGATTTGGCCTCACTGCCTCCAAGGGCTCGGATTTCCACGATCCAGACTTCCCCTGGGTCGAGATCGGTCGGCTCGAGCCCATTCCCCGTGATCTCACGCCGGTCTGGGAGACCCTCGGAGCGGTCTCGGATGAGCCAGCCAATGACTGAATCACTGCCCGGCGATCATCCGTTTGCCAGTCTCCAGCCGGCGCTCCTGCTGGACATGGTCGAGGCCGCCGGCGTCGATGCCGATGGCCGTCTGCTCGCCCTCAACAGTTATGAAAACCGGGTCTATCAGCTCGGTGTCGAGGATCGGGCCCCGATGATCCTCAAGGCTTATCGGCCCGGGCGCTGGAGCGATGCGGCCATCCTCGAGGAGCATGCCTTCGCGGTCGAACTGGCCGGGCATGAGATCCCGGTGGTGGCGCCGATCGATCTCAATCACCAGACCCTGCATCAGGCGGCCGGTTTCCGCTTCGCGCTCTATCCCCGTCGCGGCGGTCATGCCCCTGAGCTCGACAATGCGGACACGCGGGAGTGGCTGGGGCGTCTGCTGGGTCGCATGCATACGGTCGGCGAGGCCGGGGTGTTCGAGCACCGGCCCGTCCTCGACGCCGATGTCATGGGACGTCAGAGCCGTGACTGGCTGCTGGCGGCCGGCTGGATCCCGGAGGGCGTCGAGGCGTCCTACCGGGCGGTGACCGATGAACTGCTCGCGGCGATCGATGAGGCGCGGGAAAACGCCGCGGGCTGCGCCTTTATTCGCCTGCACGGGGACTTTCACCCCGGCAATATCCTCTGGACCGATCAGGGACCGCATCTGGTGGATCTCGACGACTGCCGGACCGGTCCGGCGATTCAGGATCTATGGATGCTGCTCAGTGGCGATCGCCACGAGCGTACCCTCCAGCTCAGCGACCTGATCGCCGGTTATGAGCAGTTTCGCGCGTTTGATCCGCGTGAGCTCCATCTGCTCGAGGCGCTGCGCACCCTGCGGATCATGCACTATGCCGCGTGGCTGGCGAGGCGCTGGGACGATCCGGCGTTTCCCGCGACCTTCACCTGGTTCGGGACCGAGCGATACTGGGACGATCATGTGCTGACCCTGCGCGAGCAGGTCGCGGCCATGCAGGCGCCGGTGCTGAGCGTTTGACGCAGCGCTGGCCGGATAGCGAGGGGAGGATCGAATGATGATTGTGGTCATCGGGGCCGCACCGGTCGGCAACAGCCTGATCGAACAGGCCCTGTCGAGTACCAACAACGACCTGGTGGTGGTGGAAAGCGATCCTGCACTCGCCGACGCCTGTGCCGAGCAGCATGACGTGCGGGTGCTTGCCATGGACGTCGGCAATGATGCGTTCGTCGGGGAAAGCCAGTTGGCGCGGGCCGAGGCCCTGATCGCGACCACAGATGACGACTCCACCAACCTCATGGCGGTGCTGCTCGCCCAGGAAGTGGGTGTGGAGACCCTCACCAGCACGGTCAACCGGGACTCCCATATCCCGATTTTCCGCCGTCTCGGAGTCCGGGTGCTCTCTGATCCGGAACGGCTGGTCGCCCAGCATCTGCTCGACATTACCCTGCTGCCGGAGACCAATGATGTGACAACCCTGCGGGGCGGTCAGCAGATCATCGAACTCAAGCTCGGGGAGCAGTCACCACTGGTCGGGCTGGACGCTGCCGAAATACGCCGCCGCGAGTTGCTGGGCGAGGATCTGCAGCTGCTCGCCCGGGTGCGGGACGGGACGACGAAGCGCTTTGCGGATGGCGATCAGCTGACGGCCGGGGACGGAGTGATCATCTTTGCCGCGGAGCGCCTGCGCGGCCGGCGCCGGCTCGCCTTCCGCGAGCGTCACCTGGAAGGCTGACAGCGTGCGCGAGGTGCTGCGCGGGACCGGGTTTCTGCTGCATGTCCCCGGTCTGATGGCGCTGCTGTCGCTGCCGATCGCCGGGTGGGCCGGTGAGTGGTGGGGCGCATGGGGGTTGGCACTGACCGCCGCGGTGGCGTTGATCAGTGGCCAGCTGCTGGTCTGGACGACGCGTGGCACGGATCGGTTGTATCGCTATCAGTCGATGCTGATCGCGGGCATCAGCTGGCTGCTCATCGCGATCATTGGTGCGATCCCGGTGTTCGTCAGTGCCCACCTCGCCCCGCTGCCGACAGAGTCCGTGCTGCAGCCATTCCGTCAGCCATCCCATGCCTTTTTCGAATCGGTATCGGGGTTTACCTCCACGGGACTCACCGTCGTAGCGGCCGCCTCGGAGCTGCCGCATCACATTCAGTGGTGGCGGAGTTTCAGTCAGTGGATTGGGGGGATCGGTGTCATTCTCCTGCTGCTGGCGGTCGTCCCCGCCGAGCGCGGCGCCATCAATCTCTATTTCTCGGAGGCCCGCGACGAGAAAATCCTGCCCACCGTCAAATCAACGGTGCAGACCATATGGGCGATCTATCTGGGGTACACGCTGGGCGCCATCGCGCTGCTGTGGATCGTCGGCGAGCCCCCCTGGCGCGCGGTCAATCATGGCATGACAGCGATTGCGACCGGCGGATTCACGATCACCGATGACAGCCTGATGAGCGCCCCTCAGGCCGTCCAGCTCGCGTATGTGCCGATCATGCTGGCCGGTGCGGTGAGCTTTCTTATCCACTATCGGTTGATCGTCGAACGGGTTTCACCGCGCTCGCTCTGGCAGCTCGTGGAGGTCCGGGTGCTGGTCTGGGTGCTGTTGGGAGGTGGTCTGCTGCTCTGGGGGCAGCGCTGGCTGACGGTCGGTGGCAGCGACACGCTGATCAGTTCAGTCATGGTCTGGGTATCGGCGATGACATCGGCGGGGTTCGCCGCTGCCGACCTGTCATCCTGGGGCGACGCGGCGTTGCTGCTGGTGCTCACGGCGGTGCTGATGGGCGGGATGGCTGGATCCACCAGTGGCGGTGTCAAGCTGCTTCGGGTGGGGCTCCTGCTCAAGGATCTGGTGGGCCAGCTCCGCTCGCTCCGCGCCACGCCGCACGAGGTGGTGGTGCTTCGCTATGACGGGGCGCATATCACCCCGGCGCAGATGGCCTCACTCGGCCATACCGCCCTGCGGCTGGTGGGTATCTTCATGCTGCTCTGGCTGCTGGGGGTGTTCATCATGCTCCACTGGTTGCCCGCCGATACCCGGCTTGCCCATGTGTTTTTCGATACCGCCTCGGCGCTGTTCAACTCGGGCCTCGACACAGGGGTTGTTGGGCCTGATCTGAACGCGGGAGCAGCGGTCGTGCTCAGTATCCTGATGCTGCTGGGGCGGCTTGAGGTGTTTCCGCTTCTGCTGCTGGCGGCATTTTTCATGGGTCGGCGCTAGGGCTGCGCCACTGAAACGACAATCCATGCGTTCAACCTGTACACTGGGCGGTTTATTCATTCTGCCAGCGACCGATCAACGAGCGAGATTCCATGATTACCGATCCCCTCCATTCCGATGTGCGTGATCTGCGCAACGTCGCCATCATCGCCCACGTCGACCACGGCAAGACCACCCTGGTGGACCAGCTGCTGCAGCAGTCGGGCACTCTGGCCGCACGCGGCGAGGTCCAGGAGCGGATCATGGATTCCAATGATCTCGAGCGTGAGCGTGGCATTACCATCCTGTCCAAGAATACGGCGATCAAGTGGCAGGACCTGCGCGTGAACATCGTCGATACCCCCGGCCATGCCGACTTCGGCGGCGAGGTCGAGCGGGTGCTTTCGATGGTGGATTCGGTGCTGCTGCTGGTCGACGCCGTCGACGGGCCCATGCCACAGACACGGTTCGTGACCCAGAAGGCGCTCGCACTCGGGCTCAAGCCCATCGTGGTGGTCAACAAGGTGGACCGCGATGGGGCCCGTCCGGACTGGGTCGTCGACAAGACCTTTGATCTGTTCGATAACCTTGGCGCCAGCGAGGAACAGCTTGACTTCCCGGTGATCTACGCCTCGGCCCTGAACGGTTATGCCGGGACCGAGCCCGATGTGCGCGGCGGTGACATGACGCCGCTCTTCGAGCTTATCCGCGATACCGTTCCGGCCCCGCAGGTGGATGCTGAGGGACCGTTCCGCATGCAGGTGACCTCGCTCGACTACAACAGCTACGTCGGTGTGATCGGCATCGGGCGGGTCCAGCGGGGCAGTATCAAGACCAACCAGACATTGACGTGTGTCGACCGCGACGGCAAACGCCGCCAGGTCCGGCTCCTGCAGGTTCTGGGGTTTCTGGGGCTCGACCGCGTCGAGGTGCCATCCGCCAATGCCGGCGATATCATCGCCTTCACCGGTGTCGAGGGCATCAATATCTCCGATACGCTCTGTGACCCGGCGGCGGTCGAGGCGCTGCCGGCACTGACAGTGGACGAGCCGACCGTGTCGATGACCTTCCAGGTCAATACGTCGCCGTTCGTCGGGCGTGAGGGCAAGTATGTGACCTCCCGCCAGCTTCGCGATCGCTTGCTGCGCGAACTCGAGCATAATGTCGCGCTGCGCGTGGAAGACACCGACGATCCCGAGCGATTCCGGGTCTCGGGCCGGGGCGAGCTGCATCTGGGTATCCTCATCGAGAACATGCGTCGCGAGGGCTACGAGCTGGGTGTGTCACGGCCGGAGGTCATCACCCGCGAGGTCGACGGCAGGATCGAGGAGCCCTACGAGCAGCTCACCGTGGATGTCGAGGAGGATTACCAGGGGGCAGTGATGCAGGCACTGGGCGAGCGTGGTGGCGAGCTCACCGATATGCTCCCCGATGGCCGTGGCCGTGTGAGGCTCGATTACATCATCCCGGCCCGTGGGCTGATTGGTTTTCGGACCGAGTTCCTGACCGCGACCTCAGGGACCGGGCTGATGTATCACGTCTTCGATCACTATGGTCCGGCAAAGACCGGGGAGTACGGCCAGCGGAATAACGGCGTGCTGGTGTCAATGGCGCCCGGCAAGGCCGTGGCCTACGCACTGTTCAACCTGCAGGGCCGGGGTAAGCTGTTCATCGGCCATGGCGACGAGGTCTACGAGGGCATGGTGATCGGGCTGCACAGTCGCGACAACGACCTGGTCGTCAACCCGCTCAAGGCCAAGCAGCTCACCAACGTCCGCGCCGCCGGCTCGGACGAGAGCATCATCCTGACACCCCCTCAACGGCTCACGCTGGAGCAGGCGCTCGAGTTCATTGATGATGATGAGCTCGTGGAGGTGACCCCGGGCGCCATCCGGATCCGTAAGAAGTACCTGCTCGAGCATGAGCGCAAGAAAGCGGCGAAGGCCGGTAAATAGGGGCCTGGCTCAGCGCTCGCGGCTGATGATGTAGTCCGCGAGCGAGCGCAGCATGTCGGCGCGTGGGCCGAAGCCTTCCACGGCGCAGACGGCCTCGTCCCTGAGCTCGCGGGCGAATCGTCGCGATGCCGCGAGTCCCATCAGTCCCGGATAGGTGGGTTTCTCGCGCCGTGCGTCGGCGCCGCTGGTTTTGCCCATATCGAGGCTGTCACCGGTCACATCAAGGATGTCGTCCTGGACCTGGAAGGCGAGCCCGATGCACTGGCCGTAGTGGTCGAGGGCGTTGCACTGCTCCGCATCGGCTTCGTTAGCGGCGCAGAGTGATCCCAGCCGCAGGCTGGCGAGAATGAGCGCGCCGGTCTTGTAGCGGTGCATGGCCTCGAGTTCGTTGGCATCGAGCCGATGGTTGACCGCATTCAGATCCAGTGCCTGACCGCCGGCCATCCCCCGCGAGCCCACCGCGAGACCGAGCGCCTGAATCATTCGGAGGCGGCATTCAGCGTTGGCGGGGCCCGCCTCGGCAATATGCTGGAAAGCCAGTGCCTGGAGGGCGTCGCCGGCCAGTATGGCGGTCGATTCATCGAATGCCCGGTGGCAGGTCGGCTGACCCCGTCGCAGGTCATCATCATCCATTGAGGGCAGGTCGTCGTGGATCAACGAGTAGGCGTGGATCATCTCCACCGCACAGGCCGGCGAGTCGAGATCCGAAGCGCGCGCATTGAACAGTGCACCCGCCTGATAGACCAGAAACGGGCGCAGGCGTTTGCCCGGCGCGAGGACCGCGTAACGCATCGCCTCATGCAGGCGCTCCGGTGCCAGCGTGGCATCGGGCAGGGCCTGGTCGAGCGCCGCCTCGACCCGGGTCCGGGCCTGTGTCAGCGCTTCAGTCAGGTTGGCCATCGTCGGTTTCCTCGAAGGCCGTGGGTTCCGCCTCCGCATCCCTGCCAGTGAGTATTTCCACCCGTTGCTCGGCTTCTGACAGGGCCTTCTGACACTCGCGGGTCAGGCGGATCCCCTGTTCAAAGCATTGCAGCGACTGCTCCAGCGTCAACTCGCCGCGCTCCATTCGTTCGACCAGTGCCTCAAGCGTCTGCAGGGCGGTTTCGAAGTCCGGTGTTTCATCATTTTCGCTCATGCGGTGGAGTCTATCGTGCAGCGGCGACCGACGCACTCGCCCGATGGGGTGCCACCCGTTACACTCCCGGGCATGAATGAACGCTACGATTCCGCTGCGATCGAGGTCCTGACCGGCCTTGACCCGGTGCGCCGCCGCCCGGGGATGTATACCGACACCACCCGACCCAACCATCTGGCCCAGGAGGTTGTCGACAACAGTGTCGACGAGGCGATTGCCGGGCACTGCCAGCGTATTGACGTCACGCTGTACCGCGATGGTTCTCTGTCGGTGATCGACGACGGCCGCGGCATGCCCGTGGATATGCATCCCGATGAGGGGGCGCCCGGGGTGGAGATCATCCTCGGCCGGCTCCACGCCGGCGGCAAATTCTCACGCGAGAGCTATCAGTTTTCCGGCGGTCTGCATGGCGTTGGCGTTTCCGTTGTCAATGCCCTGTCGACGCGTCTCGAGGTGTCCATTCGTCGCGATGGCCGCGAGTGGCGGATGGCTTTCGCCAATGGCGAGAAGATCCAGCCACTCGAGGCAGTGGGTGAGGTCGGCCGCCGGAATACCGGTACCGAGCTTCACTTCTGGCCCAACGCCGAGTATTTCGACTCGGCGCGGTTCTCGCTGCCGCGTCTGCGCCATGTGCTGCGGGCCAAGGCAGTGCTCTGCCCGGGGCTTGCGGTACGGCTTGTCGAGGAGGCGAGTGGCGAGGAAACGCTGTGGCACTACGAGAAAGGGCTTGCGGATTACCTGGGCACAACGCTGGAGGGTGTCCCACGCATCCCCGAGGCCCCCTTTACCGGTGATTTCTCGGCCGACCACGAGGCGGTCGAATGGGCGGTCGCCTGGTTGCCCGAGCAGGGCGAGCCGGTGCAGGAGAGTTACGTCAACCTCATTCCCACGCTGCAGGGCGGGACACACGTCAACGGTCTGCGCTCCGGCCTGACCGAGGCGCTACGTGAGTTCTGCGAGTTCCGCAACCTGCTGCCACGAGGCGTTCGCATCGCCCCGGAGGACGTCTGGGAGCGCGTCACCTACGTGCTGTCGGTCAAGCTCGAGGAGCCGCAGTTCTCGGGGCAGACCAAGGAGCGGCTTTCATCCCGGGCCTGCGCCGGTTTCGTGTCCGGCGTGGTCAAGGATGCCTTCAGTCTCTGGCTCAACGAGCACACCACTGAGGCCGAGCGACTCGTCGAGCTGGTCCTTGCCAATGCCCAGCGCCGTCTACGGGCCTCGCGCAAGGTCACCCGCAAGCGGGTCACGCAGGGGCCGGCACTGCCGGGTAAGCTCGCGGACTGCAGCAACCAGGATCCCGGTATCAGTGAGCTCTTTCTGGTGGAGGGCGATTCCGCCGGCGGTTCGGCGAAACAGGCCCGTGACCGTGATTTCCAGGCAGTGATGCCGCTGCGTGGCAAGATCCTCAACACCTGGGAGGTCGATCCAGCCGAGGTCATGGCCTCGCAGGAGGTCCACGACATTGCCGTGGCGCTGGGGATCGAGCCCGGCTCGGACGATCTCACCCGGCTGCGATACGCCAAGGTCTGTGTCCTGGCCGATGCCGATCCCGATGGGGCGCATATCGCGACGCTGCTCTGTGCCCTGTTCCTGCGTCACTTCCCGGCGCTGGTGCGCTCGGGGCATGTGTTCATGGCGATGCCGCCGCTCTATCGTGTCGATGTCGGCAAACAGACCTGGTACGCGCTGGACGAGGACGAGCGCCAGGGCATCCTTGACCGGATCCAGGCGGAGAAGCTCAAGGGCAAAGTCGCGATCACCCGTTTCAAGGGGCTGGGCGAGATGAATCCCCTGCAGCTCCGCGAGACCACCATGGCGCCGGACACCCGGCGACTCGTCCAGCTCACGGTCGATGCCCCGGAGGAGACCGAGGCACTGATGGCGATGCTGCTTGGCAAGCGTGCCGCCGGCAAGCGGCGTGCCTGGCTGGAGCGCAACGGCGACCTTGCCGACGTGCTGGTATGAACCCGCGAAAGGATACTGACAGACGATGACCGAACCCACCCAGGCAGACGGATTCGAGCGGCGCCCGCTCCACGAGTTCACGGAGAAGGCATACCTCGACTACTCGATGTACGTCATTCTCGATCGGGCCCTGCCGCATGTGGGTGACGGCCTCAAGCCGGTCCAGCGGCGGATTGTCTACGCCATGTCCGAGCTTGGCCTGTCGGCTGTGTCGAAACACAAGAAGTCCGCGCGCACGGTTGGTGATGTGCTCGGCAAGTACCACCCGCACGGTGACTCGGCCTGTTATGAGGCCATGGTGTTGATGGCGCAGCCCTTCTCGTACCGGTACCCGCTGGTCGACGGTCAGGGCAACTGGGGATCAGCGGACGATCCGAAATCATTCGCAGCGATGCGCTATACCGAGGCGCGTCTGGCGCCCTATGCCCGGTTGCTGCTCCAGGAGCTGGGGCAGGGGACGGTGGAATGGCAGCCCAATTTCGACGGCACCCTCGACGAGCCGGTCACGCTGCCGGCACGCGTTCCCAACGTGCTGCTGAATGGCGGCACGGGCATCGCGGTGGGCATGGCAACCGATATCCCGCCGCACAACCTGCGCGAGGTCGCCTCGGCGTGCATTCGTCTGCTGGATGAGCCGGACGCTGATGTCGAGGCGCTCTGCGAGCACATCCAGGGCCCGGATTTCCCCACCGACGCCGAGATTATTACGCCTGCCGCTGAAATCCGGCGGCTCTACGAGACCGGCAATGGTGGCCTGCGGCTGCGGGCCCGCTGGGAGCGCGATGGTCGGGACGTCATCGTCACCGCGCTGCCCTTCCAGGTCTCCGGCAGTCGGGTGCTTGAGCAGATCGCCGCCCAGATGCAGGCCCGCAAGCTGCCCATGGTCGAGGACCTGCGGGATGAATCCGACCACGAGAACCCCACCCGTCTCGTTATCACCCTTCGCTCCAACCGGGTGGATGCCGGCGAGGTCATGCAGCATGTCTTCGCCACCACTGATCTGGAGAAGACCTATCGGGTCAATCTGAATGTCATCGGGCTGGATGGACGCCCCCGTGTGCGCAATCTCCGAGAGATGCTCAGTGAATGGCTTGAGTACCGCCGCGACACCGTCCGCCGTCGTCTGCAGTGGCGCCTGGAGAAGGTTGAGGCTCGCTTGCACGTGCTCGAGGGCCTGCTGATCGCCTATCTGAACATCGATGAAGTCATCGCGATCATTCGCGACGCGGATGAGCCCCGGCCAGCGCTGATGGAGCGTTTCGGGCTGACCGAGACCCAGGCCGAGGCGATACTGGAGCTGCGACTGCGCCATCTCGCCCGGCTCGAGGAGATGAAGATCCGGGGCGAGCAGGATGAGCTGGCGACTGAGCGCGACCAGCTCCAGGATACGCTGGCCTCAGAGGTCCGGATGACCCAGCTGATCCAGACCGAGCTCCAGGCCGATGCTGATCACTATGGTGATGAACGCCGCTCGGCTCTGGTGACCCGCAGCAGCGCCCGGGCGCTGAGTGAGAGCGAGCTGGTGCCGACTGAGCCGGTGACCGTTGTGCTCTCGCGCAAGGGCTGGGCGCGGACCGCCAAGGGACACGACGTCGATCCTGAAAAGCTTTCCTATCGCGCCAGCGACGGATTCGCCGCAGCGGCGACCGGTCGCAGCAATCAGCTTGCGGTGTTCCTCGATACGCACGGTCGCAGCTACAGCCTGCCCGCCCACTCTCTGCCATCGGCACGGGGTCAGGGCGAGCCCCTCACCGGCCGACTGCAGCCACCCGATGGGGCGTATTTCGTGCACGTCCTGTGTGCCGAGCCGGAAGAGGGGGTGCTGCTCGCATCCGACAGCGGCTATGGGTTCGTGACCCGGGTCAAGTCGCTGCAGGCGCGACAGAAAGCCGGTAAGGCCATTATCAATCGGCCCGCGGACAGCGAGATCCTCGCGCCGATCGTGTTGCCGGCCGCCGCCGATCGGGTGGCAGTGGCCACCAGTGCCGGCCGGCTACTCGTGTTCCCGCTCGCCCAGCTGCCTGAGCTCTCGCGCGGCAAGGGCAACAAACTGATCGACATCCCGGCCGCACGCCGGGATGAGAGCGGGGAGAAAGTGGTTGGGCTGTGCCCACTGCTGGCCGATCAGTCGCTGGTGGTCGGCGCGGGTAAGCGCACGCTCACCCTCAAGTCCGCCGATCTGGCTGCCTACGAGGGCGAGCGCGGTCGACGTGGCCGGGCGCTGCCGCGGGGTTTCCAGCGTGTTGACGGCCTTTCGCCACGCGCGCTGGTCTCGTGACCTGAACCGCAGCCATTCGCCGGTTACACCGCTGTCCACTCGATCGGGACCTTCCACGGTTCGCCGGCGACCTCGCGGACCAGGCGCGGCAGCATGTAACCGGGCGTGACTGCTGCCAGCGCCCGCATCAGTGCTCGGGCCTCGCCCTCGTTCACCTCGAAATGCGCCGCTCCGCGGACTCGATCCAGCAGGTGCAGGTAGTAGGGCTGCACGCCGATGTCGAACAGGCGTTCACTGAGGTTGATCAGAGTCTGCGCGTCGTTATTGACCCCCCGAAGCAGAACGGCCTGGTTATAGAGCCGTACGCCATCGCGAGTCAGCCGCTGCAGGGACTCGGCGACGCGCATGTCGAGTTCCTGCGCATGGTTGGCGTGGATGACCATCACCGGTGTCAGACGGGTGCCGGTCAGCCAGCCGATGAGTGACTCGTCGATCCGGCTGGGCAACACGACCGGCATGCGGCTGTGCACGCGGATCCGGCGCAGATGCGGGATCGAGACGAGCCCCTCGCTCAGCTCGCGAAGGCGTCGGTCATTGAGGCTGAGTGGATCACCCCCACTGAGGATGACTTCGCTGATCGATGGATCGTCGCGCAGGTAATCGAGTGCCTCCGCCCATTGTCCGCTGCTGGCGTTGGCGTCGGCATAAGGGAAGTGGCGCCGGAAGCAATAGCGGCAGTTGATGGCACAGGCGCCGGTGGCAATCAGCAGGGCCCGCCCCTGATATTTGTGGATGACGCCGCCGTTGGCGAGGCTCGCGTGGTCGCCGACCGGATCGTTGGCGAAACCCGGCGTATCGTCGGATTCCGCATCCACTGGCAGCACCTGCCGGAGCAGTGGGTCGGCGGCGTTGCCGGGCTCCATGCGTTCCAGAAAGGCCTCGGGGACGCGCAACTCGAATAGCTGGTCGGCGCGCCTTGCCGGTCCCAGCAGGGCGGTATCCAGTCCCAGCCGCTCGAGCAGGGTCGCGGGGTGGCGGATGGCGTTCTGCCACTCACGTTGCCAGGGCGCTCGGCTCATGTGTAATCCCTATGTCTTTTCCGTTAGCATGCAGCGCTGTTCGCCGTGCAGGACGCGGCAGTCAGCGCAATGGAGAACCAATGGCGACCTATAGCACCAATCAGTTCAAGTCGGGCCTGAAGCTACTGCTCGATGGCGAGCCCTATTCGATCGTCGAGAACGAATTCGTGAAGCCCGGCAAGGGGCAGGCATTTAACCGGGTGAAGGTGCGCAACCTCAAGACCGGCAAGGTGATCGATCGGACCTTCAAGTCGGGAGAGAGCGTTGAAGCCGCCGATGTGATGGAAACGGAGATGCAGTATCTCTATAACGACGGCGAATTCTATTACTTCATGGCGCCGGAGACATTCGAGCAGCATCCCGCCCCCAATGCGGCCGTGGGCAACAGCGGCAAATGGCTCAAGGAGCAGGATGTCTGTAACGTCACGCTCTATAACGGCGAGCCGTTGTCCGTCGAGCCGCCGCCGCATGTCACGCTCGCGGTCACCCAGACCGATCCGGGCATGAAGGGTGATACCAGCAGCGGTGGCAGCAAGCCGGCAACGCTCGAGACCGGTGCGGTGGTTCAGGTTCCACTGTTCATCCAGGAAGGCGAGGTCCTCAAGGTCGACACCCGGACCGGCGAATACGTCTCCCGCGCCAAGGACTGATGCGCCGGTGGCGTCCGGGGCGGACTGGTCACCGGTGGCAAGCGTTGCCGCTCTGCACCAGCGGGCGGAGTGGCTGGGTCAGCTGCGGCGCTTTTTCCATGACCGGGGGGTGATCGAGGTCGATACGCCGGTACTGGCTGCGGCCGGTGTCACCGATCCACAGGTCGAATGCCTTCAGGAATCGGCCACGGGGCGTTGGCTGCAGCCGTCGCCCGAATACGCCATGAAGCGCCTCCTCGCCGCCGGTGTCGGCGACTGCTATCAGATCACACCGGCCTTCCGCGCGGGTGAGCAGGGGCGTTGGCACAATCCCGAGTTCACCCTGCTTGAGTGGTATCGCGTCGGCTTCTCCGCCGACGCTCTGATGGACGAGATCGAGCAGCTGGCTGCGTGCATGCTCGGTGCCGGTGAAACCACGCGGCTGACCTATCAGTCGGCATTCGTGACTGCCGATCTGCCAGATCCACTGACGGCCAGTCGGTCGCGACTGGCGGCGGTCGCCGCCACCCTCCCCGCCGCCCGTCCCATGCCTGCGGCGCTCTCACGCCGGGATCTGCTCGACTGGTTATTCAGCCAGGTTGTCGCGCCGCAGCTGCCAGCGCGCTGTTTTATCACCCACTATCCAGCCGATCAGGCGGTGCTGGCACGACTCGATCCGGCGGATCCACGGGTGGCCGAGCGTTTCGAGCTGTTCGTAGAAGGCGTTGAGGTCGCCAATGGGTTCCACGAACTCACCGATGCCGCGGCGCAGCGCGATCGGTTCGAGACCGATCAGGCGGCGCGCCGGTCAGCGGGTCAGACCGTGATGGCGATCGACGAGCGGCTGCTGGCCGCCATGGAGACCGGTCTGCCGGATTGCGCCGGCGTGGCGATGGGATTGGATCGGTTGTTCGCGATCGCGATGGGTGCGGATTCACTCGCTGGCGTGATGGCTTTCCCCTGGACGCGTGCCTGAGGGCGAGGCCGCACCATCAAGGTGGCCCAGTGCCTCGCCCATGCGGATGGGCTGATCCTCAGCCAGTCCGTCCGCCCATTGCAGTCGCGCGTCGGCGAACAAAAGGATCACGGTCGAGCCCAGATTGAACCGGCCCATCTCCTCGCCGGCCTCAAGCGCTGGCGGGTCGTGCTGATAGTCCCAGTTGCGGATGCGGTGCCCGCGCGGAGGCGTTATTTCACCGGCCCAGATGGTCTCGATGCTGCCAACGCCGATCGCCCCCACCAGGACCATCGCCATTGCGCCCTGATCGGTGTCGAAAAGGCCGACAACGCGCTCGTTGCGGGCGAACAGTCGTGGTACGTGGCGGACCAGCGGGCGTGAAACGCCGAACAGCCGGCCTGGGATGTGGAGCATCCGCACCAGCGATCCGGCAAGCGGCATGTGCACCCGGTGGTAGTCCCGGGGCGAGAGATAAAGCGTCGCGAAGTGGCCATTCTGAAACGGCGCAGCCAGTTGGTCATCGCCGCCGAGCAGTTCGGTGACGCTGTAGTCCTGGCGCTTGGCCTGGATCAATCGCCCGTTGCTGACGCTGCCATGCTGACTGATCACTCCATCCACCGGGCTCACGATCGTGCCCCTGGTATCGGCAATCGGGCGTGCACCGGGTGCCAATGGCCGGGTGAAAAAGGCATTGAAGCTCACGTAAGCATTGCGCTCGCTGGCCGCGGCCTCGCCGCAGTCCACGCCATAGGCGCGCGTGAAAAGCCGGATGAGCAGGTTTTTCCATGGCCGCCAGCGCCAGCGTGCGAGGCCATGGATGACGCGCGATATCGCGTGCTGCGGAAGCAGTGTGACGAGGTAGCGGAAAAGCCTTGAGATCATGACATGTTATGCCGACGGAAACCGTTTGCGGATCTGGCGGAATTCCTTGGCCAGGACGTCGCGACCGTGGGGCGGCTGCCAGAGGGCCCGGAGCCGTCCCTGGGGATCGATCAGCAGAATGGCCGCGCTGTGATCGACCGCGTAGTCGCCGTCTTCGCCAGGCTCGTGGAGCGTGTAACTGATGCCGAGCGCTTCGGTCAGCCGATCGATTGCCGCACGCTCGCCGGTCACGCCGACGAAGTCGTCGTTGAAGTGCTCCACATAGGTTTTCATGGCGGCTGGCGTATCGCGCTGTGGATCGACGCTGACAAAGACCACGCCGGGAACCACCGCCGCCTGCGACTGCTTGAGCTGATCCAGGGCCCCGGCGAGTGTCGCCAGCGTCAGGGGGCAGACATCCGGGCAGTTCGTGAAGCCGAAGAACAGATACTGCCACTCACCCTTGAGGGATTCACGGGTCCAGTTTTCACCCTGATGGTCAGTCAGGGTGACCGCGGGCAACTCGCGGGCCTCTGGCAGTACGGTGCCCACGGCAACGCCGGTATCCTGGCCGGGTCCAATGGCGTTCTCCGGCCATAGAGCCGTGGCGGCCGCGGCCACGATGGCCATCACCACTGCCACCAGCGCGAAGAGTCGAAGGCCTGATCCAATCCTCATAAGCCCCATTATGCCATTCCCGGCGGCGTTCATGACCCGAAGAGCCTGATAAACTGATCCTATGAATGGTACGGCGACCGACGCACTGCGCACCCTGGGTGACTTCATCCGCTGGGCAGCCAGCCGCTTTCAGGCGGCGGGCCTGCATTATGGACATGGCACCGACAACGCGCTTGATGAGGCGGCGGCGCTGGTTCTGGGCTCGTTGCATCTACCGCCTGATCTGCATTCGGTGTACTTCAGTTGTGCATTGACCGCCGACGAGCGGGAGTTGCTGCTCGCGCGCATTGATCAGCGCGTCACGCACCGTCGTCCGGTGCCTTATATCCTTGGCGAGGCGTGGTTCTGCGGGCTCGCCTTCGGCGTCGATGAACAGGTATTGATTCCACGCTCACCCATCGCCGAGCTCATCGAGGCGGGGTTCGCGCCGTGGGTCGATCCCGGTCGGCTGACGCGTATCGCCGATGTCGGGACCGGCAGCGGCTGCATTGCGATCGCCGCGGCGCTGGCGCTGCCACACGCGGAGGTCGAGGCCCTCGACAATGCGCCACCGGCGCTGGCCTGGGCGAGTGAAAACGCGGTTCGTTACGGCGTCGCGGAACGGGTCCATGTACAGTCCTCGGATCTGCTCGATGCCCTCGCGCCGGAACCAGTGCTTGACCTGATTGTCAGCAATCCGCCCTATGTCGATGCAGAGGCGATGGCGGCGCTGCCGCCCGAGTATCGACATGAGCCGCGTGCGGCCCTCGCCGCCGGCGACGATGGCCTCGATGCGGTCCGGCGTCTGCTGCCGCAGGCCGCACAGCGGCTCACTGATCAGGGGATGCTGATCGCCGAGATCGGCCATGGCGTGGACGCCTTTGAGGCAGCCTTCCCCGGTCTGCCGGTCACCTGGCTCGAGTTCGAGCGGGGTGGACAGGGCGTTTTCGCCGTCGATGCCAGTACGTTGCGGAGCGCCTTCGCCGCCCGCTGATTGCCACCCTTTGATGGAGACGACTGACGGACATGTCCGGAAATACCTTTGGCCGACTGTTTACGGTCACCACATTCGGCGAGAGCCATGGCCCCGCTCTGGGGGCGGTAGTCGATGGTTGTCCGCCGGGTCTCGCGATCAACGAAGCCGATCTGCAGGGCGATCTCGACCGGCGTAAGCCGGGTACCTCCCGGCATACCTCGCAACGCCGCGAGGGCGACGAAGTCCGCATCCTGTCGGGCGTGTTCGAGGGTCAGACGACCGGAGCGCCGATCGGTCTGCTCATCGAGAACATGGATCAACGATCCAAGGATTACTCCAAGATCAGCGAGCTGTTCCGCCCCGGGCATGCCGACTACAGCTATTGGCAAAAGTACGGCACCCGGGACTACCGCGGCGGTGGCCGTTCGTCCGCCCGGGAAACGGCTGTTCGCGTCGCCGCTGGGGGCATCGCCCGTAAATACCTCCTCGAGCGACTCGGCATCGAGATCCGCGGCTGGCTGAGTCAGCTTGGTTCTATCGAGCTTGCGCTCGAGGACTGGGCGAGTGTCGATACCAACCCGTTTTTCTGTGGTCAGCCGGAACGTCTCCCCGAACTCGAGGCGTATATGGACGGGCTGCGTAAGTCAGGCGACTCCGTGGGCGCCTCAGTGGGTGTGATGGCCCGCAACGTCCCACCGGGACTGGGCGAGCCGGTGTTCGATCGGCTCGACGCGGATATCGCCCATGCGCTGATGAGTATCAATGCGGTTCGGGGTGTCGAAATCGGCGCGGGCTTTGAGAGCGCCGCGCAGAAGGGCACCGAGCATCGTGATGAGATCACCCCCGAGGGGTTTCTCTCCAATCATGCCGGCGGGACCCTCGGCGGTATCTCCACCGGTCAGGATGTGGTCGCCCGCATGGCCCTCAAACCGACATCGAGCATCCGTATTCCGGGGCGGTCGGTGGATATCCATGGTGATCCGCAGGAAGTCGTGACCACTGGACGCCACGACCCCTGCGTCGGGATTCGTGCGACGCCGATCGCCGAGGCGATGCTGGCGCTGGTGCTCATGGATCACTATCTGCGTCATCGTGGCCAGAACGCCGATGTCGATTCCGGCACGCCGGTGATCCCGGCCCGCGTCGACGACTGAGCGCGGGGTCTCGGCGTGGCGCTTCCCTATGTCCGTCTGTCGGCGTTCTACCTGGCATTCTTCGGGGTGCTGGGTGTGCTGTCGCCCTATTGGGGGCCGTATCTCAAGGCGCGGGGGTTTGAAGCGGCGGCGATCGGGACGCTCATCGCGCTGCTGCATGGCACCAAGATCATTGCACCGAATCTCTGGGCCTGGGTGGCGGATCACACCGGCCAGCGGATCGTGGTTATCCGGATGGCCTGCATGGCGGCACTGATCGTCTTCTCCGGGGTGCTCCTGCCCGGCGGCGGATTCGCCTGGATGGCGGTTGTGATGATCGGCTTCAGTTTCTTCTGGCACGCCGCGATGCCGCAGTTCGAAGCCAATACCATGAACCATCTTGTCGGTCAGACGCACCGCTATCCGCGCATCCGTGTGTGGGGGACGGTGGGCTTCATGGTATCGGTGCTGGCCGTGGGTGAGGGCATCGACCGGATTGGCGTGGAGATCGTGCCGTTGGTGCTGATGGGGCTGTTCACCCTCCTGGCACTGGTGAGTCTGACGGTCCCGCAGGCCGATGAGGGCGATCACTCCAGTGACGCGGGTGGGTTGCTGGCGGTGCTGCGGCAGCCGTCGGTTTTTGGTCTGCTGATCGCCTGTTTTCTACTGCAGGTCAGCCATGGTCCCTTCTTCGCGTTCTACAGCATCTATCTCCAGGAGTATGGCTATAGCGCAACGGCCATTGGTCTGCTCTGGGCCATCGCGCTGATCGCCGAAATCGCGGTATTCCTGCTGATGCCCCGTTGGCTGCCCCGTTTCGGTCCGCGTCGGCTGCTGACAATCGCCATGACGCTGGGTGTCGTGCGCTGGCTGCTGGTCGCGCGTTTCCCTGAGGTGGCCGCGACCCAGGGACTGGCCCAGCTGCTCCATGCCGCGACCTATGGTGTCTATCATGCGTCGGCGATTTCGCTGATCCATCGATATTTCACCGGTCGTCTGCAGGGCCGCGGCCAGGCGATCTACAGCAGCATGACCTTTGGCGCCGGCGTCGCGCTGGGGAGTTTTGTGGCGGGTAACCTCTGGGATACCGCCGGTGGCTCACAGACCTTCTACCTGGCGGCCGGGGTCGCCGCGCTGGCCGCGATGACCGCCGCTATCGTCGTGCCGGCCCGAGAGCGGTTGTATCCGGCGCGCGCTTAACCGGCGCGAGCGGGGGGCGTATACTGTCTTCAGAAATATCCGTATGGCCGCACGAGAGGATCTGATGGGCGGTAAAACCCTCTACGACAAACTCTGGGATGCCCACGTCGTCCGCGATAACGGCGACAGGACCGCATTGCTCTACATCGATCGGCAGCTGGTGCATGAGGTGACCTCGCCGCAGGCGTTCGAGGGCCTGCGGCTTGCCGACCGTCCCCTGTGGCGGGTCAATGCCAATCTCGCGGTGGTCGATCACAATGTTCCGACCACCGACCGCGCCAACGGTATCGCCGATCCGATCTCCGCGCTACAGGTCGAGACCCTCGGTCATAACTGCCGTGAATATGGCATCACCCAGTTCGGGCTGATGGATCGACGGCAGGGCATTGTGCATATCATCGGTCCCGAGCAGGGCGCGACGCAGCCCGGGATGACAGTGGTCTGTGGCGACTCGCATACCTCCACGCATGGTGCGCTGGGGGCGCTGGCGTTTGGTATCGGCACCTCTGAGGTCGAACATGCGCTGGCGACGCAGACCGTGGTGCAGGCGCGCTCGAAGCGCATGCTGATCCGTGTCGATGGCCGCCCGGGACCGGGTGTCACGGCCAAGGACATCATGCTCGCGATCATTGGCCGGATCGGCACTGCCGGCGGAACCGGCTACGCCGTGGAGTATGGCGGCGAGGCGATCCGATCCCTGCCTATGTCCGGGCGGATGACGATCTGCAACATGTCCATCGAGGCGGGTGCCCGCTGCGGTATGGTCGCGGTGGATGATACGACCATCGAATATCTCCGCGACCGTCCATATTCGCCGAAAGGCGAGATGTGGGATCAGGCCGAGGCGTACTGGCGAACGCTGGTGAGTGACGATGACGCCGAATTCGATCGGGTCGTCACGCTGGATGCCTCGGAGATCAAGCCGCAGGTCTCCTGGGGAACATCACCGGAGATGGTCGTTCCGGTGGATGGAGTGGTGCCCGATCCAACGGCGGAATCCGATGAGACGCGGCGTGCCGGCATGGAACGGGCGCTGGAGTATATGGGGCTGACCGCCGGTACACCGATCCGCGAGATCCGACCGGAGAAGATCTTCATCGGCTCCTGTACGAATGCCCGCATCGAGGATCTTCGGGCGGCGGCCCGTATCCTGCGCGGCAAACGCCTGGCGCGGGGGATCCGCGAGGCGATGGTCGTCCCGGGATCGGGGCTGGTGAAGTGGCAGGCCGAACAGGAAGGGCTGGACCAGGTGTTCAAGGCGGCCGGGTTTGAATGGCGTGACGCCGGCTGCTCGATGTGCCTGGGCATGAATCCCGATCGGCTCAGCCCCGGCGAGCGCTGTGCCTCGACCTCGAACCGGAACTTCGAGGGGCGCCAGGGTGGCGGCGGCCGCACCCATCTGGTGAGCCCCGAAATGGCGGCGGCAGTGGCCGTTGCCGGGCATTTTGTCGACGTCAGAGAGCTGGAGCAGTAGGCGATGGAACCACTCACCCGAGTCAACGGCCGGGTCGCGCCACTCGACCGGTCCAATGTCGATACCGACGCGATCATTCCCAAGCAGTTCCTGAAGTCGATCCACCGGACGGGGTTCGGCCCGAACCTGTTTGATGAGTGGCGCTATCTCGATGAGGGGCAACCGGGGCAGGAGTGTAGTGAGCGCCCGCTCAACCGCGATTTTGTACTCAATCAGTCCCGCTATAAGGACGCCAGCATCCTGCTGACCCGCGCCAACTTTGGCTGCGGTTCATCGCGGGAGCACGCGCCCTGGGCACTGGCGGACTTCGGTTTTCGTGTGCTGATCGCGCCGAGTTTTGCCGATATCTTCTACAACAACTGCTCGAAGAACGGGATATTGCCGCTGACGCTGCCGGCCGAGACGGTCCAGGCGCTGTTTGAGGCTACCTGGGCGCAGCCGGGGTACGCGCTCACGGTCGATCTGCCATCGCAGTCGGTGACAACGCCGGATGGCACCCGGTATGCGTTCGAGATCGATCCCCACCGCAAACACATGCTGGTGGAAGGACTCGACGAGATTGGAGTCACCCTCGAGCACGCCGACGAGATCCGTGCCTACGAGCAGCGTCAGCGCCAGGTCACGCCCTGGTTGTTCAGCGACGTGGAACCGACATGACCCACCGGATCCTGATGCTGCCCGGCGATCACATCGGCCCCGAGATCGTGGCCGAGGCGGATCGACTCCTCCAGGCCCTGATCGATGATTACGGTCTGGACGCCACGCTCGAGTATGCCCACCTGGGGGGGTGTGCGGTGGACGCGGAAGGCGAGCCGTTCCCGGCTTCCACCCGCCGTCTCGCCGAGGCCGCGGATGCGATCCTGCTGGGCGCCGTCGGCGGTCCCCAGTGGGACGGACTGCCACGGGACAAACGCCCGGAGACGGGGTTGCTCAATATCCGCTCGGCGCTGGGCCTGTTCGCCAATCTGCGACCGGCGATACTGTTCCCTGAGCTGGTGGATGCCTCATCCCTGCGACCGGATGTCGTGGCCGGCCTTGATATCCTCATCTTCCGCGAGCTCACGGGGGGGATCTATTTCGGTCAGCCACGCGGACTGCGGACCCGCGACGATGGCATCCGCGAGGGCTTTAATACCCTGGTCTATGGGGCCGATGAGATTGAACGCATCGGCCGGGCCGCTTTTCAGGCGGCGTCGCGGCGCGGCGGACGGCTATGCTCGGTGGACAAGGCCAACGTGCTCGAGTCGAGTGAGCTCTGGCGCGAGGTGATGACATCCATCGCGCCGGATTATCCCGATGTCGAGCTCAGTCACCTCTACGTTGACAATGCCGCGATGCAGCTGGTGCGTGATCCGAAACAGTTCGATGTCATTGTCACCGGCAATCTTTTCGGTGATGTGCTCTCGGATTGTGCGGCGATGCTGACCGGCTCAATCGGTATGCTGCCATCCGCCTCGCTCGATGCCGGGGGGCGGGGGCTCTACGAGCCGGTTCACGGATCGGCCCCGGATATCGCCGGTCAGGGAGTCGCCAATCCGCTGGCGACGCTGCTGTCCGTTGCCATGCTCCTTCGCTACAGCCTCGACGAGGGCGCGCTCGCCGATCGTGTCGAGCGGGCGGTCGGGCGCGTGCTTGCCGCGGGGCGGCGCAGCCCCGATCTGGCGGCTGATCCGGCCCAGGCGCTCGGGACCCGGGCGATGGGCGACGCGGTCGTCAACGCGCTTGATCGCTAGCGACTCATTCGATTCTTTTTGGGGGATATTCATGCATAAGGTAGGTTTCGTCGGCTGGCGCGGCATGGTGGGCTCAGTGCTCATGGACCGCATGCGCCGCGAGCATGACTTTGCCGACATCGAGCCGGTCTTCTTCTCGACATCCCAGACGGGTCGGCCCGGCCCCGATGTTGGCAAGCCGGTGGCCGAGCTCCGCGATGCCCATTCAATCGACGCTCTCGCGGAGATGGATATCATCGTGACCTGCCAGGGCGGTGACTACACCGGCGCAGTGTATGACGATCTGCGTCGGGCCGGCTGGCGTGGCTACTGGATCGATGCGGCCTCGACGCTGCGCATGGCCGACGACAGCATCATCGTGCTGGATCCGGTCAACGACGGTGTCATCCGCCAGGGACTGCACGATGGGGTGCGGACCTTTGTCGGCGGCAACTGCACGGTCAGCCTGATGCTGATGGCCATTGGCGGACTGCTGGAGCACGATCTGGTCGAGTGGATTTCGCCGATGACCTATCAGGCCGCGTCGGGCTCCGGCGCTCAGCACATGCGTGAACTCCTGCGGCAGATGGGCTACCTGCACCATGCCGCCGGCAGTCGTCTGGATGATCCCTCGGGCGCGATCCTCGATATCGACCGCGATGTCAGCATGGCGTTACAGGGCGCGGACTATCCCGCCGATCATTTCGGTGTGCCGCTGGCGGGCAGCCTGATTCCCTGGATTGACCAGGCCATGAGCAGCGGTCAGAGTCGCGAGGAATGGAAGGCAGGGGTGGAGACCAACAAGATCCTTGGCCGCCATGCCAATCCGCTGCCCATCGATGGGCTCTGTGTCCGGGTCGGGGCGATGCGCTCGCATGCCCAGGCGCTGACGATCAAACTGCGCCGGGATGTCCCGCTCGCCGACATTGAAGCGATGCTCGGCGAGGCCAACGACTGGGTTGAGGTGGTGCCCAACGAACCAGCCGCCAGTCAGCGGCAGCTTACACCGGCGGCGGTCAGTGGGGGGCTGGATATCCCGGTCGGCCGACTGCGCAAGCTCGCCATGGGGGATGACTACCTCTCTGCGTTCACCGTCGGGGACCAGCTGCTCTGGGGGGCTGCCGAACCGCTCCGGCGGATGCTGCGGTTGCTGGTGGCAGACTGATGCGCCGCGCGGTCGTCCTGACCGTCCTGTGGCTGATGGCCCTGCCTTCAGCATGGGCACTGCAGTTGGGCGATCTGGCGCTGGAATCGCAACCCGGTGCACCGTTATCGGGCCGTATCCCGATCATCGATGCCGGCGGTATGTCGTTGGATCGGGTACAGGCCGATCTCGCCGGCGACCGTGCCCATGCCGAGGCCGGTATCAACCCGTCGGCGCTGCCGCCCGGCCTGATGCTGACGCGCGGCGGAGCGGCCACTGATGATATCCAGGTGACGACGGCGAATCCGCCGGAGTTGGCGGCGGACGGCCCGGCGCTCGAGTTTCTGGTGCGACTGCGCTGGTCGGAGGGCCGGGTCCTGCGCCGCTACCGGGTGGAAAGCGATGGGGTGGCCCTGCAGGGCACCGCGTCATCGACGGCCCGTTACGGACCCACCGAGGGCGACGATACGCTCTACAGCATTGCCGAGCAGCTGCGTCCGCAAGCGGTCACCAATAACCAGATGATGCTGTCGCTATTGGCCGAGAATCCGGCCAGTTTCAACGCCGACAACGTCAATGCCCTGCAACGCGATGCTTTTCTGACTGTGCCCCGGGGTGATGCGCTCCGGTTCCCGGATGAGGCGACCGCCACCGAACGCGTGCTGGCCCAGCAGCGGACATGGCGGACCGGCGAACGACCACAGGCGGTGGAGGAGTCGGCTCCCGAGGCCCCAGAGGCGCCAGAGCCATCGGAACCCCCGCAATCCCCGGAACCCGTGAGCGATATCCGTCCGATGCTGGCGCTGCTTCCAGCGGATCCCGCGGCAACACAGCCCACACCGGCGGAGCGGGATGCACGGGTCAATGAGGCCCTGGCGCCGCTGGAGGCGCAGCTGGATCGCCTGGAGACGTCCAATGAATCGCTGAGCGCGCAGAACCGGTCCCTTCAGGAAACGCTCGCGCAGCTGCAGTCCGATGTGCAACGGCTGGAGGGGCTGCTGGCGCAGTCGGTGCCGGCATCGCGTCCGACGGCATCTGCCGCTCCGACCGCCGCCACGGCCGTCGAGGAGCGCGCCGATGCGGTAACGGCGGCCATGGTCCGGGCCTGGCTGATGGATGAGGCCCGTGCTGCCATTGCCAACCCGCGTGCCACACTGCGAGCGCCCTGGGCCCAGTGGACGCTGGGAGGCGTCGCATTGCTGCTGATGCTCGTCCTGTTCCGAATACGGCGGCGACGTGCCCGTCAGGGAGCCGCCGCTGCGGCCATGCCGCCGCACTGGCAGCCCTCACGCAGTGATGTCGCCGCCGGACCAGTGGCCGCCGAGCCATCGCTGGGCGAGACGCGGGTGCGACCACTCGACGAGGCCCCCGGGGATCCACTCGAAAGGGCGAGTGAGCTGATCGCCTATGGTCAGCTGCATGGGGCGCAGTCGGTGCTCGACGAGGCCCTGGGGGAGGAGCCGGATAGCGTCGATCTGCGGCTCAAGCTGCTCGATGTGCTGGCCATGCGGGAGGATCAGGCGGGGTTCGAGTCGGAGGCGCATGTCCTGCAGGCACAGATCAACGACCCGGAGGATGTGCGCTGGCAGCGGATTGCCGCCAAAGGGCGGATGCTCTCGCCGGATTATCCGCTGTTCCAGGCATGACCCGACTCGCGATCGGCGTTGAATATGACGGCAGTGGCTACAGTGGCTGGCAGCGTCAGCGTCATGCCGATTCGGTGCAGGTACGGCTCGATCAGGCTCTGAGTGCGGTTGCCTGTCATCCCGTCCAGACCGTGGCTGCGGGGCGTACCGATGCCGGCGTGCATGCCTGCGAGCAGGTCGTGCATTTCGACACCGATGCATCACGCCCCGATCGCGCCTGGGTCAAGGGCGTGAATGCGCATCTGCCCGCTGATATCGGTGTGCGCTGGGTGGCCCATCCGGGTAACGGGTTCGATGCCCGGCGCAGCGGTGTCTCGCGGGCCTATCGGTATCTGCTCATCGACAGTCCCGAGCGCCCGGTGCTATTACGCGATCGCGTCGGCTGGACGTTCCGGGCGCTCGATGCGGGGCCGATGCAGCAGGCCGCCGAGGCACTGCTCGGTGAGCATGACTTCAGCAGCTTCCGCGCCTCGGCGTGCCAGGCCCAGCATCCGTTGCGTCGGGTCGAAACGCTGACCGTGAGGCGACGCCAGGGCCTGGTGGTGGTGGATATACAGGCGAACGCGTTCCTCCATCATATGGTCCGCAACATCGTTGGTACGCTGATGCCGGTGGGCGCTGGTGAGCGGTCGGTGGACTGGGTCGGCGGTGTGCTCGCGGCAAGGGATCGTCGCCGGGCGGGAATTACCGCGCCGGCAGCGGGTCTATATATGGTCGGCGTGCGGTATCCAGCGCGGTTCGGGCTGCCCGATCCACCCGCTGGACCGATTTTTGCCCCGGCGTGGGGCGACGGGTAGGATATGAATGTGCGTTGCCGGGTAAAGATTTGCGGCGTGACAACGCCTGAGGACGCGGTGATGGCCGCCGAGGCGGGCGCGGATGCCATCGGGCTGGTGTTCCATCCGCCCAGTCGACGCTGCGTGACGGTGGATCAGGCGGCGCGGATTGTCGCGTCGCTGCCGCCCATGGTCACCGCGGTGGGGTTGTTTCTGGACGCCGATGCCGAGCGGGTCCGGGACGTGATCTCGCAGGTCGCGCTGGATCTGCTGCAGTTCCATGGCAGCGAAACGCCGGGGTTCTGTGAGCGATTCGGTCACCGCTACCTCAAGGCAATCGGGATGGCGGGGGGCGATCCCTGGGCGGTCGCCCGGGACCATCCCCAGGCGGCTGGTCTGCTGCTCGATGGCCACCCACCGGGTGCCGCCGGTGGCAGTGGCGAGGCGTTCGACTGGGGGCAGCCGCTACCCGGCAGTCACCGGATCATCGTCGCCGGCGGGCTTCGCGTCGATAATGTCGCGCAAGCCGTTCAAACCATTCGGCCCTGGGGCGTCGACTGCAGCAGCGGTGTCGAGTCTTCCCCGGGGATCAAGGATCGGCGCCTTGTCGCCGCCTTTATTGAAGAGGTCCATCGTGTCCAACGTTATTCAGGCGATTGAAGCCCCCGCCGATTTCGGCGAGTTTCCCGACCCGCTCGGGCATTTCGGCCCCTATGGCGGGCGCTTCGTCCCCGAGCTCCTCATGGCGCCACTCGAAGAGCTCGCGTCGGCGTACGCACGCTTTCGGGCGGATCCGGAGTTCCAGGCCGAGCTCTATGCAGATCTGCAGTATTACGTCGGTCGGCCCACGCCGCTTTACTTCGCCAGGCACTGGACCGAGCAGGTCGGTGGCGCGCAGCTCTACCTCAAGCGCGAAGACCTCGACCACACCGGCGCGCACAAAATCAACAACACCATGGGGCAGGCGCTGCTCGCCTCCCGCATGGGCAAACGCCGGATCGTCGCCGAGACCGGTGCCGGCCAGCATGGTGTCGCCACGGCAGCGGTCTGCGCGCGGCTGGGTCTCGAGTGCATTGTTTATATGGGGGCCGAGGACGTCCGGCGGCAGTCGGTCAATGTCTACCGGATGCGCCTCATGGGGGCGACTGTGGTACCCGTGGAGTCCGGAACCCGTACCCTCAAGGACGCACTCAATGAGGCCTTCCGCGACTGGGCCGCCAACGTCGATGACACCTTCTACATCATTGGCACCGTCGCGGGTCCGCATCCCTATCCGGAGATGGTGCGCGACTTTCAGGCCGTCATCGGCCGCGAGACCCGCGAGCAGTGCCTGGAGCAGCACGGGCGCCTGCCGGACGCGCTGGTTGCCTGTGTGGGTGGCGGCTCCAATGCCATCGGCATGTTCCATCCTTTCCTCGGTGATACCGGTGTCGAGATCTATGGGGCCGAGGCCGGGGGTGAGGGTGTCGAGACCGAGCGTCACGCAGCCCCCCTGTCGGCGGGGCGTCCGGGCGTCCTGCACGGGAATCGGACCTATCTGATGGAGAACGCGGACGGCCAGATCATGCCGACCCATTCGGTGTCGGCCGGTCTCGATTACCCCGGTGTCGGGCCTGAGCATGCCTGGCTCAAGGACACGGGGCGTGTGCGCTATGTGGCAGTGGATGATGACGACGCGCTTGCGGCATTCCACGGACTGGCGCGTCTGGAGGGCATCATCCCGGCGCTGGAAACCGCCCATGGCATCGCCTATGCCGAGAAGCTCGCCGCGCGGATGAGGCCGGACCAGGTGATCGTCATCAACTGCTCGGGACGCGGCGACAAGGATATCGACACCGTGGCCGAGGTAGAGGGAATGAATCTATGAGTCGCATTGCATATCGCTTCGCCCAGCGCCGCGCCGAGCAGCGCAAGACGCTGGTCACTTACGTCACCGGCGGAGATCCGCACCCCGGGGCGACGGTGCCGATCATGCATCGGTTGGTCAGTGCCGGTGCCGATATCATCGAGGTCGGCATGCCGTTCTCCGATCCCATGGCGGATGGACCGGTGATCCAGTCCGCCTGCGATCGGGCACTCGAGAACGGCACGGGACTCGCCGGCGTGCTCGAAATGGTCCGCGCATTCCGGCGCACGGACAACGATACGCCGGTGGTGTTGATGGGCTATCTCAACCCCATCGAGCAGATCGGTTATCAATCATTCGCCCGCGATGCGGCCGCGGCCGGTGTCGATGGCGTGCTGACGGTGGATCTGCCCCCGGAAGAGGGCAATGAATTCGTTGCGGCGCTGACCGAGCATGACCTCGACCCCATCTGGCTGATCGCGCCAACCACCCGCATGGAGCGCGTCAACGCCATCTGTGATCAGGCCCGCGGGTTCGTCTATTACGTCTCACTGAAGGGCGTCACCGGTGCCGGCACGCTGGATGTCGATGATGTGGGCAGCCATGTGGACACCATTCGCGAAGCCACCCAGACGCCGGTTGGGGTGGGCTTCGGTGTGCGCAGTGGCGACGATGCGGCGCGTCTGGGGCAGGTCGCTGATGCGGTGGTCGTTGGCACCGCCATCGTTTCGCGGATCGCCGAGAATGTGGGTGACGATGCGGCGATCGGCGACGCGATCCATGCCATCACCGATGAGTTGCGACAGGGGCTGGATGCGCCAATGGTGGAGCGCACGCCTTGAGCTGGTTCGAGAAACTCATGCCCTCGCGGATCCGGACCGAGGGCGGCCGCAGCCACAGCATCCCCGAGGGGCTCTGGACCAAGTGCGAGTCCTGTAATGCGGTGCTCTACCGCCCCGAACTCGAGCGCAATCTCGAGGTATGCCCGAAGTGCGCCGCGCATATGCGCATCGGTGCCCGCCGGCGCCTCGAAGTCTTCGTTGACGCGGCGGGCCAGGAGGAGATCGGTACCGATCTGCAGCCCGTCGATGCCCTTCGATTCAAGGACACCAAGCGCTACAAGGACCGGCTCGCGCAAGCGCAGCGGACCACCGGCGAGCGTGACGCGCTGGTCGCGATGAAAGGCACGCTCGCCGCCGAACCGGTGATTGCCGTTGCCTTCGAGTTCCGCTTCATGGGCGGCTCGATGGGGGCGGTGGTTGGCGAGCGATTCGTCCGTGCGGTGGAGCAGGCACGCGAGGCACGCTGTCCGCTGGTCTGCTTCAGCGCGAGTGGCGGGGCGCGCATGCAGGAAGCGCTCCTGTCGTTGATGCAGATGGCAAAGACCAGTGCCGCGCTCAAGCGCCTGTCTGAATCCGGCGTTCCGTTCGTCAGCGTCCTGACCGATCCCACGATGGGGGGTGTGTCAGCCAGTCTGGCGATGCTGGGCGACGTGATCGTTGCCGAGCCGGGGGCGCTGATCGGTTTCGCGGGGCCGCGGGTCATCGAGCAGACGGTCCGCGAGACACTGCCGGAGGGTTTTCAGCGCAGCGAGTTCCTGCTCGAACACGGCGCGGTGGATCTGATTGTCGATCGACGTGAGCAGCGCATGCGCATCGCGTCGCTGCTCGCAATGCTCATGCAGGCGCCGGCGCCCCAGCAGGCCGCCGCCGGCCAGATCTGACCCGTCGGAGTGGCGGATACAACACTCGACGGCTGGCTGGCCTGGCTGGAGGGTCTGCATCCGCGCGAGATCGAGCTGGGGCTGGGCCGCATCGGCCGCGTCGCCCGACGGCTCAGCCTGCCCCCGGAGCAGGCGCCGCTCATTACCGTGGCAGGCACGAACGGCAAGGGCAGCACCGTGGCCTGCCTCGAATCGATGTTCCGGGCCGGCGGTCATCACCCCGGTGCCTTCACCTCGCCGCATCTGCTCCGCTACAACGAACGGATACGGATTGATGGCCAGCCGGTGGATGATGCGGCCATCCTTGATGCATTTCGAGCGATTGATCGAGCCCGGGGCGAGATCACGCTGACCTATTTCGAGTTCGCTACACTCGCCGCTGTCTGGTGCTTCCGGGCGGCGGGGGCGAGCCCCTGGATCCTCGAAGTTGGATTGGGCGGTCGGCTCGACGCCACCAATTGCCTGGATGCCGATCTGGCGATCGTGACCGCCATCGACCTCGATCATATGGAGTGGCTGGGCGACACGCGGGAGGCGATCGCGACGGAAAAGCTGGGGATTGCCCGGCCGGACCGGCCGATTGTCTGCGCCGACCCGGATCCGCCGTCGCGAGTCGCCGAAACGGCGTCGGCACTGCCCGCGCCGCTCCACCAGCTGGGTGAGCACTATCACTATCAGACCAGCACCACGGACTGGTCATGGTGGAGCCACGATCGCCGTTACGACCATCTGCCGCGTCCTCACTGGATGGCCGACGACGCGCTTGCCAACGCAGCGGGGGCGGTAGCGGCCGTGACCGATGCCATGCCAGCACTCGCACTCGATTCAACGAGCATCGCGACGGGGCTCGCCAATGCCCATGTCATCGGTCGTCAGAGCTGGGCGCCGGGCGGTGGTGGTGGCTGGTTGCTCGATGTCGGCCATAATCCGGCCGCTATCGATCTGCTCGCGCGGCGGCTCGAGGCTGTCCGCGACCGGGGGCGCGTCCGGGTCGCGTTCGGTCTGATGGCCCGAAAACCGCTGTCAGCCCTCATCGTCCGGCTGGCCCCGGTTGTCGATGAGTGGTTCGCGCTGGCGCTTGATGATCCGCAGAGTTTTTCGGCCGATGCCATCGAGCAGGCACTGGGCGAAGCGGGGCAGGTGGTCATCGGGCAGGGCGACGCGTCATCGGCCCGGGCGATACTGGAGGCGCGCGCCGCCGCACAGGATCTGTCGGTCGCCGCCGGATCATTCCGTGTGGTCGAGGCATTCATGCGGGCCGGTATCGTTCCTTGCAACGACCGCGGCAGCAGCCGAGACTGAACGGGTCGGATAACGCGGAGCAGCCAGTTGGAGCAGCGGGTCAAACAACGGTTGGTCGGGGCGGTCGTGCTCGTCGCCCTCGGTGTCATTTTCCTGCCCATGCTGCTGAGCGGTCCGGTGGAGCGTACCCGTGTCGATATTCAGCTGGATATGCCGGCTGAGCCAACGCTTGAGGCGGCGCCGGCGCTGCCCGAGGATTCCGCGGTTGAATCGTCCCAGCCCGGCCAGTCGCTGGCCGACCAGCCCGCACTGGGCGGGGACGGGGCGGTCCCCGATCCGGCACCAGCGCCCGTGCGTCCCGATACCGGCGCTGATGTCTATGTCCAGGTGGGTGCGTTTGGCAGTCTCGAAAATGCCCGACGGCTCGCCAACCGCCTGACGGATAATGATCTGGACGTCCGCATCGCCGAAGACGATCGCGAGGACCGGCTACCCTACCGGGTCCAGGTCGGGCCACTGGACGGTCGGGCGGCAGCGGAACGGATGGCGCAGCGACTGGCCGATGGCTTTGGCCTGCCGGGATTTATCGTCGAGCCGTGAAGGATCGACTGCTATAATGAGGAATCATGACACCGTTGAACTGGCTCGACCTTGCGTTTATCAGCGTCATCGCCCTGTCGGTGCTCATCGGCGTCATCCGCGGCTTCGTCCGCGAGGTCATATCCGTGCTGATCTGGGTGGCGGCATTCTGGATCGGCGCCCGGTACAGTGCGCAGGTGGGCGACTACCTCTCGCCGTGGCTGGCGTCCTCCATGCTGCAGCTGGTCGCCGGTTTCGCCGGTCTGTTCATTCTCACCCTGCTGGTCGGCGCGCTCATCAGTTACGTCGCGCGAGTGTTGGTGGGACGGACCGGACTGACTGGCACCGACCGACTGCTGGGGGTGGTGTTTGGCGCGCTGCGGGGGTTGCTGCTGACCGGGGCGGTGGTACTGGGCGCGGGCCTGACAGCGATTCCCGGCGAGACCTGGTGGCAGGAGTCGGTCATTGCCCAGAGCTATCGGCCATGGGTCTGTCATGCCCGGGTCGGGAGCTGGCTGGACAAGGCACAGCAGGTACCCGGCGTGGCCCGGGCACCCGTGAACAGCGCGGCGGCCTTCGCCTACTGGGAGGCCTACTGTCAGATCAATTCCGAGCAGAATAGCGAGAGCGGGAGCTGAATCTATGTGTGGCGTAATCGGCATGGTGGCCCGGCATCCGGTCAATCAGGCCCTTTATGACGGCCTGACGGTCCTCCAGCATCGCGGCCAGGATGCCGCGGGGATCATGACGTTCAATCGCGGCAGGCTGCATCTGCGTAAGGACAATGGCCTGGTCCGTGATGTGTTCAGTGCCCAGGACATGATGCAGCTGCAGGGCAATATGGGCATTGGTCACTGCCGCTATCCAACCGCCGGCTGTGCCAGCGCCGCCGAGGCCCAGCCGTTCTATGTGAACTCGCCCTACGGCATCAGCATTGCGCATAATGGCAATCTGACCAACGCCGAGGCGATCAAGCGCGATCTTTTCCTCGAAGACCTCCGCCATATCAATACCACGTCGGATTCCGAAATCCTCCTCAATGTCTTTGCGCACAAGCTCGCTGAGCTCGGCAAGCTGCGCGTCAACGAGTCGGATATCTTCAATGCCGTGAGCGGCATTCATGAGCGCTGTCACGGCGGCTACGCCGCAGTGGCGATGATCAATGGCTATGGCGTGCTCGGATTCCGCGATCGTAACGGCATCCGGCCGCTGTGTTTCGGCAGCCGCGAGACCGAATCAGGGACCGAATACATGATCGCCTCGGAGAGCGTGGCGCTGAATGTGCTTGGCTTTCGACTGATCCGTGATGTCGCCCCTGGCGAGGCGGTGTTCATTGATCTGGAAGGCAACCTGCATACCCGTCAGTGCGCATCGGAGACCCAGCTCACACCCTGCATCTTCGAGTATGTCTATCTCTCCCGGCCGGACTCGATGCTCGACGATGTGTCGGTCTACAAATCGCGCCTGCGGATGGGGCGGATGCTCGCCCGCAAGATCAAGCGCGAATGGGCGCACCATCATATCGATGTTGTCATCCCGATTCCGGATACCAGCCGGACCAGTGCGCTGGATCTGGCCAACGACCTCAACCTCCGCTACCGCGAGGGCTTCATCAAGAATCGCTATATCGGCCGGACCTTCATCATGCCGGGGCAGGCGGTACGAGAGAAGTCGGTCCGCCAGAAGCTCAACCCCATCGAGCTCGAATTCCGTGGCAAAAACGTGTTGCTGCTCGATGACTCCATCGTGCGCGGTACCACCTCCGAGCAGATCATTGAGATGGCGCGTGATGCGGGTGCCAATAAGGTGTTTTTCGCCTCCGCGGCACCGCCGGTGCGCTATCCGAATGTCTACGGCATTGATATGCCGGCTGCCCACGAGTTGCTTGCCCACGATCGCTCGGTAGAGGAAATCCGTCGGACGATCGGCGCCGACGGGATGATCTACCAGGACCTGGATGATTTGATGAGCGCGGTCCGGGAGGGCAACAGCGAACTGGACGCGTTCGACTGCTCCTGCTTTGACGGTCAGTACGTCACCGGCGATATCAGCGTCGACTACCTGCTCCAGCTCGAGGCGGAACGCGGCGAGGCGGCGCGGCAGGTCGGCCATGAGAGCACGGCCGTCAACGAGCTGGGGCTGGTGCGCTCGTGACCTGGGGAGACGATACAAAGGGGCTGAGGGCCGGCTGGGAACGCACGCCCGAGCAGGAGCACTCGGAGGCGATTTTTCCCACCTCCAGCTTTACGTTCCATAGCGCTGCTGAGGCCGCGGCACGGTTCAGTGGTGAGGAATCCGGCAATATCTACTCCCGCTTCACCAATCCCACGGTGCGGGCCTTCGAGACCCGCCTGGCCGCGATGGAGGGGGGTGAACGGGCGATAGGCACGGCCTCGGGCATGTCGGCGATTCTCAGCCTCTGCATGGGGCTGTTGCGGGCGGGTGATCATGTGATCTGTTCGCTCGGCGTCTTCGGGACGACTGCATCACTGTTCGCCAATCAGCTCTCACGCTTTGGTGTCAGTACCGATTTTGTCCCACCCACGGATGTCGGGGCCTGGGCAGCGGCAATGCGGCCGGAGACGAAACTGCTCTTCCTGGAAACGCCCTCGAACCCGCTGACCGAGGTGGCGGATATGCGGGCGCTGGCAGACCTTGCCCATTCCCATGACGCGCGCCTCGTGGTGGATAACTGCTTCTGTACCTCTGCACTGCAGCGTCCGCTGGAGTGGGGGGCTGATATCGTCTCGCACTCGGCGACCAAGTATCTGGACGGTCAGGGCCGCTGCGTGGGCGGTGCGCTGGTGGGGGACGCGGACACCCTCGATCGGTTCATATTCCCGTTCCTGCGAACGGCGGGTCCGACGATGAGCCCGTTCAACGCCTGGGTCTTCCTCAAGGGACTGGAAACGCTCAACCTGCGCATGCGAGCCCACAGTGATCAGGCGGCGGCACTGGCGGAGTGGCTGCGGTCGCATCCGGCGGTGAGCCAGGTCTTCTACAGCGGGCTGGCGGATCATCCCCAACATGCCCTTGCGGCGCGTCAGCAGAACGCCTTCGGCGGTATCGTCTCATTCGAGGTCGAGGGAGGGCGCGCGGCGGCGTGGGAGGTCATCGACCGTACGACCATGCTCTCCATTACGGCGAATCTGGGCGATGTCCGCACGACGATCACCCATCCGGCCAGCACGACCCATGGGCGCGTACCGGTCGACCAGCGCGAGGCGATGGGTATCCGTGAGGGGCTGGTCCGCGTCTCCGTCGGGCTGGAGGATCTCGCCGACATCCAGACCGATCTCGATCAGGGGCTGTCGCGCCTGAAACCGGTCTGATGCGCCTACGATCGCGATTGCCGGAGACCGCCCCCGGTTGATTCAGCGGTCGCCGTTACGTACCGTCCCCATCAATGAAGCCATTGCGGAGCGGTATGAAAAGCCAACTGAACAGCCAGTATTCCTTCTCTGATGCCCCGTCCGCATCGCTCATCCGTCCCGGTTCAGGGCCGTCGCGCGGTTGCCAGAAGGCGACCCAACGATGAGCACGAAAATCTCCATCGACAACCTCTACAAGGTCTTCGGGCCCAATCCCGACGAAGGGATGCGGCTGCTCGAACAGGGTCACGAGAAGGATGCGATCTTTGAGAAGACCGGTAATACCGTTGGCGTCCAGCGGGCCTCCTTCGACATCGAAGAGGGTGAGATCTTTGTGATCATGGGACTGTCCGGTTCGGGCAAGTCGACCATCGTGCGGATGTTCAACCGTCTGATCGACGCCACCGCCGGACACGTGCTGATCGACGGCCGTGATGTGACCGCCATGCCGCGGAACGAGCTCATCGATCTGCGTCGGCATGAGATGAGCATGGTTTTCCAGTCATTCGCGCTCATGCCCCACAAAACCGTGCTGCAGAATGCCGCCTTCGGTCTCGAAGTCGCGGGCACGGAGCGTGAGGCGCGCGAGGAGCGGGCACTGCAGGCGCTCGAGCAGGTCGGTCTCAAGCCCAATGCGAACAGCTATCCCGATGAGCTCTCCGGCGGCATGCAGCAGCGCGTCGGGCTCGCCCGGGCGCTCGCGGCCGATCCCTCCATCATGCTCATGGACGAAGCCTTCTCGGCCCTCGACCCCCTGATCCGGACCGAGATGCAGGATGAGCTCGTCCAGCTGCAACGCGAGAACCGGCGCACGATCATCTTCATCTCCCATGACCTCGATGAGGCCATGCGCATCGGTGATCGTATCGCGATCATGCAGGGCGGGCGGGTCGTGCAGGTCGGCACGCCCGAGGAGATCGTCACGCAGCCCGCCAACGAATACGTCCGCTCGTTTTTCTACGGTGTGGATGTGACCCGCGTGTTCTCGGCCGGCGATCTCGCCGATCGGCGTCAGGTGATGGTGTTCGACCGGCCGGGTACGAGCCTCCATGCCGCGCTCGAGCGGCTGCATGCCAACAACCGCGAGCTCGGCGTGGTCCTTGATACCGATCAGCGCTACCAGGGGACCGTCACCGCGGATTCGCTCAAACAGGCGATGGATGGCGATAGCGGGGGCAGCTTCCAGTCGGCATTCCTGGAGTCGGTGGAGTCGATGGCGGCGGATACACCACTCAATGATGTGGTGACCCAATCGGCACGGACGGGCTACCCCCTCCCGGTGATCGACACCGACGGTCGCTATGTAGGGAGCGTCAGTCGTACCGCTGTGCTCAAGACACTCGATCGCTCAGGAGAAGAATAATGGCGTCTGATCTGCGGGAAATGATCGATATCCCAGTCGGGCCGTGGGTGGAGTCGGGCGTTGAATGGGTCCGCTCCACTCTGGCTGGCCCGCTCGACGGCTTTGCCACCGGCGTTGGATTCGTTGCCGATGGCCTCGAGAGTACGCTGCTGTTCCTGCCGGACTATGTGCTCGGCCCGCTGCTGGTCGCGCTGGCATGGAATCGGGTCGGCTGGCGCTTCGGTGTCTTCGCCGCGCTGGCGCTGTTCCTGGTGATCGGTATCGGCCTCTGGGAAGAGACGATGCAGACGCTGGCGCTGGTGATCGGTGCCAGTCTGATCGCGCTGGCGGCCGGGCTGCCGTTGGGGATCACCATGGCCCGTCGGGATTCGGTGGCCATGGTGGTACGGCCGATCCTCGACTTCATGCAGACCATGCCGCCCTTCGTCTATCTCATTCCGGCGGCGATCTTCTTCGGGCTGGGTAAGGTCCCTGGCACCATTGCCACGGTGATTTTCGCGATGCCCCCGGCGGTCCGCCTGACAAACCTGGGCATCCGCCAGGTCAGTCAGGAGAACGTCGAAGCCGGGCTGGCGTTCGGGTGTACCCGCCGCCAGCTGCTCTACAAGGTCCAGGTCCCATTGGCGATGCCCTCCATCATGGCGGGCGTCAACCAGACCATCATGCTCGCCCTCTCCATGGTCGTGATCGCATCGATGATCGGAGCCGGTGGTCTGGGCAATACCGTCCTGACAGGCATTCAGCGGCTGGATGTCGGCCTCGGCTTCGAGGGCGGACTGGGCGTAGTCATTCTCGCAATCCTGCTGGATCGACTGACGCAGAGCTTCGGCCTGCGTCGCGGCAAGGATTGATGTTTTCGATGCAATGGAAGAAAGGAGAAGACCCGATGTTGAGGCAATCAACGCGACTCTTGATGACGGGAGCGCTGGGGATGGCCCTGGCAAGCGGTGTTCAGGCCCAGGACGATACCATCGAGATCGGCTGGACCGCCTGGTCCGATGCGGAGTTTGTGACGAAACTGGCGTCCCGGCTCATCAACGAGAATACCGATCATTCGGTTGAGCTGGTTCAGACCGATATTGCCCCGCAGTATCAGGGCATTGAGACCGGCGATATCGACGCCATGATGATGGCGTGGCTGCCGGCGACCCATGAGGACTACTACGAGAACGTCGCCACTGGCGTCGAGAACCTCGGCGTGCTCTACAACGGCGCGCGTCTGGGTTGGGTCGTGCCGGACTACATCCCCGAGGACGAGTTGAGCTCGCTGAGCGATCTCAGCAAGGATTCCGTTCAGGACAAGCTTGACGGGACGATCACTGGCATCGATCCGGGAGCCGGCCTGACTCAACTCTCCGAGACGGCGATTGAAGCGTACGGTCTGGATGATTACACGCTCCAGACCTCGAGCGGTGCCGGTATGACCGCCGCGCTGGATCGGGCCACGAACCGCGACGAGTGGGTTGTGGTCACTGGCTGGAGCCCGCACTGGAAGTTCGGTGCTTATGATCTGCGCTATCTGGAAGATCCGGATGGTGTGCTCGGCGGGCCGGAGCGCGTTCACGTCCTCGCCCGTGAGGGCTTTGACGCCGATTATCCGCAGATCTCCCAGGTGCTCTCGCGGATGTATCTCTCGCTCGATAAGCTCCAGAGCTACATGTTCGAGGCCCGCGAGGGTTCGTACGAAGAGGCGATTACCCGCTTCATCGACGACAACCCGGATCAGGTCGACTACTGGCTCACCGGCGAGTTATAAAGGCGGCTGCGACCACAGCCTGATCGGTTGAACCGATCGATTCACACCCCGCCGCGTGCGGGGTGTTCTGTTTTAGACTGAGGGCATGTGGTTTCACCGACGTCCGCGGCCCGATATTCATGACACCGCGCCGGCTGTGCGTCGTGCGGCGATCAATGCCGGCGCGGTCGGTCACAATGCGCTGCGCCGCGTCGTTACGGCCGATCCGGACAGCCGGGTCCGGTCCACGGCCGTGGGGCGGCTGCATGATCTCGTGATCCTTCGATCGGTCCTCGAGGGCGATCCCGATGAGTCGGTCCGTGAGGCGGCCCGCGTGCGCTATCGCCAGCTGTTGGCGGGCGGCGACACGCTCGATCTCGACTATCGCCGGGCCGCACTGGAGGCCTGTCCGGATACCCAGATCATCGCCCATGTCGCACGTAGCGCCCGGGAGCCATTACTGCGTCGCGTCGCGATCGGCCGCATTCACGAGCCGCGTCTGCTCGACGAGATTCGTCACCACGACACCGACCCGACGGTCCGTGCTGCGGCGGCGGAGCGGCTAGCGCTCGAGGCGCAGCGTTTCCAGCGTTGAGACGCCGTGATCGATGCGCAGGACGCTACCCTGCTCGAACCAATCACCGAGTACCGTGCGGGTCCCCGGCTGACCGTTGATGGTCAGCTGATGGAGCGCGGGGCGATGGGTGTGCCCGTGGATCAGATGCTGCACGTCCCAGTCCCGCATTCGCTGATCAATGGCATCGGCATTGGCGTCCATGATCCGCGCCGTCTTCCCCGCCATCGCCTCGCCACTGCGCTGGCGGATAGTCCGGGCCTGTTCGATGCGCTTGGCGATGGGCTGGGCGAGGAATGTCGCTTGCCAGTCGCGATTGCGGACCTGCTCGCGGAAGGCCTGATAGGCGCTGTCATCAGTGCAGAGCGCATCGCCGTGCTCGAGCAGCACCGGCTCGTTGTCGATAGTCACCCGCGTCGGCTCGGTCAGCAGCGTGGCCTGTGCGGCATGGCAGAAATCATCGCCGATCAGGAAGTCGCGATTGCCATGCATGAGATAGATCGGTACGCCTCGGGCGCTGAGCGCCGCCAGCGCTGGCGCCACGGGGTCATCGGCAGGCCGCGCATCATCACCGATCCAGGCCTCGAAGAGATCACCAAGGATGAACAGCGCCGTGGCGCTCGACGCGTCGGTGTCGAGGAACCGGAGAAAGGCCCGCGTGGCGGCCGGACGGCTGGGGTCCAGGTGCAGGTCGGCGATGAACAGGACGGGCGACGGGGAGCTCTCAAAGACCAATGGCTTCATCGCACCAAAGATGACGCCGGCGGCGGCTGCATGCAAGTCGTGGTTCCATTACCATTGCGTGGATGAATGAACAGGTCGTCCGCACACGTTTCGCACCCAGCCCGTCGGGTCGGCTGCATATCGGCAATCTGCGCACGGCGCTTTTCAACCGGCTGCTGGCGCGGCACCACCGGGGCGTTTTTATGCTGCGGGTCGAGGATAGCGATGCCGCGCGCAGCGAATCGACCGCGACTGAGGCACTGCAGTCCGACCTGCGATGGCTTGGGCTGACGTGGGATGCCGGTCCGGGGGTGGATGCGCCTGCCGACTGGCAGCAATCACGCCGGACAGCCCTCTATGCGGATGCGGCGGAGCGACTGCGCGCCGCCGATTCGGCCTATTACTGCTTCTGCTCTGTCGAGCGTCTGGCGGCGCTGCGTGATCGCCAGCAGCGTGCCGGCGAGCCGCCGCGTTACGACGGATGCTGCGCCGGCATCGACCCGCGGCGGGCGGCGGATCGGGTGGCGGCCGGCGAACCAGCCGTGCTGCGCCTGCGCATGCCGATGGATGGGGCGATCGAGTTCACTGATCAGGTGCGCGGTGAGCAGTCGTTCCCCGCCGCGGATCTGGATGATCCGGTCATTCAGCGAGCCGATGGCAGTCCGGCGTTTCTGTTCGCCAATGCACTGGATGACGCGCTGATGGGGATTACCCACGTGCTCCGCGGTGAGGATCATCTCTCCAATACACCCCGCCAGCTCGTGCTCCTCGCGCATCTCGGACTCAACGCACCCGCCTATGGGCATCTCTCGCTGGTGGTGGACGAGCAGGACGCACCGCTGTCGAAACGACGGAGCGCCCCGGGTATTGATGACCTGCGTGGTCGTGGGGTCCGGCCGGAGGCGATCTGCAACTACCTGGCCCGCCTCGGCAACCCGGCGCCCGACGAGGCGTTGCAGACGTTGGATCAATTGGCCGAGGGCTTCGATGTGACCCGCCTGAGTCGCCGGCCCGCGCGCTTCGACGAGCGTCAACTCCAGTACTGGCAGTCACTGGCCATGGCTCAGGCGCCGTTTGAGACGCTGCGGCCGGCGCTGCAGACCCGCTGTATTCCCGACGACCAGATTCCGGCGTTCATCGCTCTGGTGCAGCCGAACCTGCAGACGGCCCGCGAGCTCAATGACTGGGCGGTGCGGCTTTTTGACGATCAGGACGTCATGACGGATGCCGCTGTGGCGCGGGCGATCGAATTGGGGCCGGCGTTTTTCAAGACCATCATGACCGAACTCGAGTCGGCGGATACGCATGACTGGAAACCGCTTCGCGCCCGACTCGAGGCGGCGACCGGGCGACGCGGCGGGGCGCTCATGAAGCCGCTGCGCCAGGTGCTGACCGGGCTCGACCATGGGCCGGCACTGGGCGCCATCATTCACCTCATGCCGGCGGCGGTCCGTCGGATGCGTTTACAGCGGGCGGCGGCTGCCGCCGCGGGAGCCGGTTCGGATGCTTGAGATCCATGACAGTCTGAGCGGGCATAAGTCTGCTTTCGTGCCCATTGATCCACCGCGGGTCAATCTCTATGTCTGCGGCATGACGGTCTATGACTACTGCCATCTCGGTCATGCCCGTGCGATGGTGGTCTTCGACATGGTCGTGCGTTATCTGCGCTACAGCGGCTATGACGTTCACTACATCCGCAACATCACCGATATCGACGATAAGATCATCGCGCGGGCCGCCGCGCTGGGCGAGTCGATCGATGCACTGACACCCCGCTTTATCAATGCGATGCACGAGGATGCGGACGCGCTGGGCTGCGAGCGCCCTGACCAGGAGCCCTGCGCGACGGACCATATCGAGCAGATCATCGCTATGATCGAGCGCCTGATCGAGCGCGGCTATGCCTATCAGTCGATGGGTGATGTGTATTATGCGGTGGGCCGTTTCCCCGACTATGGCCGCCTTTCCGGAAAGCGGCTCGAGGATTTGCGCGCCGGGGCGCGTGTCGATGCGGGAGAGCAGAAACAGGATCCGGCCGACTTCGCACTCTGGAAAGCCGCCCGGCCCGACGAGCCGAGCTGGGATTCGCCCTGGGGGCAGGGACGCCCCGGGTGGCATATCGAGTGCTCGGCGATGTCGACGCACTGCCTTGGCAATCAGTTCGATATTCACGGCGGCGGTATTGACCTGAAATTCCCGCATCATGAAAACGAGATCGCGCAGTCAGAGGCTGCGACCGGGGAGCACTTCGTCAATTACTGGATGCACAATGGTCACGTACGGATCGATGACGAAAAGATGGCCAAGTCGCTCGGCAATTTCACGACAGTGCGCGACGTACTGGCGCGGCACGATGCCGAAACGGTGCGTCAGTTCCTGCTCTCGAGCCATTACCGCAGCCCGCTGAACTACACCGCCGACGCCCTGCTGCAGGCGCGTAGCGGCATGGAACGTCTCTACACCGCGTTGCGGGGACTGCCTGGCGCGCACTCGGAGCATGCCGACAGCCAGGCCTTTCGGGACCGGTTCCGGTCGGCGATGGATGATGACTTCAACACGCCGCTGGCGCTGTCGGTGCTGTTTGATCTGGCGCGGTCGATCAACCGGGCCCGCGAGGCCGACGACAGCGATAAGGCAGACGGGCTTGGTGCGACGCTGCATGAACTTGGCCGCGTCCTCGGGCTGCTCAATCAGGCCCCGGCGGACTACCTCCAGGGCGGCGCGGTGATGGACGAGACCAGCGCCGAGCGTATCGAGGAGAGGATCGCGGAACGCGCGGCTGCCCGAGCGGCACGGGACTTTGCGCGGGCCGATGCGATCCGCGATGCGCTGCTGGCCGAGGGGGTTGTCCTTGAGGACAAGCCCGATGGCACTCTCTGGCGCCGCGAAAGGGGTTGATCCCTTTCCGGGCGCTCAGTTGTCCATTTCCGCGGGCCTCGCCCGCGGATAGACGCGTCGCTCCAGCCTCGCCACTTTCACCCGGTTCTCCTCCGCCTGGAGGACGGTCACCGGATGCCCGTCGATGAGCAGGCTGATGCCCGGCTCAGGGATGGTCTCGAGGTGCTCGAGGATGAGCCCATTCAGGGTCTTCGGTCCCTCGGGAGGCAGCTCCCAGCCCAGCAGGCGCTTGAGCTCCCGCACACTGGCGCTGCCGGCGGCCAGATAGCTGCCGTCGGACTGACGGTGGATATCGCGGATCGCTTCGGCGGGATCGGTGGTGAATTCACCCACGATCTCTTCGAGGATGTCTTCAAGGGTGACCAGCCCGTGAAACTCGCCGTATTCATCCACGATCAGGCCGATCCGGCGACGCTCGGACTGGAAATTCAGCATCTGCTGGTGCAGTGGTGTGCCCTCGGGGACAAAGTACGGATCGCGCACATGCTCAAGGAGACGCTCCCGGGTAAGGGCACCGTCGAGCATGGCGGTGAGCACCCGACGGACGTGAAGGACGCCCCGAATCGTATCCACTCCGCTCTCGAAGACCGGCAGCCGCGTGTACTCAGAGCTCGCGATCTGTTCGGTGATCCGCGTCCAGTCATCGCTCAGGTCAATGCCGACGACCTCGTTACGCGGCACCATGATGTCGTCGACCGTGGCCTGGTCAAGGTCGAGGATGCCCAGGAGCATCCGCTGGTGACGGCGCGGGATCATCGCCCCGGTCTCGTTGACCACGGTGCGTAGCTCTTCACGACTGAGGGCCGTCTGACCGCCCTCGGTCGGATTGACGCCCAGCAGGCGCAACAGGGTGTTGGCGACCATATTGGTCAACCAGACCAGCGGGTAGAGAACCCTCAGCAACGGTCCGAGGATGAACGCTGCCGGGAAGGCCACCCGCTCCGGGCGTAGCGCCGCCAGTGTTTTCGGTGCGACTTCCGCGAAGATCAGGATCGTCAGGGTGAGGAGGCCGGTCGCCGCTGCGAGTGTTCCCTCTCCGCCCAGCCGCAGGGCGATGAGTGTCGCGATCGACGAGGCGGCGATATTGACGAAGTTGTTGCCCAGAAGAATGATGCCGATCAGCCGATCCGGACGTGCCAGCAGCCGCTCCGCACGCTGAGCGCCCCGATGGCCCTTGCGGGAGAGATGGCGCAGTCGGTAGCGGTTGAGGGTCATCAGTGCCGTTTCCGAACTCGAAAACGCACCGGAGAGGACGATGAGTACGCCCAGTATCGCGAACAGGAAGGGGAGGGGAATAGCGTCCAAGGTTGTTTAAGCTGCCCGGCCGAGGATCAACTCAAGCACGATTTTACTGCCGAAATAAGCGACTGCCAGCAGCGCAAAGCCCCAAAGCGTCCAGCGGATCGCCGTGCGCCCCCGCCATCCGGCGGCGCTGCGGCCGATCAGCAGTCCTGCAAACACCAGCCACCCGGTCATCGAGATGACGGTCTTGTGTACGAGATCCTGTGCGAACAGGTTGTCGACGAAAAGCCAGCCGCTGACGAGTGCAACCGACAGCATGACAAAGCCACTCGCGACGAGCTGGAAGAGGAGTGACTCCATGCCCTGTAGCGGCGGGAGGAACCCCACTATGGGCCCTGCCCGGCGTCGCCGCAGGGCGCTTTCCTGCCATGCAAGAAGCAGCGCCTGGGCGCTGGCGAGTCCGAGAATGGCATACGCGATCACCGATGCGATCACATGCACATCAACGGATTCCCCCACCGGCACCATGCTGGCGGTGGGGACGCCAAGCGCCTCTGCGAGCATCAGCGTCAGCGCCGCGAATGGATAGACGATCAGTCCGAGGCTGTGGAGCGGCTGGCGGACCGCGGCGATGATCAGCATCACCGCCATGAGCCAGCCGAGCAGGGAGGCGGCATTGAACAGCGACAGATCAATGCCCGCGGGCGTCCACAATCCCAGCCACAGATGGATTCCATGGCTCAGCGCCGCTACCGCCGCGAGCCCGAGGGCGAGCGGCTCAGCCCGCTGGGTGGCTAGCCGCCCACGCAGCGCCGCCAGTAGGGCTGCCAACGCGAGCGCATAGAACGCCACTGCGGTCCAGGTCGTCAGGGTAAGGATCATCTACGCGCCGATTACTGCCGTTACGAGCATTAGGATCATCGCACACAAAAACCGCCGCTTCGACCATGGGCGCGCGGTGAACCGGGATGCGCTGATACAATCATTCCCATTGAAGATAGGTGCCGCTGGGGGTTCCAACCAACATGTTCGATAATCTGAGTGATCGCCTCGAAGCGATTGGCAAGCGCCTCAAGGGCAAGGGCCGACTGACCGAGGACAATATCCAGGAGACGCTGCGCGAGGTCCGGATGGCGCTGCTGGAAGCGGATGTGGCCCTGCCCGTCGTCAAGACCTTCGTCGCCAATGTCCGCGAGCGGGCATTGGGTGCCGAGGTAACCAAGAGCCTGTCCCCGGGACAGGCATTCGTGAAGATCGTGCACGATCAGCTCGTGCAGGTGATGGGTGAGCAGAACGATGCGCTCAACCTGAATACCCGCCCACCCGCTGTGGTGATGGTCGCCGGGCTGCAGGGCTCGGGCAAGACCACCAGCATCGCCAAGCTTGGGCGTCTGCTACGGGAGCGGGAAAAGAAAAAGGTCCTGGCGGTCTCGGTCGACGTATATCGTCCAGCCGCCATTGACCAGTTACAGCGCCTCAGCGAAGAGGTGGGGATCGATTTCCACCATACCGACGCCAGGGCCGACCCGGTGGCAACGGTCAAGGCTGCCCATGATCAGGCCCGGACGGGTTATTACGACGTCCTGCTCGTGGATACCGCCGGCCGGCTGCATGTCGACGGTGACATGATGGATGAGGCGGGCCGGGTTCACGAGGCGGTGGCGCCGGTTGAGACCCTCTTCGTCGTTGACAGCATGACCGGCCAGGATGCCGCCAATACCGCACGGGCCTTCGACGAGGCCCTGCCATTGACTGGTGTCATTCTGACCAAGGCCGATGGTGACGCCCGCGGCGGTGCCGCGCTCTCGATCCGCGAGATCACCGGCAAACCAATCAAGTTCCTGGGTATCGGCGAGAAAACCGACGCCCTCGAGCCGTTCCATCCCGATCGCATGGCCTCCCGTATCCTGGGTATGGGCGATGTGCTCTCGCTGGTTGAGGAGGTCGAGCGCAAGGTCGACCGTCAGCAGGCGGAGCGCATGGCCGGCAAGCTCAAGAAGGGCAAGGGGTTCGACCTCGAAGACATGCGTGATCAGCTCCAGCAGGTCACCCAGATGGGGGGCATGGGAGGCGTCATGGATAAACTCCCGGGCATGGGCCAGCTCAGCGAGCAGGCGACTCAGCAGATGGACGACGGTCAGGTCCGGCGCCAGATCGCGATCATCAGTGCCATGACACCCGGCGAGCGGCACCGCCCCGATGTCATTAATGGCTCGCGCAAGCGCCGTATCGCCCGCGGTTCCGGGTTACAGGTCCAGGACATCAACCGCTTGCTCAAGCAGCACAAGCAGATGCAGAAGATGATGAAACAGTTCAAGAACGGCGGCATGAAGAAAATGATGCGCCAGATGGGTGGTGGCAATGGCATGCCACCCGGTGGTGGAATGCCGCCAGGCGGCGGTCTGCCGCCGGGACTTGGCGGGCGCTGAACACCTAGGTAAACTACTCGGTTTAATAATCACCAGAACTGACTGGGAAGTAATATGGTTACGATTCGTCTGGCGCGCGCCGGCGCTAAAAAGCGCCCCTTCTACCACATTGTCGTCACGGACAGCCGGAACGGCCGTGATGGCAGTTTCATCGAGCGGCTGGGTTTCCTGAATCCGGTCGCCCGGGGGCAGGAGGTGCCCTACCGGATGGATCTTGAGCGTGCCGAGCATTGGCTCGCGCAGGGTGCGCAGCCGTCCGAGCGGGCGCAGCGGCTGATCCGTCAGGCACGCCGTGGAGCCGCCGAGGGTGTCGAGAGCGCCTGAGCAGGCGACGGCACAGGCGGACAGTACGTCCGCCGACGCCCATATACTCATGGGAGAGATCGCCGGCGTCAGGGGTGTCAGCGGAGAGCTGAAGTTGCATTCCTGGACGCGGCCACGAGAGAACATATTGGATTATCCGGTCTGGACGCTCGAGATCGGCGGCACGTCTCATGAGCGGGGACTGGTTGCCGGGGGGTGGCGAGGCAAGAATCTTGTCGCGCGCCTCGAAGGTGTGACCGACCGGGATACAGCGCAGGCGCTGGTCGGCAGCCGCATTCTTGTGGCCCGATCGTCCATGCCTGAGCCGGAACCGGAATCGTTTTACTGGTTCGAGCTTCAGGGGCTTTCGGTCGAAACACTGGATGGAACGCCCCTGGGCGCGGTGGCCGGCCTGATTGAGACGGGTGCGAACGATGTGCTGGTGGTCCGCGGTGAGCGGGAGCGGTTGATTCCCTATACACCCGGTGTCCACGTGCAGTCGGTTGATCTCGAATCCGGCCGTCTGCGGGTAGACTGGGATCCGGAGTTCTGACCGGGAATGCGGTTCGATGTGATCACGTTATTCCCGGAGATGGTGACGTCCATGACCGCGCACGGCGTTGTCGGTCGGGCCATCGATCAGGGGTTGGTTGAGCTGGTGACATGGAATCCGCGTGATTTCAGCACCGATCGGCATGGAACGGTCGACGACCGGCCCTACGGGGGTGGCCCGGGGATGGTCATGAAAGTCGAGCCGCTTCAGGCGGCCATCCGGGCCGCGCGTGAGGCGGGCGGTCCGGCGCCGGTCATCTACCTGTCGCCGGACGGTGACGTGTTGGATGGGGCTCGAGTCACGGGGTTGAGTCATCTCGGGCGAGTGATTCTGCTCTGCGGGCGCTATGAGGGCGTCGATGAGCGGCTCATCGAGCTCGAGGTCGATGCAACGCTGTCCATCGGCGATTATGTGGTCAGCGGCGGCGAGCTGCCGGCGATGATCGTTATCGATGCCGTGGCGCGACTGGTGCCGGGCGTACTGGGTCACGCCGAATCGGCGTCGCAGGATGCGTTTGCGGATGGGTTGCTCGACTGTCCGCATTACACGCGCCCGGAGACGATCGGTGGGCTGCAGGTGCCCACGGTATTGCTTAGCGGCGATCACCAGGCAGTGGCGCGCTGGCGTTTGCAACAGGCGCTTGGGCGGACGCGGGCAAAACGCCCTGACCTGATTGAAAGGCGCGGGCTCAGCGACAGTGAACAGGCACTGCTCGACGATTATCGGGCGGGGCATTTGAATTAAAGACAAGGGGATGCAGGCATGACCAACATCATCGGAGAACTGGAGCGCGAGCAGGTCGAGAAAACCGGCCGCTCGCTCGATGACATCAACACAGGCGACACGGTCCTCGTCAACGTCTGGGTCCGCGAGGGCAACCGCGAGCGCACCCAGCCCTTCGAGGGGGTGGTGATCGCCATGCGCAACCGCGGCCTCAATTCGTCGTTCACGCTGCGCAAGGTGTCGCATGGTGAGGGTGTCGAGCGTGTCTTCCAGCTTCACAGCCCGCTCATCGAGAGTATGAAGGTGAAGCGCCGGGGTGATGTCCGTCGGGCCAAGCTCTACTTCCTGCGCGAGCGCCGCGGCAAGGCGGCCCGGATCAAGGAGAAGGTGCGCTCCAAGAGCCGCACCGCGTCCTGACCCTGGCGTGTCGTCGGCCCATGGATCAGTGTGGGTTCTCGGCGTCGTTCATGCCCATTAGATAGAGAACGCTATCCAGGCCAATCGTTGAGATGGCCTGGCGAGCGTTCTTCTGCACCAGCGGCTTGGCATGGAAGGCGATGCCAAGGCCGGCAGTGCGCAGCATCGGGAGATCATTGGCGCCATCGCCCACCGCGATGACCTGTGCGAGATCGATTTCCATCTCGCTCGCCAATCGCTTGAGGAGTTCCGCCTTGCGCTCGCCGTCGACAATGCGACCGGCCACCTGACCGGTGAGTGCCCCGTCGACGATCTCCAGCTGATTGGCATAGACCGTGTCGAGGTTCAATCGGGCCTGCAGATGGTGACCGAAGAACTCGAATCCACCGGAGATGACCGCGGTCCGGTAGCCAAGCATCTGCAGCGTTTTCAGGAGCCGTTCCGCACCCTCGGTCAGTGTCAGCCGCTCGGCCACCCGCTCAAGCACGCCCTCATCCAGCCCCTTCAGCCAGGCGACCCGCTGAGTGAGGCTCTCGCGGAAGTCGATCTCGCCACGCATGGCCGCGGCCGTGACCTCGGCCACCTGCGCGCCCACGCCGGCCTCGTGGGCGAGCTCGTCGATGACTTCCTCGTGGATCAGCGTCGAGTCCATGTCGAAGACCACCAGGCGTCGATTGCGCCGATAGAAATTGTCTTCCTGGAAGGAAATATCGATATCCATTTCGCGCGAAATGGACAGGAATTCCGCCTTCATCGCGTCGGCATCATCGGGCTCCCCCCGCAGGCTGAGCTCCAGGCAGGCGCGGCTCTCGTCACGATCGTCGTGGAGCGGGCTTCGGGCGGAAAGGCGGACGATATCCTCGATGTTGAGACCATGCCCCGTGGTTACCGTCGCGATGCGCGCGATCTGCCCGGCGGTGACGCGGCGGCCGAGCAGTGTCAGGACATAGGCCGGCTGGCCCTCACCCCGAACCCACTGCTGATACTCGGCCGCTGGCACCGGCTGGAAACGCACCCGCAGCTCGAGCTTGTGCGCCTCGTAGAGCAGGTCCTTGAGAACAGGAGCGGTGGCCGTATCCCCGGAGAGCTTGATGAGGATGGCGAGCGCGAGATTCTCGTGGACCATTGCCTGACTGATATCCAGCACCCGCACCTGGTAGTCGGTCAGTATTCCCATCAGTGCGGCGGTCACCCCCGGTCGATCGCTACCCGAGATGTTGATGAGGATGATTTCGCTGTCGGATCGGGTGTCGCTCATGGATTCGCTCATTGAGGATCTGGCGCGATATTGTAGGGGAAATTCCACAGGAGCCCATGCCCATGAACGATTCGACTGATCCAGGCGCGATCGACTGGCGCGATAAGCTGACCCCGGCTCAGTATCGGGTCGCCCGCGAGGGCGGTACGGAACCACCCTTCAGTGGTGAGTACAATGATCTAAAGGCTGATGGCGTTTTCCGCTGCATCTGCTGCGGCAAACCATTGTTCGACAGTCAGCAGAAATTCGACTCGGGCACAGGCTGGCCGAGTTTCTGGTCGCCGGCGGATGACAACGCGGTCGCCACCGAGAGTGATCAGAGTATGGGAATGCGTCGCACCGAGGTGCACTGTCCGCAATGCCAGGCCCACCTCGGTCATGTCTTTCCGGATGGTCCCCAGCCAACCGGGCTGCGTTATTGCATCAATTCGGTCTCGCTGCGCTTTGAGCCGCGTGATGGGAATGATTGAGGCTTGTCTCCGTGTACGACGCCTCGGTATAGTCGATTGTCTAAGTTACTGATTTCAGGATATCACCATGAATGAACCGGCCCCTTATCTCGATGCCGATCACACCGACCACGCTCCCCGGCATAAGTCCGGCCATCCTCGCGCTGGCGAGGCGATGAGTGGCGCCGAAATGGTCGTCGAAGTGATGGCGCAGGAGGGGGTTGATACCGTCTTCGGGTATAGCGGCGGCGCGATCCTGCCAACCTACGATGCGATTTTCCGCTATAACGAGCGGGAGCGCACCGCGACAGTGACGGATCCGATGCAGCTGGTGGTACCGGCCAACGAGCAGGGCGCCGGCTTCATGGCGGCTGGTTACGCCCGCAGCACCGGCCGGGTCGGCTGCTTTCTGGTGACCTCGGGTCCGGGGGCGACCAATACCGTGACACCAATCCGCGACTGTATGGCCGACTCGGTTCCCGTCGTGCTGATCACCGGCCAGGTGGCGCGGGCCGCCATGGGAACTGATGCCTTCCAGGAGGCGCCCATCGTCAACATCATGGGCAACTGCGCGAAGCATGTCTTTCTGGTGACACGCCCGGAACAGCTCGAGGAAACCATTCGCACGGCGTTTGAGGTAGCGCGTTCAGGCCGGCCGGGGCCGGTGGTCGTGGATCTGCCGAAAGACGTCCAGAACTGGGTCGGCGAGTTCAAGGGCGAAGGTCTGCTGGGGATCCGTGGCTACCGCCAGCGGATGGAGTCGCTGCGCCAGACATCGCTGCCTGAGGGCAAGGCGCGGCGATTCTTCGAGATGCTTGAGCAGTCGCGCCGGCCGCTGTTCTATGTCGGAGGCGGCGCGATCCATGGCGAGGGAAGCGCGGCGCTGACGGCCTTTGCGCGTGAGTACGGCATCCCCAGCGTCAGCACGGTCATGGGGCTGGGAGCGATTGATTCCACTGACGATCTGCATCTGCACATGCTTGGCATGCACGGAACGGCCTACGCCAATTACGCGGTGGAAGACTGTGATTTCATCATTGCGGTGGGGTCGCGGTTCGATGACCGCGTCGCTGCGAAGGCAGAGTTGTTTGCGCCGAACGCCGAGAATATCGCCCATATCGATATCGATGCCGCCGAGATCGGCAAGGTCAAGAAGGTGACCTGGTCGCATATCGGCGAGGCGGGCAGTACGCTCCAAGAGCTCCTCGAGCAGGGACGAAGCATGGGCTTCAGCGCCGATTATGAGGACTGGGGTGAGCATTGCCGGACGCTGCGGGAACGCCATCCGATGGACTTCAAGCAGGATGGCGACTTCATCCAGCCGCAGGCGGTGATGCGGGCACTGAACAAGCTCACCGGGGGCGATGCGATTGTCAGCACCGGTGTCGGTCAGCATCAGATGTGGGCGGCGCAGTATCTGGACTTCCGTCGGCCGCGGCTGTGGATGACATCAGGATCGATGGGCACCATGGGCTTTGGTCTGCCGGCGGCGATCGGTGCGCAGTTCGCCAATCCGAACGAGCTGGTCATCGATATCGACGGCGATGGCAGCCTGCGTATGAATCTCGGTGAGATGGAGACCGTGACCACCTACGGACTGCCGGTGAAGATCCTGCTGCTCAATAACGCCGGCGACGGCATGGTTCGGCAGTGGCAGAAGCTCTACTTCGGTGATCGTTTCTCCGGTAGTGATAAATCCCTGCACCGCAAGAACTTTATCAAGGCCGCGGAGGCCGATGGCTTCGAATTTGCCCGCAGCGTCTCCGATCCTGCCGAGATGGCGGCGACGCTTGAGGCATTCATTCGATTCGATGGTCCCGCCTTCCTCGAGGTCGGCGTCGATCCGGACGCATCGGTCTATCCGATGGTGGGGCCGGGGATGGGCTATAAGCAGATGGTGACGGGTGAGCACATTCCTGCGCGGGAAATACCGGAGATCGGCCGTCATGGGCGGGTCAATCCCAGTGAAGCCTTCTGAGCGCTATTGAAAACGGGGGTGTCCGCCCCCAGATCGCGGCGGAACTTGGGATGAAACGGAAGCAGGAATGAGTAACCAAGAAAAAGCCGCGGAAACCCACGAATTCCAGGCCGAGGTCCGGCAGCTGCTGGACCTCATGATCCACTCGCTCTACAGCAATCGAGAGATTTTCCTCAGGGAGCTTGTCTCCAACGCCGCGGATGCCGCCGATCGGCTCCGCTTCGAGGCGTTGCAGGATAAGGGGCTGCTCGAGGCAGATCCGGATCCGCGGGTATCGATCGCAGTCGATACCGAGGGGCGGACCATCACGATCAGTGATAACGGCATTGGTATGAACCGGGAGGATGTCATCGACAACCTCGGTACCATCGCGCGTTCCGGAACTCGGCGCTTCCTCGATGCAATGACCGGTGACCAGAAACAGGATGCCCAGCTCATCGGCCAGTTCGGTGTCGGGTTCTACTCCGCGTTCATCGTCGCGGACGAGGTGACCGTCCATACCCGGCGCGCCGGCGAGGGCGCGGATCAGGGCGTGCTCTGGCGCTCCGATGGCAAGGGCGCATTCAGCCTCGAGGCGCTCCCGCGTGAGGCACGGGGTACGGCTGTGACCCTGCATCTGGCCGAGGGGCAGGACGAGTTCCTCGATCGCAACCGTCTCCGTCAGATCGTGCGTCGTTATTCCGACCATATCGCCTTGCCGATTGAGCTCGAGGACGAGCAGGGCGAGGCGGAGACGGTCAATCAGGCCTCGGCGCTATGGATGCGGCCGAAGTCCGAGATTACCGATGAGGCGTACCGCCAGTTCTATCAGCAGCTCAGCTATGATCCGGAGCCGCCGCTGGAGTGGATTCATAACAAGGTTGAGGGCAACCAGTCCTACACCTCGCTACTGTTCATCCCGGCGCAGCGACCCTTCGATCTGTTTGAGCCAGATGCCAGCCAGGGCCTGCGGCTGTATGTGCGCCGCGTTTTCATCATGGAGGATAAGGACAGCCGTCTGCTGCCCCGCTATCTGCGTTTCGTCCGCGGATTGGTCGATTCGGATGATCTGCCGCTCAACGTCTCCCGGGAGCTGCTTCAGCATAACAAGCTGATTGATCGTATCCGGGGCGCCTCGGTGAAGCGCGTGCTGGACACCCTTGAGCGCATGGCACGCGATGACCCCGAGCGCTACGCGCGTTTCTGGGAGGCATTCGGGACCGTGCTCAAGGAAGGGCCGGTGGAAGATCCCGGCAACGCCGAGAAGGTCGCGGGCCTGCTGCGCTTTCACTCGACGCATGGCGATGGGGGTTCGAATGTCGGTCTTGCCGACTACATCAGCCGCATGCACGAGGGTCAGAAGGCGATCTACTATCTCACTGGCGAGAGCCTTGCGGCAGTCCGCAACAGTCCGCACCTGGAGGTTTTCCGACAGCGCAACATCGAGGTGCTTCTGCTCGCGGAGCCGGTGGATGAATGGCTGGTCGCGCACCTCAACGAATTCGATGCGACTCCGCTGCAGAGCGTGGCGAAGGGTGATCTTGAGATCGATGATCTCGGCGGCGCGGATGACGGGACGACCGAACCGCCCGAGACGAGTGAATCGGTCGAGGCGCTCATCGGTCGTGTCGGTGACGCCCTGGGAGACCGGGTGTCAGCGGTCCGTGCCAGCAGTCGGCTGACCGACTCGCCGGCCTGCATCGTCGTCGGCGAGCATGAGTTCGGACTGAACATGCAGCGCATGCTCAAGGCCGCCGGCCACGAGCTCCCGCAGCAAAAGCCGGTGCTCGAGCTCAATCCACAGCATCCCATCATCCAGCGTCTCGCCACGGATGAGTCCGCGCCGATCGATGAGTGGGCGGCCCTGCTCCTCGAGCAGTCAATGCTCATGGACGGTGGTCGTCTGGAGGATCCGGCCGGTTTCGTCCGGCGTATGAATCGGTTGCTCGACTGATGGCAGTGACCGAGCGATCCGGTGCGGCCTTTGAGCTCAAGGGCCGCATGACGACGCTGACGGTACTGCGGGTGCTGACACCGGACCCGCAGGTACTGCTCCAGCAGCTCGATGCACGACTGGCGCAGGCGCCGGATTTCTTCGATGGAATGCCGCTGGTGCTGGTGCCCGCCGATGGGATCACGATCGACACCGAAGCCCTGACCACACTCGCGGCCGGGCTCCGCGAACGGCGGCTGCTGCCCGTGGCGGTCGCTGGGCTATCGGCGCAGACGGCGGCATCGGCAGGTCTGGGAGTCATTCCCAATCTGGATGAACCGCGCGCGGAGACGACGCAGGCAACGGCCGCTGAGCGCCAGGACAGGCCGGCCCCTCAGAGCACCGGTGCGGCGCGATTGGTGACCCAGCCGGTCCGCTCCGGCCAGCAGGTCTATGCCCGCGGCGGCGATCTGATCGTCACCGCGCCGGTCAGCGCCGGCGCCGAGCTCATGGCCGACGGACACATCCACGTCTACGATACGCTGCGTGGGCGCGCATTGGCGGGTGTGCAGGGTGATGTCAATGCGCGTATCTTCTGCCGGTCGTTGCAGGCTGAACTGGTCGCGGTCGCCGGGCAATATCGGCTGAGTGATCAGATCAATGCCAAGCTCCGTGACGCACCGGCGATGGCCTGGCTGCGTGACGGCGAGCTGGAACTCAACGCGCTCTGATAATCGGGAGGTGAATGTGGCGCGAATCGTGGTTGTGACATCCGGCAAGGGGGGCGTTGGCAAGACGACCACCAGTGCTGCATTCGGGGCGGGACTTGCTCGGGCGGGCTACAGGACGGTCGTCGTCGATTTCGACGTCGGCCTCCGCAATCTCGATCTCATCATGGGCTGCGAGCGGCGGGTCGTTTACGATTTCGTGAATGTGATCAATGGTGAGGCCAATCTCAATCAGGCCCTGATCCGCGACAAGCGTGTTGATGGGCTGGAGATTCTCCCGGCCTCCCAGACCCGCGACAAGGACGCACTGACCTTCGAGGGGGTCCAGTCAGTCCTCGAGACACTCGCCAGTACCCACGATTACGTGATCTGCGACTCTCCCGCAGGCATTGAGCGGGGCGCCCATCTGGCTATGTACTTCGCCGATGATGCGCTTGTGGTCACCAATCCGGAGGTGTCATCGGTCCGTGATTCCGACCGTGTGCTGGGGCTTCTGTCGAGCAAGACCCGCCGTGCGGAGCAGGGGGATGAGCCCGTCAAGGAACATCTGGTGGTCACCCGCTATGCCGCATCGCGCGTCGGTCGGGGGGAGATGCTCAGTATCGAGGATATCTGTGAGATCCTGTCCATCGATCTGCTGGGGGTGATCCCCGAGTCCACCGCGGTGCTGAACGCTTCGAATGCCGGTGTGCCGGTGATCATGGAAGAGAAAACGGACGCCGGACAGGCTTACGCTGACATTGTCGCGCGCTATCTGGGTGAGGCGCGCGATCATCGTTTCCTGACCGAGAAAAAGGGCCTGTTCGGCCGGCTGTTCAAGGGCTAGCACAATGGCGTTCCTGGATTATTTCCGCTCGGAGAAAAAACGCAGCGCCTCAGTCGCAAAGGAGCGCCTGCAGGTGATTGTGGCCCGGGAGCGGGGCAACCGCGGCGGGCCGGATTACCTACCGGCCCTCCAGCAGGAAATCCTGCAGGTGATCCGCCGCTACGTTGAGGTCGAGGACGACGCGGTGCGCATCGAGGTGGATCGCGAGGGCGACTGCGAGGTGCTGGAGCTGAATGTCACACTGCCGGATAGCGAATAGCGGCGGCGTCGACCAACCGCTCAGGTCCCGCTCTGGGCGGTGACATCCACCTCCATCTGCAGTTCCTGGCCGGGTTGCAGGTAGGTGTTGGCGCTCAGGTCGTTCCAGCGTCGCAGATCGCCAATGCTGACGTTGAACTGGCGGGCGATCCGGTAGAGCGAGTCTCCCTGCCGGACTGAATAGGTCACTGACTGCAGTCGACGGGACGAACCCGTGCCGCGGCCGCCACCGTCCTGCGTCCACACGACCAGCTGCTCGCCCACACCGAGCGTATCCCCGGGGGCCATCCCGTTCCAGCCCGCCAGTTGCCGGGCAGTTACATTGAAGCGCTGGGCAATGGCCCAGAAGCTGTCACCGGCCTGGACAGTGTAGTGCCGCCGCTCACCATCGTCCCGCTGGCGATTGCGCATTGTCTGACGACGCGCATCCGCGGTCAGCACATAGTCGTCGGTCGGGCGGCTGGCCATGGGGACGAGCAGATGATCGCCGCGGCGGATCATGTCGCCGTTGAGGTCATTCGCCTCGCGAAGCGAGGCCACGGTGATGTGGTACTGATTGGCGATGCCCCCCAGGGTGTCGCCCTGACGGATCTGATGCCGTTGCCAGCGCATCCACGCGGTCTCGGGAGTGCGCTCCAGTCCCTGTCGGAATGCACTGGCGCGTGCCGCCGGCAGGAGTAGCCGATGGGGCCCGGATGGCGGGGTGGCCCAGCGGTTGTAGCCGGGGTTGAGCCGATAGAGGGTCTCCATGTCGATACCGGCGAGGTCGGCGGCCAGTGCCAGATCGATCTGGCGGTCGAGATTGATGGTGACGACCGCGGGGTCATTGGCGATGGGTTCCAGCTCAACGCCGTGCGCGGATGGATTCGCGACCAGCTCACTGATTGCCAGCAAGCGCGGGACATAGTTCATGGTTTCCCGGGGCAGATCGAGCGACCAGTAGTCGGTCGGGCGGCCCGCCTGGCGGTTGCGCTCAATCGCGCGCATGACCGTCCCCTCGCCTGCGTTGTAGGCGGCGAGGGCCAGGAGCCAGTCACCCTCGAACATCTCACCGAGGTAGCTCAGGTAGTTCACGGCGGCATCGGTGGCGGCCAGGACATCCCGGCGGCCGTCATACCACCAGTTCTGTGCCAGCCCGTAGTGCCGGCCGGTCGCGGGGATGAACTGCCAGATACCGGCGGCACTGCCGTGGGAATAGGCGAACGGCCGGAAGGCACTCTCGACGACCGGCAGAAGCGCCAGCTCCAGCGGCATATCGCGGGCGTCGAGGGTCTCGACGATGTGATAGAGGTAGGGACGGGCGCGCTGAGACACTCGCTGCCAGTAGTCGCCGTAAGTTGCATAGTCGGTCAACTGACGGCGCACACGCGGGTTGTCGTGATCAGGGATGGCATAGCCGCGTCGGATCCGCTCCCAGACATTGGCCGCCGGATCGGGGGAGGTGCCGGCGTCAGCGCCGCCTGCGGTGCGCGTCGATGGCTCCCGGGCCATGGGGTGTTCCGCAGAACCAGTCGGTGACCCGCCCGTCGCCACAGCCTGATCGGCATCGGGGGATGAGGTCTGCTGCGGGACATTGGCGCAGCCGGCGATCAGGAGGGCCGTGAGTAGCGGCGCGAAACAGTAGCGGCTCAAGAGCGGTTCCTCAGAAGTGATCTTTCCAGTCGCGGAGTACGGCGAAGACATCGGCCGGACCCTCCAGGGGGCGACCTGCATGTTCGGTGGCATGCCGTATGACTGCATGACTGTCCCAGCGCATGAACGGATTGGTGGCGCGCTCATCCTCGATGGTGGAGGGCACCGTGATGGCGCCGCGCCGGCGCTGTTCGCGCACGCGCTCGAGTCGTTTCTCAAGCGCCTCGTTCTCGGGCTCGACCCGCTTCGCGAACTCGAGGTTCGCCTGCGTGTATTCATGCCCGCAGTAGATGTCGGTATCGGGGGCCAGATCGCGTAATTCGGCGAGATAGCGCTGCATCGGTTCCGGCGTGCCCTCGAACATCCGCCCGCAGCCGCCGGCGAAAAGCGCATCGCCGGCAAACAGCATGCCATCGCCCAGATAGGCGATATGATCAAGGGTGTGTCCGGGCACTGCGAGCACTTCCAGCGAAATGCCAAGACCACCCGGCGCAACCCGGTCACCCGCCCGGAGCGGATGCGTCAGGTGTGGAATGTTGCTGTCAGCCGGCCCATAGACCGGGAGGGCATCCGCCAGCAACCCCCCGACACCGGCCACGTGATCACCGTGATGATGAGTGATCAGAATGGCAGTCAGGTGCAGGTCGAGGCTGTCCAGCGCGTGCGCGACCGGCGTGGCGTCGCCGGGATCGACGACGATCGCGCCAGAAGACTGCGGCTGATGGATGAGCCAAGTATAATTATCGCTGAGGACGGGGATTGGTGTAACTTCGAGCATCGTTGCATGCTACCCCGACCGACCGGTCGCCTCAATTGCCAATGTTCGATCAACCGTACGGAGGAATCATCGATGCGTGCGCTGCATGAATGGTTTGCTACACCGGCGGGGGAGGATCTTGCGGAGCGCGAGACGCGATTGCTGACGCGGCGTCTGGCCGGACTGTATGCACGGCGTGTCCTGCAGGTCGGTGCCTATGGCGGCGGCCGCAGTCCAGCAGTGTTCGGTAATGTCCGTCAGTGGGTGATGGATGACTGCCCGGACGGGTCGATTGATCTGGAGGCAGACAGTCGGGTGATTCCGCTGACCTCGAGCAGTGTCGATGTGGTCATGCTGATCCATCAGCTGGAGTTCAGTCACGCCCCCCATCAGGTCATCCGCGAGGCGGCACGTGTCCTTGCGCCGGAGGGTCATCTGCTGGTGCTGGGGTTCAACCCCTACAGCCTGTGGGGGGTGCGCCGCGCTCTGTCGGGCAATGCCCGGACGCCGCCATGGTCGGGGCGCTATCTTGCCGCCCGACGGATCGCCGACTGGATGATGCTGCTGGGTATGGTGCCCCGGCGGCCAGAAGGGGTGGCCCTCCTGCCACCGCCGCTGAGTCGTTGGTGGCTGCAACGCCATCCCCATTCCCAGGCCAACCGCCGGAGGGAGTCGCTGGGTGCGGGTCTCAACTGGATTGGCGGTGCCCATCTGGTGATTGGTCAGAAGCGCGTTAACGGCGCGGTGAATCCGCCCCAGCAATGGCGGCGCCGATTTGAAATCATTCCCGGCGGCCTGACGCAGGCCGGCGCCGGGGCCACTCGAAGTCGAAGGGAGAGCTGGCATGACGCCGGTTGAGATTTTCACGGACGGCGCCTGCCGGGGCAATCCCGGACCGGGTGGCTGGGGCGTGCTGATGCGCTGGGAAGGGGTCGAGAAGACCCTGCACGGCGGCGAGCGGGAGACCACCAATAACCGCATGGAGTTGATGGCGGCCATTCAGGCGCTGGAGACGTTGAGCCGTCCATGTTCGGTGGATCTGACCACCGATTCCCAGTATGTCCGCAAGGGCATCACCGAGTGGGTGGATGCCTGGAAGCGCCGTGGCTGGAAGACTGCCAGTCGCCAGCCGGTCAAGAACCGGGATCTGTGGGAGCGTCTGGATGCGCTCTCGCAGCGCCATGAGATACGCTGGCACTGGGTACGTGGCCATACCGGCCATGATGGCAATGAACGCGTTGATGATCTTGCCAACCAAGGGATCGACGAGCTGGAAAGGGCGGCGGACTGATGCGCCAGGTCATTCTGGATACGGAAACCACTGGACTCGAGCCGGAAAACGGCCACCGGATCATTGAGATTGGCTGTTATGAGGTCGAACAGCGCCGGCCCACCGGGCAGCGTTTCCATGAATACATCAACCCCGATCGGGCGGTGGATCCCGAGGCCGTCGAGGTGCACGGGATCACCGACCGGTTCCTGATGGATAAACCGCGCTTTGCGGATATCGCCCGGTCTTTCCTCGATTTTGTGGCCGACGCCGAGCTGATCATCCATAACGCGCCCTTCGACGTCGGTTTTCTCGACAGCGAGCTCGGCCGGCTTGGCACCGACTGGGGACGGATCGCCGATCACTGCCGGGTGACCGATAGCCTGACGCTCGCGCGGCGTCGCCATCCCGGTCAGCGCAACAGCCTCGACGCCCTCTGCCGGCGCTATGCGATCGATAACAGCGGTCGCACACACCATGGTGCGCTGCTCGACGCCGAGATCCTTGCCGAGGTGTATCTGGCAATGACCGGCGGGCAGGTCACCCTGCATCTCAGTGCCCAGGAAGAAGAGGGCCCCGCGCAGCGGATCGAGAGCGACCAGCCGGTCAGCGCCGATCGGCCACGGCTGCGGGTCATCGAGCCGACCGAGGCGGAAACGGCCGCTCACACCGCATGGCTCGATCAGCTCGATCAGCAGAGCGGTGGCCACTGTGTCTGGCGAACACTGGATGGGGAGGTGCACGCGTGACGCGCCGAACGCTACAGGCGCCGATCGCCGCGGTTACGTTCGACCTCGACTTCACCCTATGGGACCTCGATGGCGTTCTGCCGCATGCCGAGGCGGTCTGCCACGGGTTGCTCGAGCAGCACTACCCGGCAGTAACACAGCATGTCGGCGCCGAGGGCATGCGGGAGCTGCGCAACCAGATCGCGGCCGAGCGGCCTGACATCGCGCACGATGTCACTGCCCTGCGCCGCGCAGGGCTGCGTCGGGCCGGCGAGCTCGCCGGTTATGCGGGCCCTATCCTCGATACGCTGGTGGAAGAGGCCTTTGACGTGTTCCTGGAGGCCCGTCATGCGGTGAGGCTCTACCCGGATACACTGGCGATGCTGCGGGCCCTTCAGGGCCGCGTCCGTGTGGGTGCCATCACCAACGGCAACGCCGATATCGCCCGGATCGGACTGGATGCGTACTTCGATTTCGCGCTCTCCGCGGTCGATCTGGGTGCGGCCAAGCCCTCGCACCTGGTCTTTGACACAGCGGCGGGCCGGGCGGGAGTCGCGGCCGGGCAGATCGTCCATGTCGGTGATGATGTCCACAGCGATGTCTATGGCGCAGCGGCGAATGGCATGCAGGCGGTCTGGCTCAATCGGGACAATGCGGCGTGGCCCGGGGACGTTCCCGATGTCCCGCATACGCCAGTCTCCAGCCTCGCGGAGCTCGAGGGCATGCTGCTGGGACTGATTCGGGAGTCGATGTAATGGCGGACTCTATCCCTGGCTTCGGACTGATTGTGATTGGCGATGAGCTGCTGTCTGGCAAGCGCTCAGACAAGCATTTCCCCCATCTGCTGGAACTGCTGGCGGAGCGTGGTCTCGAGCTGCGCTGGGTGCGGATGATCAGCGACGAGCCAACACTGATCACCCGCACGCTGGAGGAAACGCTGGCGGGGGGTGACGTCGTATTCAGCTGCGGCGGGATCGGCGCCACGCCCGATGACCGGACCCGTCAGTGTGCCGCCGCGGCACTGGGCCGCCCGCTCATCCCCCAGCCGGAAGGAGTCGCGATGCTTGAGGAGCGCTTTGGCCGTCCGGTCGAGCCCGCCCATCGTCTCCAGCTGGTGGAGTTTCCCGAGGGATCGGATGTGATCCCCAATCCAGTCAATCAGGTGCCCGGGTTCAGCATTGCCCACCATCATTTCATGCCGGGTTTCCCCAGCATGGCCTGGCCAATGATGGCCTGGGTGCTTGATCATCACTACTCGCAGTGGCAGGACGCGGAGCGTCTGGCGGAACAGGCGATCGCTGTCGATGGCGCCCGTGAAAGCGATATGATCCCGCTGCTCGAGCGTTTCGAGCGCGATTACCCGGATCTGCGCCTGTCCTGCCTGCCGACGCTGCGGGAGGATGGTTTCTCGCTGGAGCTGGGGCTGCGGGGCTCGCCGGCAGCCGTCGGAACGGCCATGGAAGCACTGCGAGGGGCGGTCGAGGCGCTCGGGTTTGACTGGCGGGTGGTGGCGATCGATGCTGTCGACAGAGACTGAATCGCGATACGGCGGGTGGCGGCGTCACGGTCTCCAGACGCTGGCGATCGTGGCGCTGATGGTCGTCGCGCCACTGGTGGGTGTCCTGATCGTCAACGGCGATCCAGGCGATTACCTGCGCTTTCCGCCGCGACCCATCGAGCCGGCGCCCGGCAGTTTCGTGCCGCTCGCCTTCGCGCTCTATGCGATCCTGATCCTTGCCACCCTGCTGCCCTTCGTGATCCGGGTCCTGCGGGCCAATGCCCATCACCCGTCGGCAGCGCCAGCGTCCGTATCGCCACGACCGGCTTTCCCACGTTGGGGTTGGCTGTCGCTGATCGCGCTTGGGGTGTTCTGGGTCATCGCCTGGGTGCCCATCCCGGGACTGGAAACCGTTCGTCGACTCAGTTTCACACCGCTGTGGGTGGCTTACGTCGGTGTGATCAGCGCGTGGATCCAACGCCGCGGTGGCCGGGTTCTTGTCATCGAACAGCCGCGGCGGTTTCTCGCGCTTTTCCCGGCAAGCGCACTATTCTGGTATCTGTTTGAATACCTCAATCAGTTCACTGGCAACTGGATCTACACCGGGACGGGAGTCGCGGAGAATGACGCCCTCAACTGGTTTCTGCGATCGGCGCTGCCGTTCAGCACCGTGCTGCCGGCGGTGCTGGTTACCCGGGATCTGTTCGCGACCTGGCCGGGCCTGTCCCGGGGTCTGGATCAGTTTCTCCAGTTGCGCCCGTCACGGCCGGAACGCACCGCCAAAGCGGTACTGATAGCCGGCGCGCTGGGACTGGTGGCGATCGCCATCCGGCCCGATGCATTCTATGCGCTGGTCTGGGTCGCTCCGCCGCTGCTGATTGTGGCCATCCAGGGCGCGGTTGGCGAGCGCCACCTGTTCAGTGGCGTTGCAGGCGGGAACTGGCGTGACCCCTGGCTTGCGGTGCTCGCCGCGCTGTTCTGCGGATTCTGCTGGGAGCTCTGGAACATTTTCAGCCTGGCGCGGTGGACTTACCACATCCCCAATGCACAGATCCTGCATGTCTTTGAGATGCCGTTGCTCGGATACGCCGGCTATCTTCCCTTCGGGCTCACCTGTGTGGTGGCGGCGCAGCTGCTGACCGGGACCGATCCCCGCGCGCGAACCGCCTGAGGTGCTATCAGAGGAGGCTTGCCATGAGTGACGGGCGTCGACGCAGTCACAGGACACTTGCGCTGCTGGCGGTCGCGATCGTGCTCGCCTATGTCGTACCGTACGGCCCGCTCCGGGGACTGGCGATGTGGCAGGGCGCCTTTCTTTTCTGGGTCATCTTCGGGGTGGTTGTGATCGCCCTGATCGGTCGGCTCGTGGCGGACTGGCGGCCATGACGGCCGGGATCATCACAGCGCTGATCCTGTACGCGCTCATCGGCCTTGGTGTCGCCCTCGCGGCCCGTCGGGGCCTGGGTGCCGGCGCAGCCGAGTATTACCTGGCAGGGCGCCGGGCCGGCGGCGTCATCTCGGCCCTCAGCTACGGCGCAACCACTTACAGTGCCTTCATGATGATCGGGCTTGCCGGACTGACCTATGCCGGTGGTGTAGGCGCGCTTGGCTTTGAGCTTGTCTATCTTGCCGGGCTCGGCCTGGTGGCGATTTTCGGGCCGCGTTTCTGGCTCGCGAGCCGTGCATTCGGTTTCATTACGCCGGCGGAGATGCTGAGCTACCGCTACGACAGCCGTCTGGTCGGCGGCGCCATGGCGATCACCGCCTGCGTGTTTCTGGTGCCTTACAGCGCCGTTCAGCTGATGGGGATCGGTTATCTGGTATCGGGGATGACCGATAGCGCCATCAACTTCGAGCAGGGCATCCTCATCGGGGCGTCGCTCGCACTGATCTGGACCCTTGCCGCAGGGATGCGCTCAGTACTGTGGACCGACGCACTGCAGGTCATCGTGATGCTGATCACCAGCCTGATTGCGGTGGGGTTCGTGGTGGCGGCGCTGGGCGGTCCCGGCGAATTCCTCGCGTCGACCGCCGCCACTCACAAGGCGTGGCTGAGCGTTCCGGGGCCGGGGCTGTTCAGCCTGACGACGTTCATCGGGCTGACCCTGCCGTGGTTTTTCTTCTCCATCAGTAATCCACAGGTCAGTCAGCGCCTGTTTACCACCGCCTCCATCGGCGCGATGCGGACCATGCTGATGGGGTTTCTGGTGCTGGGATTCGTCTACACCCTGATCTCGGTGATCTGGGGGGTTTCGGCGCTGCAGCTGGTCCCGGATCTTGATCAGGCCGATCTGGCCACCCCACGTCTACTGGCCACTGGCGCCGTTCCGCCGGCGGTGGCGATTGTGCTGGTCGTGGGCATCGTCGCCGCGGCGGTCTCTACGGTGGATTCCATCCTGCTCAGCCTGTCGTCGCTGGTGGCCCGCGATATTTACCGGCCGCTGGCACCGCAGGGTGGGCGTGAGATGCTCGCCGGACAGGCGGTCGTGCTCATCACGACCGTGCTCGCGATCCTTTTCGCACGACTCCAGCTTGACCTGATTACGGTTCTGTCGGTCGCTGCCTCATCCGGACTGCTGGTGACCGTTCCCGCCATTGTCGGCTGCTTTTTCTGGCGTCGCGGAACGTCCACCGGTGCGATCGCCAGCATGGTGGGTGCGGGTGTGACCGTCACCTATCTGCAGGTGACTGGCACCGATCCGCTGGGTATCCCGGCATCCGTCTGTGGCGGCGCGCTCGCCGTGGCATTGTTCATCGCCATCAGCGCCGTCACCACGGCCCCGTTGCAGCGCGCCGACACCTTCCTCGATCCCGTGATTCGAGGGCTTGACCGGCACCGTATCCGCTAGTCCGTCAGCAGGTTGTTCCGCAACCCGGTGGATAGCGGATTGTCGGCGTCCAGCCAGATACCGAAATAGGCGGCAGCGAATGCCTCGCCCTCCACCTGACCGACCGGTTCACCGTTGAATGAGAGCGCTGTGCCTTCGCCCGGTACATAGTCCATCCGGTAGCGATCACCATCGCTGACCGCCTGGAACAGATCGTGGTAGCGCTCAATCTGCGGTTGCAGATCCTCGCGCTGCGAGTCACTGAGCTGCTCATCCAGCTTGGTGTTGGCGGCGCGGATAATGTCATCGGCACTGATGTCGTGGAAATACTCGATCTCCAGCCGCCGCGGCGTATCCGCCGCCAGGGCGTCGCTGCCGGACTTTCCAGGCGGTAGGTAGAGCCCGGCGGCATAAACGGTAAACACAATCCGGTACTTCACGGTGCCAGTCCCGGTGAGCTCAAGGCGCTCGCCGGCCAGATCGATCCGCTCTTCAAAGCGAGCCCCTTTCTCCTCGACCACGGCCGTTGCCGCGGACGTGAAGCCCGTCGCCAGTATGATGAGGGCGGCTGCTAGGGCGCTATTCACTGCTGCCTGCCCCCGTCGTGTTGTCGCGGCGGAAGAACAGCGTGACCGTGCCGACCCGGAAGCCGAACTTGCTGACCTCTGCCGTGTTGATGAGCGTGTTCTCGTCATTCAGATACATCCAGTCATCGAACTGGACGTTCCAGGTCCGATCGCCCACCTCAAGGGCGAGGGTGTACTGCCAGTTCAGGGCATTGCCATAACGCTTGCCTTCGGCGACACCCACCACGTCGCCGGCGGTGCCCTCATAGGTATGCTCATCGATGCGCTCGATTTCCCAGACCCGCCGGTCGGTCTCGCCGTCGTCGTAGGTAAAGCGCTCGTCAAGCGTGATCTGGTCACCGTCGACAGTGCCCTCGATATCCACCGTAAAGCGCCGCTTCACTTCACCACTGCGCGACTGGAACATTCCCCAGGCCTTCACATCTCCGTCGAAGTACTCCTCGATGCGGAACTCAGGGGTCTGTCCGGCATAGTCCTCGGGAGAGACACCCGCACAGCCGGCCAGGAGCAGTGTGGTTACCGTGATCAGACTCAGTATCAGCAGGCGCAGACGCGACATTAAAACCTCCGGGAAACGCGCTGATGAATTGGGTTATTGTTGCTTCGACCCTATTATGGACACGGAATTCTCAACGCCGGGGCAAATCATGTCGGACGAGCCGACCCTCAAGGATCTCGCCGCCAGTGCAGAGGTGGTGGTCTTTCACTCCACTGTCACCGATCTGGGCGGCCTGGATGAATTACTGGAGTCGAGCGGCCGGGATTGGCGCGCCATCGAGATGGGGATGGGGTCGGCGGACAATCGCGAACAGTTCGCCCGTCTCAAGGCCCTGACCGGCTCGACCACGCTACCGCAGGTGTTCATCGATGGGCGCTTTGTCGGTGGTCTGCAGGCGGCGACCGCGCGGATTGAGGCGCCCGGGCGTCATCCGAACGCTGCCAGCTGGATGGGCTATCTTGGTCTGCTGCCATTCGCGGCGGCGGCCGCCGGACCATGGCTTGGACTGGCCTGGACGGTGGAATGGCTGCTTGCCTATGGCGCGGTGATCCTGTCGTTCGTCGGCGCGATTCACTGGGGGCTCGCCATGGGTCAGCATCATCCAGCGCCGGCGTCATTCCATGCCTCGGTCATCCCCGCGCTGGTGGGCTGGGTCGCGCTGATTCTGCCGACGCTGATCGGACTGCCGCTGCTGGCGGTGGGCTTCATGGCCTGGCGGTTCTGGGAGGCGCGTTATGCCGCGATGGTCATGCCGCGCTGGTTCCGACGCCTTCGCACCGTCCTGACCGTGGGAGCGGTCGCTGCACTGATCGGCGGTTGGCTGGCGCTGCTGCCTGCTACAGGTACGGCGTGAACAGCCAGGCAATGGCATCGCGGATCCGCGGCAGGAGGGGGCGCTCGTCGAGCTCTGTCAGCGTCACGCGATGGGCGCTCGCCCGCGCCGTCTCGATATGCCGCGCCATTCGGGCACCGAAGCGCGTGTCATAGACCTCAACCATGATCTCGAAGTTGAGTCGCAGGCTCCGCGCATCCAGATTGGCCGAGCCCACCTGAGTGTAGTGCTCGTCGACGACGATCAGCTTGGTGTGATCAAACGGGCCCGGCTGGTAGTAAACCCCGACATCCCACTTGACCAGCTCCCAGAGCATGTTGCGGCTCGCCCAGTGCATGAATGGCAGATTATTGTGAGCCGGCAGGATGATATCGACGCGGGTACCGCGGACGGCGGCCGCCTGCAGTGCGGCCACCAGTTCCCGGGGTGGCACGAAGTAGGGTGTCATGATGGCGACATGTTCGCGCGCCGCAGCGACCGCGCCGACCAGGACCATCGTCAGCCGATGCAGATCCTCATTGGGACCATCCACGAGGGTCCGGCCCAACGCGGTGCCGGTCTGTTCCGGCCCGGCGGGAGCGGACAGTGCGGGGCGCTCGCCGGTGACGAACTCCCAGTCGTCGAGGAAGACATCCTCGAGCTGTCGGGTCACCGGTCCCTGCACGCGGAAATGGATGTCACGGATACCCTCACGATGATCGGGCCGCTCATGGAGATGGCGGTCACCGATATTCATGCCGCCGACAAAGCCGATGGTGCCGTCGGTGATCAGGAGCTTGCGGTGATTACGCAGGTTGATGACGGGACTCGGGGGGAACAGACGAGGGGGCAGGAAGCGCTCGACATGAACGCCATCCGCCTGTAACCGGTGCCGGATCGCCGGCCGGTTGTAGTACTCACCCGCGCCATCCACCAGCACGCGAACGTCGACACCCCGCTCGTGGGCCGCGGCGAGGGCATCGGCGAAACGCTGTCCGACGCTGTTGCTCTCGAATATATAGGTGGACAGATAGACCCGGTCGGTCGCCTGATCGATCGCCTCGAGCATGGCGGGATAGGCCGCCTCGCCGCCCACCAGGCTGTCGATGACGTTGCCATGGGTCATCGCCAGCCCCGTTACGGCGCCCGAGATCTGTGCCTGGGTGCGGAATGCGGTCGGGATGGGATCGGCGACGTGGGTGTTGGTGGCATCGAGGCTGCTTGTGTGTTCACCGCGCAATTGACGGGCACGCATGTAGATCCGGTTGATTCCGAGCAGGTAATAGAACACCGGGCCGACCACGGGGAATAGCAGGCAGAATGCGATCCATCCGAATGCCGCCGCGGGCTCGCGCTTGAAGAGCAGGGCGTGCAGGGCGCTGCCGGTCGAGATCAGCAGGACAGCGGCGACGAGAATCCATTGAATCGGCTGCATTGTCTGCGGCGTCCTCCGCGACTAGTATCCGATAGAGAGCCACTCTCCCTATTGAGGATGCCATGTTAACGCTTCGTCGCGCGCTGCAAACGATCCTGTTGGTCGGGGGGATGATCTCGGCATCGGCGGCGGAGACCACACCGTCACTGCCGGTGCCGGCGGCCCTCGAGCCGGCCGTCGCATTCTGGCAGCAGATCTATACCGAGGTGTCCGTTGACGCGGGCGTCATCCACGATGCCGGCCCTGGGTTGCGGATCATCGCGCGGCTCGAGGTGCCTCAGCCCCCGCACTGGCAGGCGCGTCGCGAGGTGATCCGGGTGGCACTGGATCGACACCGGGAAGCGCTGAACGCACTGGCGGATCAGGCGATGCAACCCGCCGGTGCGCTGCAGTCAGATCTGTTGACGCGGTTGCCCGCTGGCATTGGCGCGGCGGCCACGCGCGAAATGGCGTCGCGTCTGCGGTTTCAGGGAGGATTGCGGGAGCGCTTCCGCGAGGGGCTCGTCCGATCGGGTCGCTGGCGGGCGCACATCCTCGATGCGCTTGCCGCCCGGGGCGTGCCGGCCGAGCTTGTCGCCCTGCCACATGTCGAGTCGTCCTTTAATCCGCGGGCGCGCTCCCACGCCGGGGCTGCCGGGCTGTGGCAGTTCACCGCCGGGACCGGACGTCGTTTCCTGCGGATCGATCCGGTTGTCGATGATCGACTCGATCCGTGGAAGAGCAGTACCGCCGCGGCCGCACTGCTTGCCCATAACCATGATGAGCTGGGCGATTGGCCGCTCGCCATTACCGCCTACAACCACGGCCTCAACGGCATCCGGCGGGCGGTGCGCGAGGTGGGTTCAAAACAGTATATGGCGGTGCGCGAGCGCTATGAGGGGCCGCGTTTCGGCTTCGCGTCGCGGCACTTCTATCCGGCGTTGATCGCCGCCGCCCGCGTGGACGAGGATGCTGAACGCCATTTCAGTGGGATCCGCCGCGATCCGCCACTGCAGACCCTGCGCGTGCAGCTGCCTCACTACACGCCGGTGGACACACTGCTGGCTGGAACACCGATTGACCGCTCGGCGCTCCAACGCCTTAATCCGGGCCTCGGACCATCGGTCTGGGACGGACGTAAGTTCATTCCCCGGGGCCATGCCCTGGTGCTGCCGGTGAGAGAGCGGGTTGACTGGGCGAGCGCCATTGCCAATCTGCGCGGCGATCGGCTCTATCGTGACCAGCGTCCAACGCGTGAGCACCCGGTGGTGGCGGGGCAGACGCTGTCCGCGATTGCCCAGCGCTATGACGTTGACCTGCAGGCCCTGATGGCGGCTAACGGGATTGCTGATCCGCGGCGGCTGCGTGCCGGGCAGCGTCTGGATCTGCCGATGGCAGGATCAATGCCGTCGGCCGTTGGGGCAAACCATCATGAGGTTCGTCCTGGCGAGACGCTGGGCGCCATAGCGAGGCGCCACGACGTCGATACCGATCAGCTGATCCGGCTCAATGAACTCGATGACCCCGACCGCATCCAAGCGGGACAGCGACTGCTGGTGGCCCGCTCGGCCGCCATTTCCGTGGTCGACATGGCGGATGAGCCCTGATAAGACGGGAACAACGGAGAGCAGGAAACAGGTTCTGGAGATGATTGAAGCCATCAAGCAGTTTTATGAACAGCGCATGAACCCGGGCGCGGCATCCGCTGACGATCCCGAGTCGCACCGATTGCAGCTTGCCACGGCCGCGCTGCTCATCGAGATGGCACAGGCGGACAACCAGCGCGACAGCGTGGAGTTCCAGGCGATCCACGACGGCATCATCGAGGTTTTCGGGCTCTCGCCGGAGGAGACTTCGGAGGTGATCGAGCTGGCCGATCAGGAGGTGCACGACGCGACGGATCACTTCGAGTTCAGTCAGCTGATCAACGAGCAATTCGACTATCAGCAGAAGTGCCAGGTGGTAGAGCTGCTGTGGCGGGTCTGCCTTGCTGACTCGGAGATGGATCGCTACGAAGAGCATCTCGTCCGCAAGATCGCCGAACTGCTTCATGTCGAGCACAGCGCCTTCATCGCCGCGAAACTGCGCGTCCAGCGCGACTACAGCGCCAGCGGCCAGCTCAGCGACTACGACGGCTACGAATAGTGGCGGCATTTCGAGCGAGGCAGGTCGCACGGATACGTGACGCCGTCGCCACGGCCCGCCAGGCGGTCCGGCAGGCCGCCCACCCGGATCGGTTGCTTTTCGCCCGCGCTTTCGTCGACGCCGGGGGGGCGCAGGTGCCGGGTGACCGCGGCGGTGAGGCCAGCGCTGCCCTGGCTGAACGACTGCTGGACGCGGTCGCTGGCGGGCAGTGCGAGGCACCGGCCGACGCTGACCTCGAGCGTGAGCTCCAACGGGTACGCACAGAGACCGAATGGGCGCTTGCCCTGGATGATGAGCGCATCGTCGGTTTCCTGCTCGATCTACCGGATTCGGCCATGGAGACCCCGACCGTCGAGGCTCTGGCCCACCAGAGTCAGGGACTGGGCCCCGGGATCTTCCGTAAGGCCGATATCCTTGTCCTGCAGCCCGAGTGCGATGGCGCCCGATTCATCCCCGTCACCGAGCACGATATCGAGTGCTGAGCCCGCCCCGTCCGGCTTGACTTGTGCCTGTCCTGGGTTAGGCTATGGGTCATTGCACAATATGTAGTGGTGGAACGGGAAATCGCCTGTATATGTTGTGGATAACCGCCGGTAACCCGCGTGTGTCGCGGTTCCGGTGCCGAATCGACCAGCGCAAGGAGAATGCCATGACAACCGCAACTAAATTGCGTGCGCTACCCAAGGCCGTCACCGATATCCCCATCCAGCCCGCCTCCGCCGATATCTGGGACAAGAAGTATCGGCTCAAGTCCAAGGAAGACACGATCATCGATGAGACGGTCGATGACACCTATCAGCGTGTCGCCCGGGCGCTCGCCGATGTCGAGCCCGAGAAAGACCGGGGCTACTGGTTCGAACAGTTCCTGTGGGCGCTGCGCCGCGGGGCCATCCCGGCTGGCCGCATCACCTCCAACGCCGGTGCCTGGGATCACAAACCGGCGACCTCGACGATCAACTGCACGGTCTCGTCCACGGTCAGTGACTCGATGGACGACATCCTCGAAAAGGTCCACGAGGCTGGCCTGACGCTCAAGGCGGGCTGTGGCATCGGCTATGAGTTCTCGACACTGCGTCCCAAGGGGGCCTATGTGTCCGGCGCCGGCGCCTATACCTCCGGGCCGCTGTCGTTCATGGATATCTACGACAAGATGTGTTTCACCGTCTCCTCTGCAGGAGGGCGCCGGGGCGCCCAGATGGCGACCTTCGACGTCGGCCATCCCGATGTCATGGATTTCATCCGCGCCAAGCGCGAGGATGGTCGCCTGCGCCAGTTCAATCTCTCCCTGCTCATCACGGATGGATTCATGCAGGCGGTCCGCGACGGCGCTGACTGGCCGCTGGCCTTCCCGATGAAGCCCGAAGAGGCGCAGAGCGAGGGTGTCGACGTCAACGATGCCGATCAGGTGCTCTGGCGGGAATGGCCGAACCGCGCCAGCGGGTATCTGACGCGGGACGATGGTCTGGTTGCCTGCCGGATCTATCGCTGGGTCAAGGCCCAGCGGATCTGGGACATGATCATGACCTCGACCTACGATTACGCCGAGCCGGGTTTTGTGCTCATTGATCGCGTCAACGAGATGAACAATAACTGGTTCTGCGAGGAAATCCGCGCGACCAATCCCTGTGGTGAGCAGCCGCTGCCGCCTTACGGGGCCTGCCTGCTCGGCTCGGTGAACCTCACCAAGTTCGTCCGCGAACCATTCACCGAGCGTGCCCACTTCGACTGGGACGAATACCGCCGTGTAGTGGCGCTGTTCACCCGCATGCTCGATAACGTTGTCGAGATCAATGGCCTGCCGCTCGAGCGTCAGCGTGAGGAGATCCAGCGCAAGCGCCGCCACGGCATGGGCTTCCTCGGCCTTGGTTCAACGGTCACGATGCTGCGGATGAAATACGGCGATGCCGATTCGCTGGCGTTTACCGAAGAGGTGTCCCGGGAGATGGCGCTGGAGGGCTGGCGCGAGGCCCTGCGACTGGCCGAGGAAAAAGGCCCGGCGCCGATCATGGATGAGTCATTCACGGTCACCGAGCGGATGCTCGCCTGGCGGCCGGAGCTCCGCGATGATGGCTATAGCAGCGGCGATACGATCCCGGGCCGAGTGCTTTGGGGCCGCTACAGCCGCTACATGCAACGGGTCGCCGGCGAGGAGCCGGAGCTGGTTGAAGCGCTGGTTGAAAAGGGAGCGCGGTTCACCCATCACACCTCCATTGCGCCGACCGGCACGATCAGCCTGTCGCTGGCGAACAATGCCTCCAATGGCATCGAGCCGAGCTTTGCGCATCATTACTTCCGTAATGTGATCCGCGAGGGTAAGAAGTCGAAGGAGAAGGTGGATGTCTTCAGCTTCGAGCTGCTCGCCTACCGCACGCTCATCGACGAGGGAGCGCTGCCGAGCATGGATGCGGAGACCCGTAACCTGCCCGATTACTTCATTGCCGCGGACGATGTCACACCGAAGCAGCACGTCGACATTCAGTCCGCCGCCCAGAAATGGGTGGACTCGAGTATCTCCAAAACCGCCAATGTCCCCACGGAATATCCCTATGAGGACTTCAAGGGCATCTACCAGTACGCCTATGACAACGGGCTGAAGGGCTGCACGACCTTCCGCTTCAATCCGGAGGCGTTCCAGGGGGTGCTGGTCAAGGAGTCAGACCTTGAGAACACGATCTACCGCTTCCGCCTGGATGACGGCCGCACCGTCGAGGTGAAAGGCGGCGATGAGGTCGAGTACGACGGCGAGGTTCATACCGCCGCCAACCTCTATGACGCCCTCAAGGAAGGGTACTACGGGAAATTCTGAGGACAGACGCCATGGCAGTGAAAATCGATACCAAGATCGTTGACTACGAAGTCGCCCGGGCGGATGCGGAAGACGCCCCCGCCAGTGACGCCGGCCATACCCCGGCGGCGGCCGCTGCGATCGAGCACATGCACGAGGAGTTGAAGCGACCGGAGCGCCTCGAGGGGCAGACCTACAAGATCAAGACGCCGCTCTCCGAGCATGCGCTCTATGTCACCGTGAACGACCTGATACTCAACGAGGGCACGGAGCATGAGCTGCGTCGACCATTCGAGGTGTTCATCAACTCGAAGAACATGGACCATTTTCAGTGGATCGTGGCGCTGACACGGATCATCTCGGCGGTGTTCCGCAAGGGTGGCGACTGCACCTTCCTGGTCGAGGAACTGCGCAGTGTCTTTGACCCGCGCGGCGGCTATTTCAAAAAGGGCGGTCGCTTTATGCCCTCCCTGGTCGCCGAGATCGGCGAGGTGCTCGAGCAGCATCTGCGCTCCATCGGCATGATCGAAGCGGAGGGGCTGGATGAGCATCAGCGCCGCTATATCGAGCAGAAAAAGGCCGAGGCCATGGATCGTGGCCAGGCAGGCAATCCGGCCAATGATGCCGCGACGGATGACGATGGCTATCCCGCGGGCGCTGAGCTCTGCGGTAAGTGTCACATCAAGGCCATGGTGGTCATGGATGGCTGCCTGACCTGCCTCAACTGTGGCGACAGTAAATGCGGCTGACGGTCACCGCCTGACGGTATCGGACGGCCGATCAGCGGTCGTCCGGCACCACCGGGGGCCTGCTACGTTGGGCCCATGCACGCGACGAGAACAACGCCTGTCAGTAGCCGTCAGGCCGGCAGCTCACTGGTTGAGGTGCTGGTCGCCTCCGCCATTCTCGGGATGGGGCTGCTGGGCCTTATCCTTGGCCAGACCCGGGCCGGCAACGACCTGCGCCAGATGCAGTGGCATACGGATGCACGCGTGCTGGCGATGGCGCTTGCCGAACAGGTGCGGGCCTACGGCCCGTCCGGTCTCCCGGCGGTCCATCGAGCGGCATGGCGGGATCGTGTTGCCGAACGGCTGCCCGAGGGTGAGGCCAGCGTTGAGTGGCCCCGCACCCGCGCGGGCCGCGGTGTCATCACGCTTGCCTGGCGGCGTCCGGGTCAGGCCGAGGCTGCCCAGCTGCGCTATGTATTCCGTCCATGACCACGGGCCACCGTCGCCAGTGCGGGCTGACGCTGGTCGAGCTGCTGATTGCCACGGGTCTCGGTGCGGTCGTCCTGCTGACCGCCGGGGAGTCACTGCTGACCGCCCGGCAGATCGAGCGAGTGGATCGTTCGACCGCACGTCAACTGGATGGCGCAGGGACCGCGCTGGCACTGATCGCGCGCACACTCCGGCAGGCCGGTTATCCGGGCTGTCACCCCGACCGCCGGCGCAATCTGGTTGCGTCCGGCGTTGACCCCATCGCAACGGTGATCAGCGCTGGCAATGGACTCACCATCCGTACGATGCGCAGCCTCGGGCACGCCGGTCTGGTGGGAGCACCCGTCAGAGGTGAAAACCTGCCGCTCGATCGGGCTCATGGGGTGGAAGCGGGGCAGCCGGTGGCCGCGGTCAACGCGCGTGGCAGTGGCTGCGTGCTGTTTCGGCAGGCGGATACGGCCACTGACACCCTCGATCGAGGTCCTGGACCTGCGGCGGTCAACCGACGACCGACCGAGGGTTACTGGCCGATGGGCGATCCGATCGAGATATTCGTGCCTGAACGAACGACCTTTTTCGTCGATGCCTCGGTGGGTGATGGAGGGGGTCGCAGCCTGTTCCGGCGTCGCCAGTCGAGGGGGGGTGATCGTGAGGAATTGGTGGTCGGGGTCCGCTCGCTCAGCATCGAAGCGGGCATTGATGACAACGGCGATGGCTACGTCGATCGAACCGTCAGTGGCGAAGCGGACCTGGACGGTCTGGATGTCGTTGCCGTGCAGGTTGCGCTTGAGCTGAGCGCGCCGGATGCGCCAATCGCGGCCGGTCGGTCAGTGCAGACCACCATTGCGCTGCGGAATGGCCGCCCGTGAGGGGTGATGAGCGCGGTATCGCTCTGATCGGAGTCCTCGGTGTGGTGGTGATCGTTGCGTTGATCACCCTGTCGGCGCTGGAGCGGGGCATGCTCCAGGCCCGCTCTGTCACCGCTGCGATCGACCGCGCCAGGACGTTCGAGGCCGCAGCTTTCGCCCTGCGTCGTGGGGCTGACCGCGCAAGCGACTGGTCCCGGCCACCGGTGGATCCGGTGCCAGCGCCGCAGCGGGCGGCATGGCGGTCGGTGATCCGGGCGCAGGGGCGGGCGGTGAGTGGTGCGCCCCACCACCCGCTGCTGAGTCGCGCGCCCGAGGTCCTGGTTGAGCGGCTCCGCTCGATCAACCAGGCTGACTGTCGTGGCCATGCCTGTGGCTACCGGCTCACTGCGCTTGCCGATGACAGCGGCGATGGCGCGGATGTCGTGCTGCAGGCACGGATCATCGACGGCTCGGCGGTTCGCATCTGGCGGGTGCTGCGGTGATACCCTGATGATCGAGTCGAGCCGAGTGCAAGGGGAATCGAGGGATGTCACGTATCGTCTACGTCAATGGCGGTTTCCTGCCGGAGGCATCTGCCAGTCTGTCCATTTTCGACCGCGGCGTCCTCTTCGCCGATGCCGTCTATGAAGTCACCGCAGTGATCGACGGTGGGCTCGTCGACTTTGATGCCCATCAAAGGCGACTCCGCCGCAGCCTTGCGGAACTGGGGATCGACTTCGATCCGGAGGAGGCCGGGTTGCTGGATATCCACCGCGAGCTCATTCACCGCAATGACCTGCGTGAGGGGCTGGTCTATCTGCAGATCAGCCGCGGTGTGGCGGACCGCAGCTTCCTCCAGCCAACGAATGCTCAGCCCTCGGTGATCCTTTTCACGCAGGCCCAGTCACTGCTTGATACACCGGCAGCCGAGTCCGGCCTGTCGATCATTACCCAGCCGGACAAGCGCTGGCATCGGCGCGATATCAAAACGACGCAGTTGCTCTACCCCTCGATGATGAAGACCCTCGCCGACGAGCGGGGTGCGCATGATGTCTGGATGGTGGAGGGGGGGCACGTCACCGAGGGCAGCTCGAGCAATGCCCACATCATTACCGCCGATGGCAGCCTGGTCACTCGCCCGATATCGCAGGACATTCTCCATGGCATCACTCGTGCCGCAGTGCTCGACTACACGCGGGAAACCGGTGCCGGGGTCGTTGAGCGGGCCTTCACCGTGGCTGAGGCTCAGGGCGCCCGGGAGGCCTTCATTACCAGTGCCACCGCCTTTGTGACTCCGGTGACAGCGATTGATGGCGTGCCCATCGGCGACGGCCATCCCGGCCCGGCGACACGCCGGATCCGGGCGCACTATATCGATCACAGCCGCAGTCGACTGCAGTACTGATCATTCGGGGCGCGGGCCACCCATAACGGCGGTGAGGCGTTCGTCCCTGGGCAGTCCGCGGGCCAGTCGGATGTCACCGTTTTCATCACGGTAGTAGACCGACGGGGTGCCGCGGATGCCGAGACGGCTCATGAGCTCGTTATTCGACTGCACCGTCGATGACGCGGATTCAGGAATGGGATCAGCCGGTGTGACGCCACCTTCATCGAACGCCGCTTCGTGTGCGGCCAGCGCGGCGGCCGGGTCGTCATCGGCCAGCAGCGTCGCGGCCTTGCCCAGGCTGTCCTCTCGGAGGACCCCCACCATCACATGGCGGATCTGCACGTCGCCCGCCTCGACCCAGTCCCGGCTCTGTTTGTAGAAACGACTGCAATAGGGACAGTTGGGATCGGTGAACGAGTAGATCACGCGTTCCGCATCGGGACTGCCATCGGCGATCCAGCCTGCATCCGCGACCGCGTCCCACTCGCTTTCCGGCCTTGCGGCGTTGGCGGCGGCGGAGAGGACGGGTTCGGACAGGTTGGTGCCATCACCATCCAGCAGTGTCCCGACGAGTACATGCTGCTGGTCAGAGGTCACGTAAGCGGCGAGTGTCTGACCCTGGAAGCTGACGGTGTAGCCGGTCAGCCCGCCGGGCGCCTCGAAGGCCTCACCAATGGTGGCGCCCCGATCCTCCAGCGCCATGATCGGTGCCGGAAGCGCGGTGTCGTCTGCCTGGGCGAGGACCAGGACGGGCATCAGCAGAGCCAGTGCGGAAAGCAGGGATCGGATCATGGAGAGTGCCTCGGGTTGGGTCCGTGGGTTGTTCCGACGATCGACCTAATAAAAGCCCCCGGCTCGGAGGACGAGACCGGGGGCTTGCGTTCGAACGTGATTCGGCCTTAGCTGCTCGCCCGCACCCAGGCGCTGCACCAGCCGTTGGTATTAACGGCCTTACCCGGGAATGCAGTGCAACCGCCCCACTCATCATCACGGCTACCGAGGTAGAGCCGGCAATTGGCGCAGACCGCGTCGGATTCGCGCATGTCGTCCTTCTCGGTCGCATCATGGACGTAGTTCAGGGCGATCGCCTGCGGATCGTCCTCGGCGAGTTTGGGCATATCCTGGGCGAGTGCGTTGGAGCCGCGAACGCCCATGTAGCCAATCGGTGCAGCGGCAGCGCCCATGAGCGCACCCCGCAGGAGACGGCGCCGGTCGTTACGGAAACTATTGTCGGTCATGAATTCACCCCTTGATGGTGGATAGGAAATCGCTTTGTAAGCGTTTTAATCTTCACCGGTTAGCCTACCGACTGCGGATCCTTCGGGAAAGCGTCAGCGCGAGCGGAATTGATCGCAAGCAAATCAAACCGGGCTCTGCCAACGACTATTCAGGGACGCATATCTGTCCGCGTCCCGCTGCCCGCACAGTGAGCAGGCACAGCCACAGGATGACCGCGCTCGTGACAGCGATCAGGACTGCACTCAGCCACTGCGCCCAATCGGCACCCGTGTGCTGGTGATAGACCATCGCCGCGATCGTCATTGCCGCGAGCGGAAAGGAGTAGGCCCAGAAGGACAGGAAAAAACCGAGCGCGGCGAATCGGCGGATCTGGGTAGCCAGAAGCAGCGTCATGAACAGCCCAGTGTTGAACAGGATCCGGGCGAAGGGATCCATACCACCCACCATGCTGGCATAGGCGATGAATCCGACTGCCGGCGGGGCGATGAGGATGAACAGCGTCGGCAGCAGTCGGCCCGGCAGCGGATCATGAAAGATGATCCGGTAGAAGATGATCGTCAGAAGGATCATCCAGAAGATCAGGCCGACGCTGAAGAAAAACCATGACACCGCGACATAGCCATGCGTCATCCCGGCGATCGGGACCAGGATGTTGCCGACCGCCGGGATGAACCAGGCCGGATTGATATGGACGATCTGAAAGTGCTCGTGATGCATCCAGCGATCGACGATGAACAGTGTTAGAGCCAGGTGCAGGCCGACGCCAATGGCCCACAGACTCAGCGAGAAATCGGGCAGTATGTGGCGTGTTGCCGTTCCCAGCAGGATCAGGCTGATACTGATGGTCGCGAAAAAGCTGAGCTTGACGGGGTGGTTCAGCTCAGCCTGAACGGCGGCGGGATAGCGCGCGAGCTTGAGGATGTAGGCCATCAGCAGCAGGGCGAACATCCCGCCGGCGAGGACCAGTAAACCCTGGCCGATCGCCGTTGGAAGGCCGAACACCATCGCCCCTTTCTGCCACAGCAATGTCAGCCCTGAAATGCCCATGACCATGGCGAAAAGGGCGATGGGCAGGTGCTGCAATCGGGTCGACTCTGTCATGGATCAGGCGGTCCTTTTCATGAGCAGCTGGATCGGCGGATAGACGATACAGGCGGACGCGAATCCGATCCCGACGCCGGCGGCAACGATAGCCAGATAGTCAACGATACTCTGGAGCTGTGCCAGATTGGCGCCGGTCCAGGCGGGGAAGTAGAGCGCCGCGGAAATACCAAGCAGCGCACCGATGCCCGCGGCCGTTCTGAGGCCGGCCGCCAGATTCAGTCGACGGTGCCGGCCCACCACCATTGCGAACAGGAGAAGATCCACCCCTATCACGAGTCCCACCGGCAGCAGAATGGGCCGGAAAAGCTCCAGGACCACCGCCAGGATGCCAAAAATCGAGAATTCCATGACGTTTCTCCTTAGACCCGACCGCGGAGCATCGCGTTGTAGGCCGCATGGAGCATCCGCTCCTTGAGAAACCATGGGGCCCACTGCGGCTCGAACGGATTGAGGAAATCGAATGAGGGCGTCATCTCGAGGCTGAAGTCGAATTCGACCAGCATCGCCTGACCCTTCTCGGTGATCAGTGGGCAGGACGTATAACCCGTCCACTCCATCGGGAATTCCCGATCGTCGATGGCGGCGACCAGATTATCCGCCACCACCGGGGCCTGTGCCTTGACGCTGGCGGCCGTCTTGCCCACTGGCGTTCCGACAACGTCACCGGCGCCGAACACGTTCGGGTAGCGGCGATGCTGCATGCTGTACTGATCCACTTCGAGCCAGCCCTGGAAGTCGCCCGTCTGCCAGCCGAGATCACCGTTGCGGATCATGTCCGGTGCCGACATCGGTGGGACCACATGGATGAAATCGTAATCGACCGTCCGTGATCCCTGTGGTGTCGCGAAGGTGGCCCGCCGATTGGCCGGATCGATGCCGGCGAGCGGGTGGTTCCAGTCAATCGCCACATTCCGCTTGTCCGGGAAATACGATGTGAGGAACTCGTGAATGTCCGGCTGGGAGAAAAGCCCCTCACCCGGCGGCAGATAGTGCATCTCGGCACGATCACGCATGCCGCTGTCCTGCAGCGCATCCTCGATGAGCATCGTGACCTTAAGCGGCGCTCCTGCACACTTGATGGGTCCCGGTGGTCGGGTGAAAAGCCCACACCGCCATTATGGATGTAGTCGCGGGCGGCGTCCCAGGTCCGCGCTGCGTTCTCCGGCGTGTCGTAAACGCAACCCAGCCCGTTGCTGCCGATGAGGTCCGCATCCATTCCCTCAATCTCGTCGAAGTTCAGCTGCAGCCCCGTTGTGACCACCAGGTAATCATAGTCGACCCGGTCGCCCCCGGCGGTCTCAACCTGATTGCGGTCCGGATGGAAGGCGACGACGTCGTCCTGGATCCATTCCGCACTGTCCGGCATGTAGCGGGCGTTTCGGTCCTCGACGTGATCCGCTTCCCAAACGCCCGTGGCAACCAGTGTCAGTCCGGGCTGATAAAGGTGGACCTGCTGACTGTCGATGAGTGTGATCCGCGCGCCGTCGAGCTGGCGGTTGAGCCGTGTGGCAATCGACAGACCGGCCGCGCCGGCCCCGGCGATCACGATCCGGGCGTTGGTTGATACGGCCTTCGCAGCGCCGCTTGCGACGAGCGCGCTACCGCCGATACCGGTTGCCGCGGCGCCCGCCGCCACGGCGGAACCGGCGAGAAAACGCCGGCGGGAAGGATGGGTCGGATAAGCGTTCGTCATGTGTCCTCCTCACGGAAGGTTCGCCTGACCTTCTCGTGACCAGCCTCCCGCGATCAGGAGGGAAACACAGTGACTTTGTCACGCTCCGGGACTGTCGTTGTGAGTGCCCGGTCAGGTCCCGCAGAACGTAGCGGGGATCCGCTCATCAAGGGCCGGCGGTGTCTGCAGCCACTGCGATGCATCAACGGGTTGATAGGGCGACCGAAGCGCCGCCAGTAGCTGTTCAGTCGGCTCCATATCACCCTGCCGAGCCGCTTGTATGGCCATTTCCAGACGGTGATTGCGGGGTATCACAGCGGGGTTGGTCGCATTCATGCGCGCCCGCCTCTGTGACTCGGTGACGCCGGCCTGCTCGAGGCACACCGCGTAATCCGCCATCCAGCGCCGCCATTCGTTGTCGTCTCCCAGCCACTGGGCCATGGCATCGATCTGTCGGTTGTCGTCGGGTGATCCCTCTGCCAGGGCGCGCCAGCTATTCGTGAAGTCGGCCTCGTGGCGGGCCATAAGCCCTAGAAAACGCTCAGCCAGTTCGCTGCCCTCAGCCGACGCCACTGGGGTCTCGTCCTGGTGATCGATCAGCCCCAGTTTCGCCGCCAGGACCCGGTTATAGCAGGCTTCGAATCGCGTCGAGTAGGACGCCAGAATGCCCTCGGCCCGTTTGACAGCGGTGTCCTCATCGTCGTCCAGCAGCGGGATCAGGCACTCCGCCAGCCGTGCCAGGTTCCAGTGACCGATGCGGGGCTGCTGGTTCCATGCATACCGGCCCCGCGCATCGATGGAACTGAATACCCGATCGGGCCGGAAGCCATCCATGAACGCGCAGGGTCCATAGTCCAGTGTCTCGCCACTGAGGGTCATGTTGTCGGTGTTCATCACACCGTGGATGAAGCCCACCCGGAGCCACTCACTGACCAGTACGGCGGTGCGATCGGCGACCCGCTGCAGGAGCCCGGCGGCACGTTCCGCTGCCGGCAGCGCCCGCAGATCCGGGTCATGCCAGTCGATGGCGTTGTCGGTCAGCGTCTGCAGCGCCGCCGTATCGCCGCGGTGCGCAAAGTACTCGAAGGTCCCGAAACGCAGATGGCTTGCCGCCACGCGGGTGAGTACCGCACCCGGTTCCGGCCCGAACTGCCGGTCGATCGTCTCACCGGTCGTTGCCGCCGCGAGCGCCCGGGTCGTCGGGATGCCGAGTGCGTGCATGGCCTCGCTCACGACATACTCCCGCAGCACCGGGCCCAGCGCCGCACGGCCGTCGCCGGCGCGTGAGAAGGGCGTCGGACCGGATCCCTTGAGTTGTAGATCACGCAATCGCCCGTCCCGGCCGGTGAGCTGGCCGAGGATCAGCGCCCGGCCATCACCGAGTTGTGGGACCGGTTGCCCGAACTGATGACCGGCATAGGCGAGGGCCACCGGGCGAGTGCCGGCGGGTAATTGTGTCCCGGTCCAGAGTGCCGCCGCCTCATCGCCCCGGAGCCATTGCGGATCGAGACCCAGATCCGCGGCCAGGTCGTGATTGGCGAGCTGCATGGCGGGTGCGGGCGCCGGTCGTGGCTCGCAGAACGCATAAGCGGCGTCGGGGGCTTCGTCGGGGTAGCGGTTATCAAGTGATAGCAATGTCATGCCATCACGGTATCCGATGACGGATGGGGATGGCGAGGCCGGCGCCCATTCGGCAGACTACGTGGATGATCGCGTTCATCAAGCAACAGTGGCGGCAACCGGCCCGGGTCAATCTTTTCATCGCGCTGGTGTGTTTTGGCCTGGTGGGGTTCGCGCTGGTGCTTGAGGGGGTCGGCGGAATGGAGCCCTGCCCGCTCTGTGTGTTCCAGCGAATCGCTTTTGTTGCGATCGGGACGGCACTACTGCTGGGCGTATTCTTTCCGGGGCGCATCGTTGCCGCGTTGAGCGCCATTGGAGCTGCCGCCGGGATCGGACTGGCCTGGCGGCATCTATGGCTGCAGTCACTGCCGGCGGATCAGGTGCCGGCCTGTGGGCCCGGCCTGGACTATCTGGTGGGCGTATTCCCGATCACCGAGGTGGTCGGCATGGTGCTCTCGGGCTCCGGGGAATGCGCCGAGGTCGATCGGGTCCTCGGGCTGAGTATTCCGCTATGGACGTTGTTGACCTACGCGATGGTCGGAGCGCTCGCCGTTTACGTGAATCTGGCCGTACGTCGACCGGCGGTGGATTGATGACCGACTACTCCGCGCTTGATCACGCGCTCGCAGCCGATGGCCCACTCGCCGATATCCTTGATGACTACGCGCCGCGTGATGAGCAGCTGCGCATGGCCCATGCGGTCGCCGAGGCGATCGACGGTGATGAATCGCTGGTCGTGGAGGCGGGTACCGGAACCGGTAAGACGCTCGCCTATCTGATTCCAGCGCTCCTGTCGGGCCAGCGGGTGGTGATTTCTACCGGGACGCGGACGCTGCAGGATCAGCTCTATCATCGCGATCTGCCGCTCGCCCGTGCCGCATTGGAGCGCCCGGTCCGTACGGCACTGCTCAAGGGCCGGGGCAATTACCTCTGTCTCTACCGCATGGAGCGAACCCTCGAGGAGGGACGTCTGGAGACCGCGGCGATGGCCGATGGTCTCCAGCAGCTTCGGGCCTGGGCGGGCCGCACGCGTAGCGGCGATCTGGCCGAAGCACCCGCCGGTAGTGCCGAAGGACGGCTACAACCGCGGGTGACCTCCACAGCGGATAACTGCCTGGGCCAGAACTGCCCGCTCTATGCCGACTGTTTCCTGATGCAGGCCCGACGCGAGGCGCAGGAAGCGGATGTCGTGGTCGTGAATCACCATTTGCTGATGGCGGACTGGGCGCTCCGTGAGGGTGGTTTTGGTGAGGTTCTGCCGAGCGCGGACGTTTACATCCTCGATGAGGCCCATCAGTTACCAGAGACCGCCGCGCGGTTTTTCGGCGTCACCATTTCGAGTCGTCAGCTACAGGATCTGGTACGCGACACCCGGCTCGAGCAGCAGCGGGAGGCCGGCGACTCGGCCGATCTCGCGGAACGCGCTGGTGCGGTGGAGCGTCAGAGCTCGGTGTTGCGACTCGCCCTCGGTGATGGCACACGCACGGCATGGGCGGAGGCGCCCGAGGCGGCGATCGAGGCGGCCTCGGACCTTGCCGCCGCCCTCGAGTCGCTGACCGGGGCGCTCGCGCCCCAGGCGGCCCGCGGGCGAGGACTGGAGAACTGCCATAAACGCAGTGATGAACTCCAATCGTCGCTGCGCGGCTTTCTCGCCAATGAGACCGACGCCCGGGAGGTGGCCTGGGTGGAGACCCGGGGCCAGGGGTTCGCGCTACGGCTCACACCCCTGGACGTGGCCGAGCATTTTCGCAGGAGCCGGTCACGCCATGGACAGTCCTGGGTGCTGACCTCGGCCACGCTGAGCGTCAACGCATCGTTCGAGCACTTTCAACGTCGCCTTGGCGTGGAGTCGGCGCAGACGCTGCAACTCGATAGCCCGTTCGACTACGCCGCAAACACCCTGCTATACCTCCCCGCATCGCTGCCGGAACCCCGCGATCCGCGCTTCAACGAGGCCTATCTGCGGGCCGTGGAGCCAGTGCTGGAGGCCAGTGAAGGGCGGGCGTTCATGCTGTTCACCAGTCATCGGGCACTGCAGCAGGCGGCCGAGTGGTTGCGCGGCCGCGGCTGGCCGGCCTTGATGGTGCAGGGCGACGCCGCGCCCAAACAGCTGCTGGAGCGGTTTCGCCAGACGGCCGGGGCGATCCTGCTGGGCACCCAGTCGTTTTGGGAGGGCGTGGATGTGCGCGGGCCGGCGCTGTCCTGCGTGATGATCGATCGGCTGCCATTCGCCTCGCCCGGAGATCCCGTGTTGCAGGCGCGGGCGGCATGGCTGCGTGATCAGGGCCGCAGCCCGTTTGGTGAATATCAGCTACCGGAGGCCATCATCGGTCTCCGCCAGGGCGTGGGTCGGCTGATCCGCGATGCCGCGGACCGTGGCGTGCTGGTGCTCGGTGACAACCGCATTGTCAGCAAACCCTACGGCAGACTGTTTCGTCGCAGCCTGCCACCGATGCCACTCGTCCGCGATCTTGATGCCGTGACCGGGTTTTTCGCCGATCAGTCCTCGACCAGTTCGTAGGCGCCATCCGCGTCATGGGTCTCACGACCCGTGACCGGCGGGTTGAAGGCGCAGATCAGGCGCATGTCCTCTGTCCCACCGCGCAGTACATGGCGGTCGTGCTGGTCGAGTGCATAAAGCACGCCATCCCGCAGCTCATGGCGCTCGCCGGTGGCCAGATCCTCGACGCTGCCGTTGCCCTCGACGCAATAGACCGCTTCGAGATGGTTTTTGTACCAGAGCGTCATTTCGGCGCCGGCCGGAATGATGGTTTCGTGGAACGAAAAGCCCATGCCGTCCTTTTTGAGGAGTAGGCGGCGACTGGTCCAGCCGGGGCCGTGGACTTCACGCTCGGAGCCTTTGATGTCTTCCAGATCAACGATCTTCATGGTTCGAATCCTTTTGCGGTTGAATGCATTGATGGGGTGGTGACCCGTTCAGGGGGCCAGTCGATTGAGTGCCGACGGCCGATACGGGCCGATCGTGAACAGTTCCTCGGTTGGGTGACCTTCATCCGGAAAGTCTTCCGCCCGAAAACAGGGACTGATCTGGCACTCCGCATCCAGCTCCCGGGCCATTGACTGGAACAGAGCCCGCGAGGCGCCGTTGTCGGGGGCGATGGTGGTCTCGAGCATGCTGGCACGGTCAGCGCCAGGCTGTCTCAGGAACGCGGCGATGAGACGCTTGCCCAGTCCTTGACCCTGCAGGCCGGGTCGGATGCCGACCTGCCAGAGGAACACGACCTCGGGATGTCGCGGTCGGCGATAGCCGCTGGCAAAGCCGACGACCCGGCCGTCGTGTTCGGCGATGACGCAGGTATCGGCGAAATCGCGCGCGAGCAGCATGTAGAGATAGCTCGAATTGAGATCAAGGGTCTGTGTATCCCGTGCCACTGCCCACATGGCACCCCCCTCATCGGCGGTGGGTGAGCGCAGCCGGATGCCCTTGTCAGGGATTTCTTCGTCGATCAATTCCGCCCCCCGGGCTGGCCTGTCATGACAGGCACTGATAGTAGCAATGCCGCGGCAGGTCGACTATCCTCGAGACACTTCGCAACGCACTCCACGCCCACCCACGGTCGGTATCCGCATGCAGCGCACGCTCTCACCGCTGATTGCACTGTTCGTATCGTTCGGACTGCTGCTGACTGGTGGCGGGCTGCTCACGACACTGGTCGGTGTGCGCATGTCCGAGGAGGCCTTCAACACCGGCGTCATCGGTATCGTGACGGCCGGTTACTCGGTCGGATTCGTGCTGGCGACGCTGGTCTGCGCCGGTATTATCTCGCGGGTCGGTCACATCCGCAGTTTCGCGGCCTTCGCTGCGATGGCGGCGATCAGTACCCTGGTGTACCCGATGCTGATCGACCCCTGGCTCTGGGGGGCGATGCGGGTGGCCTATGGCTTCAGTCTCGCCGGTCTCTATATGGTGACGGAGAGCTGGCTCAATGACCGGACACCCAGTGAGCGCCGCGGACAGGTGCTCGGGGTCTATAGCATCGTCAGTTACGTCGGCCTGGGTGGAGGGCAGTTCCTGCTGATGATCGGTAAGCCGGGCGGGTTCGAGCTCTTCAGTCTTGCCGCGATGCTGATCGCCGCGGCTGTGGTGCCGGTCACGATCACCCGGATCGCCTCGCCGGCACTGCCGGTGGTCGAGCGGGTCGGCCTGCGCCACCTGTTCGATGCCTCGCCGCTCGGAGTAGTCGGTTCCGCGCTTGCTGGCGTTGTGGGCGGGGCGTTCCTGGGGCTGGCGCCGGTCTATGCCCGCAGCGTCGGGTTCAGCGACAGCCGTATTGCCTGGCTGATGGGGCTGAGCATCCTCGGCGGGTTCCTGCTGCAGTGGCCAATCGGGCATCTCTCGGATCGCTTCAACCGCCGGGATGTGCTGATGGGGGTGAGCTTTCTGATGACCGCCTCCAGCGTTGGCATCGTCTATGTGACCGGCACCAGTGAGCTGCTGGTCATCGGCATGGCGATCCTCTGGGGCGGGTTGGCCTTTACGCTCTATCCGATCTCCCTCTCGCTCGCCAATGACTTCATTGAGCCGCAACAGATGCTGGGTGCCAGTGCAAGTCTGCTGCTGGTTCACGGTTCAGGGATGATCCTTGGTCCGCTGGTCGCCTCGCAGCTGATGTCATTCATCGGTCCGGCGGGGCTGTTCTGGACCCTCGCGGGCGCAGGACTGCTGTTGGGCGGTTTCGCCTGGCTGCGGCAGCGCATTGGTCCGCCGATCCCTGTGGGTGAGCCATCCACCTACCGCATCGTGCCCCAGGAAGCGGTTTACGCCGGTGGACTTGATCCCTATTACGAGGAAATCCAGCTGGAATTCGATTTCGAGGCGGATATCGCCGATGCACCCGAACCGGAGGCCGAGCCATGAACCCGTCATCCGTGATGCTTGGTATCGATGCGACCACCGGGCCTTGCAGCGTCGCGCTGGCCGTCGACGGAACAGTGCTCAGCCGGGTCGCGCATGCGCGCAGGGGCCAGAGCGCTACGATCCTCGCGTTCGCGGATGAGTTGCTGGCGGAGGCCGGGATCGCTCGTCCGGCGGTTGATGCCATTGCCTGTACCCGTGGGCCCGGCAGCTTCACCGGTGTGCGCATCAGCACTGGGGTCGGTCAGGGTCTGGCGATGGGGTTGGATCGGCCGGTGGTGGGACTATCGACCCTCCAGGTCGTCGCCGAGGCCGTGCTGCAGGCCGATGCCGCGCCGGACGGCGCGGTGGTGCTGCTGGATGCACGCATGGGTGAGGTCTATGGCGGACTGTTCCGCCGCGGCGCAGGGACAGAATCAACCACGGTGGCGGTCTCCGCCGAGTGGCTGGGTCCGCCGGTCAGCCCGAGCCTTCCCGCCGGGCAATGGTGCGGCGCTGGCAGTGGCTTCGCCGCCTATCCGCCGCTCGCGCAGGCGACCGGTCTGACGGGGGTCTGGTCCGACTGCGTCCCCGACATGGGAGCGGCCATGGAGCTGGCGCGGCATGCTCTGGCCCGCGGAGACGCCATCCCCGCCGCAGAGCTGGAACCGGTCTATCTGCGCAATCGCGTCGCCCGCCCGGCCTAGGGTTTCCCGTCGGCAAGCGAGCGCTTAGGCTTGATACCCCCAGGCAGGAGACGAGGCGGATGAGGGCTTTCCCCGGCGACGATCACGATCATCAGCACTGCATCGATGAGGCGCTGGCCGAGGCGGAGCGTCTCTGCGCGCAGCGGGGCCGGCGGCTCACCGCGCTGCGACGCCGGGTGCTGGAGCTGATCTGGGAGAGTCACCAGCCGGTCAAGGCCTATGATCTGCTGGCACGGCTGCGGGAAGGGACCGCCGCGGCGGCCCCGCCGACTGTGTACCGGACGCTGGATTTCCTCATGGCTGAGCGGTTTGTCCATCGGCTGGCCTCGATCAACGCCTATGTCGGTTGCGGGCATCCCGAGCACAGTCACAACGGCCAGTTCCTGATCTGCCGCTACTGCCATCGAGTGGCTGAGCTCGATGACGATGCGATCGAGGCATCACTTGACCATCGCGCGGGTGAGCTGGGATTCGTGCAGCTCGAGCAGACTGTTGAAATCGAGGGTATCTGTCCACGCTGTCGCCCGCTGGCGGATGCACCGTCCTGACCTCATGGAAAGGATCCCTGCGATGACCATCACCCATACGACGATCGGACTGCTCCTGCTATGCCTCTCGCTGGGAGCGGCGGCGCTGGAGATGGAGGGGCCCCGTCGCCAGGGTGGTCTGTTGCATGGGCAGGTGGCACCCGACGCCAGGGTCCGGGCGATGGGGCACGAGATCCCTGTGGATGCCGATGGGCGATTCGTGCTGGGACTGGGCCGCGATGCGCCCAAAACCGTGACAGTGACAGCGGTTTTCGCTGACGGCGCGCGTCAGCAACGCACCCTTCGGGTGGCGCGACGTGATTACGACATTCAGCGCATCGACGGGCTCGACCGCAATCAGGTCAGTCCCGATGCCGAGACCCTGAAGCGGATCCGCCGCGATGCGGCGGCGGTTCGGGCGGCTCGATCCAGGCGACTGGCGGCGCGCCACTTCGACGCTGGCTGGGTCTGGCCGCTGACTGGCCCCATCTCGGGCATCTTTGGCAGTCAGCGCATCCTCAACGATGAGCCGCGGCAGCCGCATTACGGTATCGATATCGCGCGGCCCACCGGAACGCCGGTCCGCGCGCCCTCCGATGGGGTGGTGACCCTCGCCGCGAAGGATCTTTTCTTCTCCGGTGGAACACTGATCCTCGACCATGGTCAGGGTCTGTCATCGAGCTTCCTGCATCTGTCGGCGATGCGGGTGGCACCCGGCGATCGGGTCCGTCAGGGCGAGATCGTCGCTGAGGTGGGAGCAACCGGTCGTGTGACCGGACCGCATCTCGACTGGCGGATGAACTGGTTTGACCAGCGTATCGACCCGTCGATGCTGGTTCCCCCGATGCAGGAGGCAAGGCGCGAATGAGCACAATCCGGCGACTGATCGTCGTGCTGGGCGATCAACTTGATCGCAACGGCCCGCTACTCAGCGATGTCGACCCGCGGCAGGATGCTGTCTGGATGGCGGAAACGGTCAGCGACCCGACTGGCGGGGCGGTCCACCAGCAGCGCCTCGTGCTCTACTTCGCTGCGATGCGCCATTTACGCGATGAATTGCGGGAACGCGGCGTGACCGTTCACTACCACGCCGCCGACGATGCCGACCGGTCGGCGACCATCAACGGGCCCGCCGACCGGCTGGCCGCCGACCTGCCGGTGCTGGAGCCCGATACCGTCGTGCTGATGGAGGCGGGCGACTGGTCGGTTGAGCAGGGCCTGTGCGATGTCGTAACCGCGGCGCAGGTGCCCCTGGAGTGGCATCGGGACCGTCACTTTCTGGCAAGCCGCGAGGCATTCCAGGATTGGGCGAAAGGGCGTAAGAGCCTGACCATGGAGTATTTCTACCGCAGCATGCGCAAGCGCCATGACGTGCTCATGGACGGTGGGCAGCCAAGCGGCGGGGCGTGGAATTTCGATAAGGACAACCGCGCCGCCTTCGGTTCGGCGGGCCCGGGTGAGTTACCGGCGCACCCGGTCTTCGAGCCCGATGCCATCACCCACGGGGTGATCGATATGGTCCATCAGCGGTATGGCGATCACCCGGGCGATGCAGCCGACTTCAATCAACCCGTGACGCCTGATCAGGCGCAGGTCGCGCTGGATGATTTCATCCGCTACCGACTGCCGGCGTTCGGGACCTGGCAGGATGCGATCTGGGTGGGCGAGCCGCTGCTCTATCATGCCCGGCTCTCGACCTCGCTCAACCTGCATCTGCTCGACCCACGAGCCTGTCTGGAGCGGGCAGAGGCGGCGTTGGCGGCAGGCGATGCGCCGCTCAACGCGGTCGAGGGATTCGTCCGCCAGATCCTTGGATGGCGGGAATTCATCCGCGGAGTGTACTGGCTGCGGATGCCCGATTATGCCGATTTGAATGCCCTCGACCACCAGGCTGATCTGCCGTCGTTTTTCTGGGATGGGAAGACCGACATGGCCTGTGTCGCCGATGCGATGTCGGCGCTGCTGCGCCATGGCTATGCCCACCATATCCAGCGCCTGATGGTGCTGGGGTTATTCGCTCAGCTCTACGGGGTCCATCCGTACGCCTTCCACGAGTGGCATATGGCGCTCTATCTCGATGCCGCCGACTGGGTCAGCCTTCCCAATGCCCTGGGGATGAGCCAGTTCGGCGACGGGGGTGTCGTCGGAACCAAGCCGTACTGTGCCAGCGGTGCCTACATCGACCGGATGAGCAACGCCTGCGCGCAGTGCCGGTACAACCCGAAAGAGGCGGTGGGCGAGACGGCCTGTCCGTTCACCACTTTCTACTGGGACTTCCTCGACCGGCACGAGGAACAGCTTGCCGGTAATCGGCGACTGCAGTTCCAGTACCGCAACCTGCAGCGCAAGACCGACGGGCAGCGCGCGGCAATCCGTGCCCAGGCGGAGACATTGCGGAGCCGCATGCGTGGGGAATAGACAGAACGGATCACACGGTTGTTGGCGCAGGTCGATGAAGTGCTATACTGCATCGCAACACAGAGTTTACCTCTCTCTCCTCCTCTTGGCCGACACTCCTGTCGGCTTTTTTTTGTGTAAAGGGTTGCAATCATGGATTCGAACGAAAGGATTGCCGGCTATCCCAGCCTCGTGGTGGGCGTCCTGCTAGTGGGTACGGGTGTGCTGCTTGGCGCGCTCGGTGCCCATGCCCTGAATCCTGACCTGCCGGCGTCAACGCGCGCCGCCTGGGAGACGGCCGCGACCTATCAGATGATCCATGGTCTGGCGCTGTTCGTGCTGGGCGCCATGGCCGACCGTTTCCCGGCCGCCCAGGTGCGCAGCCACGCCGCATTACTGATCGGGCTCGGCTGCGTTCTGTTCTCCGGCAGCATCTACTGGCTGGCCCTGGGCGGACCGGGCCTGCTTGGGCCGGTAACGCCGCTTGGGGGTGTCACGCTCATGATCGGCTGGATCTGGGTGCTTCGCTGGCTCTGGATGGTGCGGCGGATGCGGGTTCAGTCCGAGCGCTGAGGGGCGTCGATCCCGAACACGGCGGCCTCACTGGTTACATAGCGCCGTCGTCCCGGCCGTCGCTCAATCAGTACACCGCCGGTCAGACCACCGAAAGCGGGTACCACCAGACCATCGCCGGGTTCGTGAATGAACGCCGGCAGTCGCAGGCTGTCGCCGCCGGCGGCCAGCCGCACCATGGGATGCCAGTGCCCACCGATCCAGGGCCCCGCCGAGGCGTTCTCCGGGGGGTGGTGGCGAAGGATCAGACCGTTTGTCTCGAGTCCCTCGACCCGGCAGTCAACGGCGGGCTCGAGCTGACGGATATCGCGGTCATGGTTGCCAATGATGGCGATGATCGCGAGTGAGGGATGGCCCGTGCGCCAGTCCAGCAGTTGTTGGTGCAGGGCTGGATCGGCGGCGAGCGAGGCGTGCAGGATATCGCCAAGCAGGATCAGTGATCGCGGCTGCCAGGCGTTGATCAGCGCATCCACGCGCTGCAGTGTCGACTGGTTGTCGCCTTCGGGGACCGCAAGCCCGGCGCGTCGGAAGGCCGCGGCCTTGCCCAGATGCAGATCGGCCAGCAGCAGCGCGCCGGTCTGTCGCCAGAACACCGCCCGCTGCGGGAGTAGATCGAGTGTCTGGCCCGCGAAACTGAGTGACTGCAGGGTCATGGTTGACCAGCGGCCTTTTCCAACTGCGCGACCATGCGGGCAACACGATCCTGCCAGTTCTGTGTGGTCAACCGGTTGCGCAGCCGTTCGGCCCAGAGCGGGAAGGCCAGCGGCGTGAACCGATCGGTGGTGTGGATGAGCAGCTCGGCATCCGCCATCTGCTGCAGCGTGGTGCGCAGCCGCTCCACCTCGAGGGTACTGTCGAGCACCTCGCGGCGCGCCTGATCGAGCAGCCGGTTGTCCGGATCGTAGCGATCGATGGTATCGAACATCAGTCCGCTGGATGCCTGTAGCTGCCGCGCGCTCTTGCCCTTGCCCGGATAGCCCTGGAACACCAGTCCCGCCACCCGAGCGATGTCGCGGAACTGGCGGCGGGCCAGTTCACTGGCGTTCATGGCGCTCATCAGGTCATCGATCAGATCCCGGTCGTCGAAAAGGGCCTGCCAGCCTGGCGCATCCAGATGGGGGATGTCGCGGCCCATCAGCTCAAAGCCATAGTCATTGACCGACAGGCTGAAGGTGGCCGGCGTATGCTGCCCGAGCCGCCAGGCGCAGAGCGTGGCCAATCCCTCGTGGGCAAGCCGGCCGGCAAAGGGATAGATGAACACATGTTTCCCTTCGCGGGAGCGTGTCCGTTCGATCAGCAGGGTGCCCGGTCGGGGCAGGGCGGACCACTCGGCCTGTACGCTCAACAGCGGCCGGATAGCCGCCGTCTCCGGTGCCTCGAAGCGGCCCTCAGCCGCATCGGCGAGCAGTGCGAGCACATGGTCGGCGAGGGCAGTCGACAGGGGCAGCCGTCCGCCCTGCCAGCGAGGGACGGCCTGTCGCCGAGCGCTGGCGCGGCGGACGTAGGCGGTCAGATCCCGGACACGGACCAGAGCGAGGCTGCGTCCGGCGAACAGGAACACATCGCCCGGTCGCAGACGCGCGATGAAGCTCTCTTCGATGGTGCCGATATGGCCGCCACCCTGATAGCGCACCGCGATGGCGGCATCGCTGGTGATCGTGCCGATGCTCATGCGATGGCGACTCGCCTGGCTCCGACCGGCGATGCGGTGTCGGCCCTCCGTGTCCCGCACTACGCGTTGGAAATCCGGATAGGCGGCAAGGACCGGACCGCCATGAGTGACAAAGTCGAGTGTCCACTGCCACGCCGCCGGCTCCAGTCCCGCGAAGGCATGTGTGCCGCGGACCTCCGCATAGAGGGCATCGGCGTCAAAGCCGTCACCGGCGGCCAGTGTGACCAGATGCTGAGCGAGGACATCGAGGCTGTCGCGCAGCGGCCGCCGCGCCTCCACCTCACCGGCCGCCCAGGCGCGTCGGGCGGCGGCGATCTCGACCATCTCCAGTGCATTGGTGGGCACGCATAGCACGGTGCTGCGGCGGCCAGGCTGGTGACCACTCCGACCGGCGCGCTGCGCGAGGCGGGCGACGCCTTTGGGACTGCCGACCTGAATGACTCGGTCCACCGGTGCGAAATCCACGCCGAGGTCGAGGCTCGCGGTGGCGACCACGCAGCGGAACGTGCCGGCGGCGAGTCCCGCCTCGATCCGGTCGCGGAGTGAGCGATCGATGGAACCGTGGTGCAGCCCCAGTCCCTCGATCCAGTCCGGACGGGCGCGGACCAGCGATTCGAACCACAGCTCCGCCTGCGAGCGGGTGTTGGTGAAAAGCAGGCAGCTCCCGGGCCCCTCTAGCTCGGCGATCACGCCGTCGATCAGTCGTGTACCCAGATGACCGGCCCATGGAAAGCGCTCGTTGGTCCCGGGTTCGAGGGTGCGGATATCAATGGGGCGTGCGGCCGGGCCCTCGATCAGCCGCCCCGCCGTCGTCTCCTGACCGAGCAGGCAGTCACGGGCCTCGTCGAGATTGCCCAGCGTCGCCGACAGTCCCCAGGTGCGCAGTCCGGGGGAGAGCTGTCGCAGCCGCGCCAGGCAGAGCTCGAGCTGGACGCCCCGTTTGGTACCGATGAGCTCATGCCATTCATCGACAATCACGGCCTGGAGATCCTCGAACTGGCGGCCGGCATCGCGGTAGGAGAGCAGCAGCGAGAGGCTCTCTGGGGTGGTGACGAGGGCCTCGGGTGGCCGCTGACGCTGACGGGTCCGGGTGCTGCTGCGGGTATCACCGGTCCGTTTCTCGACCCGCCAGTCGAGACCCACACCGGCGGCGGCTGTTGCCAGATTCTGGACGGTGTCACCCGCGAGTGCGCGCAACGGCGTGATCCACAGGACTCTGAACCCGGCCGGTCGCCGACCCCCGGCAGCCGCCTCGTCCAGCCCCTCGATCAGCGCTCCGCCCCAGGCCGCCAACGATTTCCCGGAGCCCGTGGCGGAGTGGATGAGCCCACTCTCGCCCCGGCCATAGGCATCCCATGCGGTGTGCTGAAAATCGGCCGGCTGCCAGCCGTTCTGCGCGAACCACTCGGTCAGCCTTGCCCGCGCCTGGGTACTCAAGGCAGCAGCGCCCGCGCCTGGGTCAGCGTATCGGCATCGGCCGGCCCCAGGTCCTCGCGCCAGCGGACGATCCGTGGAAAGCGCAGTGCAAGCCCGGATTTGTGCCGGGACGAGGGGGCAATGCCCTCGAACGCGAGTTCAAAGACCTGCACGGGTTCGACCGAGCGGACCGGGCCAAACCGCTCTTTCGTGTTGCGTCGGATCCATCGGTCGAGGCGCCGGATCTCGCGATCGTCGAGCCCGGAGTAGGCCTTGGCGATGGGCACCAGCTGATCCCCATCGGCGACCGCGAAGCTGTAGTCGGTATAGAGGTTGGCCCGCCGTCCATGACCGGGCTGGGCATAGAGCAGCACGACATCGAGGGTGAGCGGGCTGACCTTCCATTTCCACCATGGGCCACGGGATCGACCCGTGCCGTATCGGGTGTCGCGGCCTTTCAGCATGATGCCCTCGACGCCCCGGTCACGGGATTCGTCGCGGCGGCCGGCAAGATCCGACCAGCTCGTTGATTCAATCAGCGGTGAAATCATGAGCGGCGGTTCCATCGGCGCCATCAGGGCCTCAAGCCGGGTGCGGCGGGATGTCAGTGGCTCACCGCGCAGGTCCTCGCCGTTGGCCTCAAGCAGGTCGTAGGCCATCAGTCTCACCGGGACCTCGTTCATGAACCGACGCGTCACGCGCTTACGCCCCAGACGGCGCTGCAACTGGGCGAAGGGCAGGACGTCGTCCTGCCATGCGAGGATCTCGCCATCGATCACGGTATCCGCCGGCAGTGCGTCGGCGGCCGTGATCAGTTCGGGAAAGGTCTCGGTGACCAGCGCCTCGCCCCGCGACCAGAGATAGACCGCGTCGTCGCGTCGTACCAGCTGGGCACGTATGCCATCCCACTTCCACTCCAGTTGCCAGTCGTCAATGGCACCCAGCGATTCGCGCGGATCGCCCTCGAGGGGATGGGCGAGAAAGAAGGGATAGGGGCGGGAGGCGTCTTCCTGCCCGGAGCTCGCATCGAAGAGTCCGGTGTAGAACGCAGGCTCGGGAGACCATTGGCCCATCATCCGGTGGGCGATGACCGGACGTGGATGACCACTGGCCCGCGCCAGGGCCCGTTCCACCAGGGTCTGTGAGACCCCCACCCGCAGCGCGCCGGTGAGCAGCTTGGTGTGGAGGAATCGCCCTGCCTCGTCGAGCTCGCACCATGCCGTGGTGACCTGATGGCGACGGGTTGCGTCATCCAGATCGCGGAGCGGGAGGATCCGTGACTCCACCCAGGTGGCGAGGCCGGGATCCGCGCCGTCGCCGTCGCCAGCGGTGCGTGTCGGTGTCTCGAGCATCAGCGCGACCGTCTCGGCCAGATCGCCTACATGCTGATGGGTCTCCTCAATCAGCCAGGCGGGCAGGCCGGTCATCTGCGTCAGCCACTCGCGCAGCTGCACCGGGCCGATCAGCCGTTTCAGTCGACGGCCGCTGAGGAAGTAGACCGCCCAGGCGCCGTCAGCGGCTGATACCTGGCGGAAGTACTCGGTCATGGCGTCGACCTTGGCGTTGGTGCCGCGCTGCTCGTCGAGCGCACGGAACAGATCGGCGAAACCCTGCATCAGCCGTCCTCCCCACTGTCTCCGTCATCACCGTAGAGCGTCGCCAGCGGCCGGGCCTGCAGGCCTTGCTCGCCCAGATAGCGGACCAGTTCGTCCGCACGGCCATGGGTGGTGAGGATCTCCCGGGCGCCGGTGTCCTCGATGGTCTGAAGCAGTCCCGGCCAATCGACATGATCGGAGATGACGAAGCCACGATCATAGCCCCGACGCCGGCGGTTACCCCGAATCCGCATCCAGCCGGATGCAAAGCCGAGGGCCGGACGGCGGAACCGGCGCATCCAGGTGGACCCGGCGGCGCTGGGCGGCGCGATCACCAGTGCGCTCGCGTAGTCCTCGTCCTTCGGTGCCTCACTGACCCGATGGGTGTCCGGCAGGGCAATGCCCGCCTCGCGATAGTCCTCGGTGAGTGGTGCTACGGCACCGTGGAGATAGATCGGGCCGGGGCGCTCCGTCGGCAGCGCCGCCATCAGGCGCTGGGCCTTGCCGAGGGCATAGGAAAAGAGCACTGTCGTGCGCCCGTTCGCGGCGTTGCGTCGCCACCAATGGTGGATGTCCGCGGCGACTGTCTCCACCGGCGGCCAGCGGTAGACGGGCAGGGCGAAAGTGGCTTCAGTGATGAAGGTATCGCAGCGCACCGGCTCAAAGGCCGCGCAGGTCGGATCGGGATCACGTTTATAGTCTCCGGAGGCGACCCAGACCTCGCCCTCGTGCTCGACGCGGATCTGTGCCGAGCCGAGGATGTGGCCGGCGGGATGGAAGCTGACCGTGACCGGACCGAACCGCAATGCCTGGCGGTAATGCACGCCGTTGAGCACGGCCCTGGGGCCCAACCGCCGTCGCATCAGCCCGAGTCCCGCATGGCTGCCCCAGTACTCACCGCTCCCGGGGCGGGCATGATCGGCGTGGGCATGGGTGATGAGGGCCCGTGGCACGGGTCGCCAGGGATCGATGTGGAAGTCGCCGGCGGCACAGTAGAGACCCAGACGGGTGGGCTGGATGAGTGGGACTGACATAATTCGATTATAACGCGGCATGAGGACTGGAATGATGAATACGCTCGATGGCGACTCGAACGTCCTGGTGGTGGGGGCCAGCGGGGGAATTGGTGCGGCGCTGGTCGAGCAGCTCCTGGCCGACTCACCCGCGCGCCGGGTCTGGGCAGCCTCGCGGACGCCCCAGGGCCCGCGGCTCACAGCGCTTCGCGAGGCCTATGGTGAGCGCTGTGTGCCGGTACCGGTGGATATCCTCGATGAGTCGAGCATCGCCCGGCTGGCCGAGACGCTGCGTGGCGACAGCCCGCGCCTGCATCTGCTCATCAATGCATTCGGTCTGCTCCACGACGAGGCTCGGGGCATCTGGCCGGAAAAACGCCTCGAGGACATCAATGCCGAGGCGATGCTGGCAAACTATCGGGTGAACGCGCTGGCTCCGGCGTTGATCGGCCGGTATTGCCTGGGACTGCTCAACCATGCCGATCGGGCGGTGTTCGCCAGTCTCTCGGCGCGGGTTGGCAGTATCACCGACAATCGGTTGGGAGGCTGGTACGGCTATCGGACCAGTAAAGCGGCGCAGAACATGTTCACCCGTGATATGGCCATCGAGTGCCGGCGTCGGGCGCGGCGGGTGATCTGCCTCGCGCTGCACCCCGGCACCACCGACACCGGGCTGTCAGAGCCATTCCAGAAGCGCGTCCCCGAGGGCAAGCTGTTCCGGACCGAGTTCGCCGCCGGCAAGCTCCTCGAGCGTATCGATGCGGCGAGCCTTGAGGACTCGGGCGGCTTTTTCGCCTGGGATGGCGCCCCGATTCCCTGGTAGCGCCGGATCCGCTTATCCGGCCGCCGCCTGGGCGGCCAGTGCCTCGGCCACCACACCGCTGAGGCGTTTCGCCATCGGCATGTGGAGGAATTCATTGGGGCCATGGGCGTTCGAGCCCGGGCCCAGCACACCAGTGACCAGGAATCGCGCTGCCGGGAAATGGCGGCCAAGGAGATTCATCAGTGGGATACTACCGCCTTCGCCCATGAAGACCGCCGGTTTGCCAAACCAGTGCTCCGAGCTCGCGACCAGACTGTCCCCCAACCAGCCGGCGAATGCCGGCGCGTTCCAGCCGTTGGCGGCTCCAGCGGCCCGAAAACTGACCTCGGCGCCCTGTGGCGGATTGGCCGTCAGGGTGTCCGCCATCACCCGGGTCGCTGTGTCACCGTCCACGGTGGGCGGCAGCCGGAGCGAGAGCCGCAGTGCAGTCTCGGATCGCAGGACATTGCCGGCTTCAGCGCGTGCCGGTAGGCCATCGGCGCCGATCACCTCCAATGCGGGGCGCCAGGTGCGGTTGAGGATGAGTGTCTGTGTGGAATCGCTGTTTGGCTGGGTCCCATTCGCCCATGGAAACTTCCCGGCCAGATCGCCACCGACGACCGTCGCTGCCCGTTGCGCCTGCTCCTGTCGCTCGGCGGGGATATCGGCCTGGAGCGCTGGCAGGCGGACCGCTCCAGTCGCGGCATCCTCGATGCGATCGAGGAGCGAGCGGGCAATGCGAAAGCTTGATGGCACGACGCCGCCGGCGTCACCGGAATGCACGCCCTGCTCGAGGACCCGCACCCTCAGATCGCCGGCGGCCATGCCGCGCAGCGAGGTGGTGACCCAGAGCTGGTCGTAGTTGGCGCAGCCCGAATCGAGGCAGACCACCAGCCCCGGCTGACCCAGCCGACGGCCGAGATAGTCGATATAGGCCGGCAGATCCGGGCTGCCGCTCTCCTCGGCACACTCGATGAGCAGCATGCAGCGTGGATGGGGGATGCCCTGGTCATGCAGGAGCCGGACCGCTTCGAGCGATGCGAACACGGCATACCCGTCATCCGCCGCACCACGGCCGTAAAGGCGGTCACCCTCGACCACCGGCGTCCAGGGGCCTTTGTCAGTGTCCCAGCCGCTGGCTTCGGGTTGCTTGTCGAGATGCCCGTAGAGCAGGGTCTCACCGGCACCGGTGCCGGGTATATCCACCCATAGCAGCGGGGTCCGCCCGGTCAGACGGATCACCTCAACGTGACTGCCGGTCGGGGCCTGCTGCCGGCACCAGTCCTCCGCCAGCGCGACCGCTGCGTCGATATGGCCGTTGTCCGACCAGTCCCGATCGAAGGCGGGCGACTTTGCCGGGATGCCAATGAACGCCTCCAGTGCCGGGCGGATGCTCTCGTGCCAATCCGCCTCGACCATCTCCCGTGCGTGATCCGGATTGAAATGCGCCCCCATTGAAGCCTCCGATCGATTGCCTTGAGTCATGCCGACAGCCTAGCGGTCCCGCGTTACAGCGGCCAGACCCTGGGGATGATCAGCAATGCCAGGGTCATGGCAATGAGGTTGAGCGGCAGACCAAAGCGGACATAGTCGCCGAAGCGATAGCCGCCCGGGCCAAAGACCATGAGGTTGGTCTGGTAGCCGATGGGTGTGGCGAATGCTGCCGATGCCGCGATCATGATTGCAATGGCGAACGGCGTGGCGGACACACCGAGCGACTCTGCGGCCGCCATGGCGATGGGGAACATCAGCACCGCCGCGGCGTTATTGGTGATCATTTCGGTGGTGACCATTGTCAGCAGATAGATGGCGGCGAGGGCGAGCAGCGGCCGGCCGTCAGTGAGTGCCATGACCTGGCCGCCGATGGCGGCGGCGGCGCCGCTATTGTCCATGGCCTGGCCGATGCCGAGCGCGGCGCCGATGACCAGCAGGACATTCCAGTTGACATTGCGGATCGCTTCGCCGAGCTGCATGCAGCGTGTCACCACCAGCGCCATGGCGGCGAGCAGGGCGGCGTTGAGCATGCTCATCCAGGGCGTCGCCGCGAGCGCCACCATAGCGGCGAGGATCGGTATCGCCAGCCAGGCCTTGTCGTGCTGCGGCGGTGCCGAGTCCTCGACGCCGCTGACGAGATAGAAGTCGCGCGCATCGCGCTGGCGGTCGACGAAACTCGGGTGGGTCTCGAGCAGCAGGGTGTCGCCGGGGCGCAGGACGATATCACCGATCTTGCCGGGCAGCTGACGCCCACCACGGGCAACGGCGATGACGGCGGCCTGATAGCGCTCGCGGAAGCGCCCGGCACGAATGCTGCGGCCCACCAGTGGACAGGCCTCGGAGACAACGGCCTCGACCAGACAGCGCTCACGCCGCGGCTCATTGAGATCCTCGACGGCCCGGGTGGCCGGCCGCAGCCCCCGCATCTTATGCAGGTCGACCACCGACTCCAGCACCCCGACAAACACCAGCCGATCACTGGCGCGCAACCGTTCGCTGGGGCCGACAGCGGGAATGAGCTGGCCTTCGCGCTCAATCTCGGCGAGAAACAGTCCCGGCAGATGCCGTAGCCCGGCGTCCTTGATCGACTTGCCGACCAGCGGTCCGTCGCGGATCACCTCGACTTCGACGGTGTACTGCCGTGGGTCGAGTCGATCGGCAGCGCTGTCACGGCGATCGGGCAGGAGCCATGGAGAGGCTGTTAACAGATACACAAGCCCGACCAGCGTGATCGGTACGCCGACCCAGGCAAGATCAAACAAGCCAAGGCCTTCCATCCCGCGGCCGGCGCTCGCGAGGTCATTGATGATGAGGTTGGTGCTGGTGCCGATCAGCGTGCAGGTCCCGCCCAGGATGGCGGCATAACTGAGGGGCAGATAGAGGCGCGAGGCCGGTAACTGCAGACGTCGCGCGAGGTCATCCACCACCGGCAGGAAGACCGCGACAATGGGGGTGTTGTTGAGAAACGCGCTGAGCGCGGCAACCGGAGTCAGCAGGCCCAGCTGGGCAGAGCGCAGCCCACGGGACCGGGCGATGAGTGGTTCGGCGATCATCGCGATCGCTCCAGTGCGGGTGAGTCCTGAGGCCACGACGAACAGCAGTCCAACCGTGATCAGGCCACTACTGCCAAACCCCTCCGCGGCGGTCGCGGCATCCAGCAGTTGCTCGCTTCCGGTGACTGCGCTTGCTGTGACCAACAGGGCCAGCCCCGTGAAGAGAATGCCCACCGGCGAGGCGAGGCCGGTTGCCAGTCCGCCCAGAACCGAGAGCACGATGAGGATCGTCAGCCATCCCTCCCAACCCATCGGCATTACTCCGTGGCGCGGCGCCAGGCGCCGGGTGCCGGGTCGGTGGCGTCGGTACCGAGGATATGCGCGGTGATCTCGAGACCCGTGAACGCCGCGGGCCCCGGGCGACTGAAGTATCGGTTGCCATCGAGGAGATAGACCTCACCGCGCCGGACGGCGGGGAGTGCGCGCCAGCCCGGCCGCTGTTGCAGCGACTGCAGTCCGGTCGCCGCTCCGCGAATGGACTGTCCGCAGGGGAGTACCAGTACGACCGTTGGTGCGAAATCGCGGACCTGGTCCCAGTCGATTGCGACCGAGTGATCGCCCGGCGCATTCAGCGCCCGGGCGCCGGCCGTCACGATCATATCCGGTACCCAGTGGCCGCCGATGAACAATGGCTCCGGCCATTCCACGGCGAGCACCCGCGCGGTTGAGCGCGGCCGCTCGGCGACCGTCCGCCGCCGTCGTTCGAGTGACTGGATAAGCCTCACGCCCCGATCGGGCACGCCAGCGGCGGCCGCCACCCGCTCGATATCCCGAAGCAGTCCCTTGAGGTCGCGACCATCCAGCGCCAGCACCGTGGCATCGCCAATCGCCCTGGCGGTCAGGCTGTCGGGGGTGGCGGCACAGACATCACAAAGCGACTGCGAGAGCACGAGGTCGGGTCGCAGTGCCCGCAGGGCGTCGCTGTCAGCGCGGAAGTGCGGCGCGCCGCTCGCCAGTCGTGCCCGCACCTCGCGGTCGATCGCAGCGGGGTCCGTTTCCCCGGTATCCAGGGCGGCGATGCTGACGCGTGGCCGATCCATCAGGGCGGATGGCTGGTCGCATTCAGCGGAAATACCCACCAGCCGGTCGGCGAGTCCCAGCGCGGCGACAATCTCCGTGGCTCCGGGAAGCAGCGAGACAATGCGTTGCGCCATCGTTGGAGACTGGCTCAGCGCCGGCGCCGCTGCGCCTGATGATGATCGTCGATCCAGGCCTGCCGGCTGAGGTGGGACTGCAGTTCGCGGCGCAGCTGATCCTCGAATGCACGCGCCTCGAGTTCGGTCTCGACCCGGTCGCGCAGCGAGGCCAGCGCGTCCCGACTCAATGCCTTCAGATCAATGGATGAGCTCACTGGGGTGTCCTGTTGCGGCTTGGCAGGGGTTACTGATTGAAGCGCTCCGCGAGCTGCGAGAGCTTCTCCTGGCGTTTGCGCGCCTCGGCCTCCTCGGCCTTTTGGCGTTTACGCTCGGCGCTGCGCTGTTTCTGCTCAGCACGCTGCTCGTGGGCGCGGTTGATCGCGGACTCGGTGACCGCCTCGACCGCTTCGCCCTGTAGATTGATCCGTTCGTGCCCAGCGATGATGGCATTCAGATACGCCGGTGAGCGGGTGTATCGGGCGAGTGCCTGGCGGATGAGCCAGTTGGGCGCCGCCTGATCGCCATCGTCATGATCAAGGGCTGCGCGCAGGGCCTTTTCAATGCCGATTTCGAGGGGGCGTATCGCATCGCGCTGGCTGCTGAAGCAGGCGGGGTAGCGTTGGGTCAGTTCCTTGAGGAAGTCGCGGGTGCGCTCGGCACGGCGCTGCCTCTGGCGAATCGAGTTGGACATGATCGAGTAGCCGTTGCTCAGGAAATCAATTTCGACAACTAGAGCATACGCGATGCGGATATGGGTCAACAGACCGGCGGTCGGGTTGTATGATGCAGGTGATGAATTATGCGACCGCAAAGGTGGATTTGATGCGAGCAGAGGCCGTCATTCCCAAAAAAGAGCTCCTGCAGATCCTCGAAGACAACCCATTCGAGCACCTCTCGAGCAGCGTCCACGTCATGGACAATCAACGCGGCAGCGGCCATGAGCTCGCCGGCGTGTCTCTGTACTCCAACGCCCGTGGCTGGATGGCGCAGGTCAACTGGCGGGCAATCGTCGACGCCGACGAGATCACCCTGCGGGTCGGCGATGGCGACAGCGGCGAGCGTGCCTACGAGCTCCGTGACCGGGATCACTCCCGGCTTGCCGTGGGTGACGACGGCGGCGACCCGGTCAGTGCGGACGAAGTCTCGGCGCTGGTTGCGCAGTCCCCCCTCGCCAAGAGCTGGGAGGAAGACGTTGTCGGCGTGCTCAAGGAAACCCGCGAGCGCCAGGCGACCGTGCACTGAAATGCGCGATCTCCCCACCGCTCTGATGGAGCGGTTCCAGAGCGCCTCGGAGGGCCTCGCCGGGCGTGATGAAGCCGTCTACGAGGCCGCTGGCCGGCAACCCACCGAGCCGATTTTCGGACTTGGGCCGGCCGATGCCCGGATCGCCTTTTTCGGCCGGGACCCGGGTCGGGACGAGATCCATGTCGGGGTTCCATTCATCGGCGCGGGCGGCCGGCAGGTGCGGCGGGTGCTGTTTCAGCGTCATCACGGCGGCGAGATGAATGGAACCCGCGATGCCCTCGCTGCGGGTGCTCCCTACTTCTGGGCCAATACTGTTCCCTACAAACCACTGGGCAACAAGGCCTGGCCGATGGCGGTGAAGCGACGCTTCCAACCACTGGTCGCCGACGTTCTCCTCGAGCTGTGGAACGGTAGCGACGTCATCACGCTCGGCCGGGAAGCCTTTTTCTGGTTCGGTCTTGGCCAGACGGCGGCGGTCCGTGAGCAACTGCAACAGTACTGGCAGCGCGAGGACCGTTTCGAGCAGTCGCTATGCCTCGATTACCGCGGCCCCGATGGCACACTCCGCCGGTTGACACTGCATCCGCTGCCACATCCCTCGCCGCTCAACGCGACCTGGTTCAAACACTTTCCCGGGCTACTGGCGGCACGGCTGGATCGGTTGGAGACGCTGGCATGACCACCGCGGAGTGGGCGGATCACACCACGCAATCACTGGCCAGCGCCAGTGGTAACGACGCGGTCGCCCTGCTGCCGCTGGGTGCGGTCGAACAGCACGGTGCGCATCTGCCGCTGTCGACGGATGCCTGTATTGCTGAGGGCCTGTCGATGGCCGCGATCGAGCGCTGCACGGGCGGTGGGTCGGTGTTGCGCCTGCCGACACTCAACGTTGGCCAGGGTATCGAGCATGCGGGCTTTCCAGGGACCCTGGCGCTGGAGCCGGCGACCTTCGAGGCGATGCTCTATGACATCGGAGCCTCTGTGGCACGATCGGGATTCCGTCGGTTGGTGATGTTCTCCGCCCATGGTGGCAATCTCGCCGCGATGGACACCGCAGCGCTGCGGCTGCGCCGGGATCTCGGGCTACTGGTCGTGAAGGCCTGCTACTTCGATTTTCCACCCCCCGTCGATGCGATCAGCGCCCGTGAGGCGCGGGAGGGCCTGCATGGCGGTGCGCTGGAGACGGCGCTGATGCGGCACTTCGCACCAACACAGGTGGCGGACCAACAGGCCGATCATGCCGTTTCGATCGAGTATGATGCGCTCGCGGCTTTCAAATGGATTGGTGCAGAGACGCGCCCGGCACGGTTCGCCTGGTTGGCGGGTGATCTGAATCGGACCGGCGTGGCGGGTGATGCGCGGGCTGGCGACGCCGCGCTGGGCGGAGAACTCGCGGCCCATTACGCCGAATCGCTGGCACGCGTTCTGACCGAGACGGCGCAGTTCCCGCTGGCACGACTATCGGCGCCGCAGCCGCGCGCCTAGCGCGAGTGGCGATCGGCGGTACCGGTGATCACCTCTTCCAGCCAGTGGCCGGCCCGCTCGGCCTTGGTGGTCAGATAGCGTTGGTTGTGTCGGTTGAGTGCGCCATGAATCGCCTCGCGCCCCGCGATCTCAATGCCGTGACGCTCCAGCGCGGCGATTTTGCCGGGATTGTTCGTCATCAGCCGAACCCGATCGATGCCGAGGTCGTCCAGCATCGCAGCCGCTACCTCGTAACGGCGCTCATCCGCCCCGAAGCCAAGCAGCCGATCGGCGTCAACGGTGTCCAGTCCGGTGTCCTGCAGGCCATAGGCGCGGAGCTTATTGGCGAGACCAATGCCGCGACCCTCCTGGGCGAGGTAGAGGAGGATACCCCCGCCTTCGTCGGCGATCGTCCCCACCGCGCTTCTGAGCTGCTCGCCGCAGTCGCAGCGCAGCGAACCGAACAGATCGCCGGTGAGACAGGCGGAGTGCATGCGCAGGGCAGGGGTGTCCGGCCATTGCGTGGGATCGCCGACAATCAGTGCCACATGCTCGAGCAGGCCGTCCGCCTCGCGGTAGAGAATGAATCGTGATTGCTCCGCATCCGCCAACGGCACGCGTGCCTCGCTGATACGCTCAGGCTGTCGAGCGTTCTCGATGCATGCGCTATGAATATCGGTTATCTCGATGGAGAGGACCTCGCCGCGCCCGATCTCGTCATTGAGCCGTGCGTCTTCCTCGCCGGTGGCGATGGCGACCAGCGCCGGTAGCAGCGTCGCCTGTCGGGCAAGGTTGAGGGCCTCCTGCTCAGCGGCTTCGGCGGCCCGGCTGCCCCGGTCCACCGGCGAGTCGGCCTGATCGCTCGCGAGCTCGATGGCGGTCTCAACGGGATGATCGGCATCCAATGTCATGGCCAGATCATGACGGTCGCCGTCATCCAGACCCATTGCATGGGCGCGGTGTCGCGTGATCAGCAGGTAGGGGTCGCCGGCGGCGAGCGTTCGCGCGCGGCCCAGCAATGCGTCGCTCAGGTTCTCGAGCGCCAGTATCAGCATTCCGCCGGCCGGATGCGCCAAGTGAACGGGTTCGCCCCGCCTGAGATCGATCAGTGCGCGCCGGATGCGCTGCATGCCTGCTCCTTGAAGACGATTTCTCGCAATAGACCGTCCAGGCCTGTAACAATTCCGCCAATATGGCACAAAAAGACGTTTCAGGAACGGGGCAGCGGCCAGAGACGGTCTGGCCGGCGCTCATCCGCCAGTGTCGGGGTCAGGCCATCGGCGGATCGGTCGCGGCCGATGCGCAATGTCTGGAACCAGCGGATGTGGCCGGTCTGTCGGCCCCTGCGATCGACGCTGCGCTGAGCGCCCGCTACGCCCCTCTGACCCGTCCGGTGACGGGGCGGCCGCGGGTCGTTGCCCAACTCGGACAGAGCCTGGACGGCCGGATCGCCACTCCAAGCGGCCACTCACGCTACGTCACCGGCGAGGCTGACCGGGTCCATCTGCACCGCCTTCGGGCGCTCTGCGACGCGGTGCTGGTCGGGGCCGGAACGGTCGTCGCCGATGACCCACAGCTGACGGTCCGGGCGGTCAGCGGTCCCAACCCGACGCGCGTGGTCGTGATCAGCCGCGATCATCTAACCCCCCATCGGCATGTATTCGTGGATGGCGCCGCGCCGACCTGGGCGGTGACCCCCCCGACCGCCACAGCGCCGCCGGTGGATCGACATTTTCCGCTCCTGGATGGGTCACCGGCAGCGGTGCTGGAGTGTCTGTCCGCGGCAGGTATCCGCCGCCTGCTGGTGGAGGGAGGCGCGCAGACCGTCTCGGCATGGCTCGCGGCAGGCCTGGTGGACTCGCTCTACCTGGTCGTGGCGCCGGTGATCATCGGCTCGGGTCCAACAGGGCTGAACCTGCCGACGATCGACCATATGGACCAGGCGTGGCGGCCCACCGTCGAGCCCTTCGCGCTGGGAGCGGATCGACTCTATCGGCTCGACTTCAATGGCGCATGACGGCGATCAGGCCGGGTGTACTCGCGACCAGTGACAAGGCCCCGTAGAGAACGGCAGCACTGACACCTTCCGCCGCCGGAAGGCCGGCGAGTGGCCAGAGGACGGCTGCAGCGCCCTCCCGTAATCCCCAGCCGGCGATACTCGCCGGGATCAACATCGCAAACAGCACCAGCGGGATCAGCGGCAACCAGGTCGCGGGCGACGACTCCGGCGCCAGTGACAGCACACAGGTTGCGTAGACACCAATATAACTGGCCGCCACCAGGATGGAGGCGATCAGCTGAATGGGCAGAACACGCGGCGCCAGCAGTGCGCAGCGCAGTGCCTGCCACCAGTCGATCAGCCAGTGCGGGCGCCATCCGGTGATCAGTGCCAAGGCGGCGAATGCGGCGCCGATGGCACCCATCAGCGCAACTGCCCCGGTGAACCAGGCGTCCGGTAACGCCAGTGCCCCGCCTGGGCGCCAATACCCCCAGACCACCAGCGCCAGCGCGACCATCGCCAGCTGCCCCGAGAAGCGTTCGATCACAACGGCCTGGAATGCGGGGCCACGACGGGGCGTATTGTGACTGTGACGCCAGGCACGCTGGGCATCACCGACAACACCGCCGGGCAGTATCTGATTGACCAATGTCGCCAGGTAGTACTCACGGACCGCGACGCCGGGGCGCAGCGGCACTGCCAGCTGCGCCGCGGTGAACCGCCATCGCCAGGCCGATAGCAGGACCTGGGCGACGGTGATCAGGAGGCCGGCGACAAGCCAGCGCCCGTCCACCTGCTGGAGTTGCTCGAGTACCCCGGCACCGAACCGCTCGGCGATGAAGCCAAGGATCAGCAGACTGATCAGCAGCCGGATCAGTCGCGGCACGGGATAGCCAGCAGGTCCTGATGACCCACGCGGATGTCGCTTCGCTCGAGCAACCGCAGCCGTTCGTTCAGCCAGTGATCGATGGTCTCGGTGGCGTCGGGGCGCTGCACGCGGGCGGCCTGGTGCCAGCCCTCAATGAGGAGTCGCTGGAGTGAGGCCTCCTCGGGGCCGAGCCGCCAGTCACTCCGGCGACAGTCGACCTGTGCCCCGCGCTCGGCAAACAGTCGGGCCGCGAGGGCGCTGGCGTCCGGTCCCAGCGCCGGTCCCATATCCTTCGATCCACGCTGATGGGTGAGTACCGCGGCCTCGACGAGCTGATCGCCTGATACGGCGGGTGCGAGCGACAGTCGAGCATCCACGCTCAGGGCGAACAGTGCCGGTATACGCCGCTGGCAGCAGATATCCACGACCCGCCGCATCCAGTCCTCGGAGACAAGATCCAGCAGGGCCGAGGCGGTGAGCAGATCCGGTGTCTCCGGCAGACAGTCGGGGAAACCGGCCAGCTCCGCTGGATGGGCACGGGCAAGGACGCGCGTGTCACTGGCGCTTGCATCAGTGGGGGCGGCCGCCACGGCACGTTCGAGCAGCTCGGTGTCATGGTCGATGAGTGTCCACTGCTGGCGCTGTGGCAGTCGCGGGGCAAGGTAGCGGAGATTGCTGCCGGCCCCCGCGCCGAGATCGGCGATGGTGACAGACCGATCCGTCGGCAGGAATGCGGCGAGGATCTCGGCGAGATCGTCGGCGCGAGCCGCATGATCGGCCGGCTCCGGGGCGGGGGGGGGGAGCCGCATGATCGGCCGGCTCGCGGAGCGTCAGCCAGCTGGCCGGGAATCGCTCGGGCATGGTGGATCCTCCTCCAGGATATCGATGAAATCGGCGATGCTCTGATCCCAGTCGTTGAGCTGATTGCGAGCATGTCGAGCGCCGCGGGCCAGCCCCTGCCGCCGTTCGGGACGATCGAGCAGCTCCGCCAGCTCGGTGGTGAGTGCCTCGACGTCATCCGGTGGAACGGCGATACCCGCGCCCGGCGGGAGGGTGGTAGCCAGCGCTCCCCCAGTGGTGGTGACGATGGGCAGACCGTAGGCGACCGCCTCACTGATCACCATCCCGAAGCCCTCGTAGACCGAGGGCAGGATGAACAGATCGGCCGCCCGATAGGCCGCGTCGAGCTGTTGGTGATCGATGGCGCCGCAGAGCTCGACGCGATCGGCAAGGCCCAGCCGATCGCGTTGTGCAGCAATCGCCGCGGCATAATCCGGATTGAGATCGGTCGTGCCCACCAGTCGGCAATGCCATGGTCGGTCGACGAGCCGGGAGAGGGCATTGAGCAGGTGATGCTGCGCCTTGCGTGGGGTCAGTGAGGCGACGCAGAGCAGCGTGGGGGTGTCACCGGGCGAACCAGCGGCGAGGGGGCGGGGTGTGCAGCCCGGCGGCACAACGTGAACGCCACCGTCATGGATACCGAGTGCGCTGAGGCGTTGCGCGGTGAATGCGCTGGTGGTGATGACCCGCTCAGCCAGGGCGATCGCCCGGGCTTCGTCGGTGATCCACTGCCGCGCGCGATCGGCCTCGATGCCGGTCTCATCGGCAATCGGGTGGTGGATCAATGCATCAACGCGGAGCCGCCCGGCGTGCCTGGCGAATACGCGCTCAAGCCCCCCCAGCACCAAGCCATCGACGATGACCCGCTGCCCCGACGGGAGCCTTGACAGCGCGGTGGCCACGGCCTGGCGGGCGGTCGCATCGGCGTCGGGGTACCGGCCGGGCAGCTCATCCACCCACACCGAGCGTCCCGCCGCGCGCAGCCCGGCGATGATGGTCCGGTCGTAACGGCTGCCGCCGGTGGGTCGCGCCAGCGCGCCGGGTACCAGGAAGTGGCAGTCGCTCACGGCTGCAGCGGACGCTCGTAGGCCGCCGAGGCGATATGCGATTCATGCAGCGTAATGCGGATCCGGTCCAGCGTGCGCGCCGTCTCGCCGAGCTCACCGTCATGAATGGCGCCGGCGAGCGTATCGGCAATGTGTCGGGCGAGATGCTCGGTGGTGGTGTTCACGCCCTCGAACGCCGGAAGGGTGTCGAGATTGGTCAGGTTATAGCGGCCCAGTATCCGGTGCAGGACGTCCGTGGCGCGGGCAATGTCGACCACCACATTATCGGCGTCGAGCCGATCGCGGAAGAACGTTGCGTCGGTGACGTAGGTGGCGCCGTGAAGGGCCTGCGCGGGCCCGAATGTCTCACCCTGGAAGCTGTGCGCGATCATGAAGTGGTCGCGGACGTTGACGCTGTACATGCTGACTCCTCAGTAGTTAACGCGATGACAGAGCCCCGAGCCGTTGACGATGTCGGCCATCGCCTCGGGGAGTTGGTCGAAGGCTGTTTCGCCATCGATCAGGCAGTCCCATTGGGGATGCCCGGCGAGCAACGCCAGCGCCTTGCCCAGGCGCCGGGCGTAGGTCCAGCGCGCTCGCATGGCGGGCGGGATCTGTCCCACCTGGCTGCCCCGCAGCGTCAGGCGGCCGGAGTGGAAGGCCTCGCCCAGCGGGACGCGGGGATGGCGATCGCCAAACCAACTCGCCTCGACCAGGGTGGCCTCATCGGCGGCGACTCCCAGCGCAAGGGCCAGACCGTCCTCGCTGCCGCTGGCGTGGATGACCCGGTCGTTGCCGCGGCGGGCGCCGTCCGGGTGGGCGAAATCGACCCCCAGCGGATCGGCGAGGGTGCGACGGGCCGGGTTGATATCCACCAACTCCACCTCGGTACCTGGCATTTCCGCGCACAGGGCGGCTGTCAGCGCACCGACGACGCCCGCACCGATCACGCTGATTCGCTCGCCGGCCCGCGGGGCGGCATCCCAGCAGATATTCAGCGCAGTCTCGGTATTGGCGGCGAGAATGGCGCGTTCCGCTGGCAGTCCTGTGGGCAGTGGCTGGACGGCGGCCGCCGGCACCGTGTAGCGGCTCTGGTGGGGATAGAGACAGAATACGGTCTGCCCCTGCCACGCATCGGGTCCGGCCTCGACGACGCCGACGCTGGCGTAGCCGTATTTGACCGGCGCCGGGAATGAGCCCGCCTGAAACGGCGCGCGCATCCGCTCGTACTGACTCTCGGGGATCCGCCCCTGCCAGACCAGCGATTCGGTGCCGCGGCTGATCCCGGAGTGGAGCGTGCGGATGCCGAGCTCCCCCGCCTGGGGCTGGCTGACCGTTTCTGCCCGAAGGGCGCCTACGCCTGGATGCGTGATCCAGAAAGCCCAGCTGCTCTGCCCGTCCGTCACCACGTGATTGTCCCCTGTGCTGCTAGAATTCGGAGAAACCGATCGGATAGCCGGAGCGTAGCATTGGTTCCCCCTGAGACCGACGAGTCGCCGTTACAGATTCTCCCTGATTTCCTTGTCGCCGCCATTGTGCTGGCAGCGGCCGCGGGTGGCCTGCAACGGGTGCTCGATCTGCCAGCGGGCGTCATGGTTCTTGCCCTGGTGGCCTATGCCGCGATGGCACTGATGGTCTGGCGCCAGCGTGGTAACCGCCCCCTGACCCCGGCTGATCGGGTGACCATGGGGCGCGGTCTGCTGGTCATGCTGCTGATTGGGCTGCTGCCCTCGGCCGGGGCGCTGCCGGCCGAGCCAGCACTGCCGTTCGCGCTGGGTATAACGGCGGTCCTGCTGGATGCCCTTGATGGATGGGTTGCGCGCCGACTCGATTGTGCGACGGCGGCGGGTGCCCGCTTCGATATGGAGCTGGACGCGGTGCTATTGCTGGTGCTCACGCTGTGGATCTTCCAGCTCGGCCTCGCCGGCGTCTGGGTGCTGGCGATCGGCGCCTGGCGCTACGGCTTCATCCTCGCCGGCCGCTGGCGCCCGTCGCTGCGCCAGCCACTGCCCGCGTCCCAGCGACGGCGTATCGTCTGTGGGATTCAGGCGATCAGCCTGGCGGTTTTCCTGGCCCCCGGGTTTCCGGCGTTGTGGGTGCCGCCTCTGGCCGCTGCCCTGCTGGTACTGCTCAGCTATTCATTTATAGTGGATATCATCGCTTTATGGCGGTTGCCCGACCACTGAGGAGATGGGTCATGGCTCGATATCTATGGCAATCAACCCTGCTTGCGCTCTGCCTGGTTGTGACGACCGTCGTCCGGGCAGAGCCGGAGCGTTTTCGCATCGACGAGAGCCACGTCAGCGTCGGCTTTCTGGCCGGGCATGCCCGGTTCGCCGATGTGCTGGGTCAGTTCACCGACGTCTCCGGTGGCTTCGTCTATGATGCGCAGACGCAGACGTTGGTGTCCGGGCGTGTCGAGGTCGCGGCGGAGACGGTCTTCACCGGTCATGATGAACGCGATGGCCATCTGCGGGGTGGCGATTTCCTTGCGGTCGATGCCCACCCGGTCATTGCCTTCGAGGCGAGCGGCTATGAGCCCGTCGATGACCGTCAGGGGGTGCTGAGCGGTGATCTCACCCTGCTGGGTGTCACTCGCGCCATCGAGCTTGATCTCACTCTCAACCGCCGTGGTGATCACCCGATTGGCGGTGCCGATACCCTGGGCGGGTCCGCACGGGGAACGATCCAGCGTAGTGAATTCGGCATGGATTATGCGCTGCAGGGGGATCTGGTCAGCGACGCCATCGAGCTGATCGTCGAGTTCGAGGCGGTCCGGCAGGATGACTGAGCCGTCGCACGCGGCCAGACGCTCGAGCATTGGCCTGGCCCTCGGTGGCGGTGCCGCCCGCGGTTGGGCGCATATTGGCGTTATCAGGGCGCTGCAGCGCCAGGGAATCGAGCCGGACATCATTGCCGGGACATCGGTAGGGGCCATCGTTGGCGCCATGTTCGGCAGCGCTCGGATCGATGCCTTCGAGGACTGGGTCAGATCGCTCAAGCGTCGAGATGTTTTCAGCTATATCGACTTCGCGCTGGGTAACGGGGGCTTCGTCCAGGGTCGCCGATTGATGGCGCAGCTCAACGAGACACTGGGTGTAGCGGATTTCAACGAGCTCGGCTGTCCGCTCGGTGTCGTCGCCACCGACCTCTACAGCGGCCAGGAGCGGTGGTTGCGTGAGGGTGATCTGGCGACCGCGGTGCGGGCGTCAATGGCGCTACCCGGTCTGTTCACACCCGTTCAGGTGGAGGGTGAGTGGCTGGTCGATGGCGGTCTGGTCAACCCGGTACCCGTCTCACTCTGCCACGCCATGGGCGCGGATCGTGTCATTGCCGTGAATCTCAGTGGGGGACTGGTCGGGCGTCGTATCCAGTCTCCGCTGCGTCAGACCGATATCCATTCGAGTGATCCCGCTCCAGCCCACGGGGCGGAGGCGGCCACCGCCAGTGATTGGTGGCGACGGCTGACGGGCGGGTTGCGGGACGGCGCCGAGACACTCCAGGCCCAGTTCGAGAGCGGTGGTGCGGACTCGGCGCCGGGTGTGTTCGATGTGATCGCCACCTCGATCAATGTCATGCAGGATCGGATCACCCGCAGTCGCATGGCCGGTGATCCGCCCGATCTGATCGTTACGCCGGACCTCGCTCATATCGACCTGCTCGAGCTGCACCGCGGTGAAGAGGCGATTTCCGAGGGAGCGGCGGCGGTCGACCGCCTGCAGCCAGCGATCGACACCTTTCTCAGGGATTAGCTGCTCAGCGCGACGATGCGATTGAGGATGGGCCAGGCCACCAGCATTTGGGCGAAGCGGACCGTGGCCGGCTGGGGCCTGTCACTGCCGGGGTCACCCGCTGGGGCATCCAGACCGACAAAGGCGGCAATGGCGTACTCCAGGGTCTCGAGCGCCGTGGGGGCCATATAGCCGTCAACGTGCAGCACGTTGACGGCCTCACCGCGGAACTGACTGGGCACCGTGGCGAGCATGAATGGCATCGCCTCCTGACGGGTCATGTTACTCAGGTCCACCGGCAGGAACAGCGATTGCTGATCGTCGTCGCGCGGCGTCACGATCATCTCCAGGTGATAGCAGGTTTCGGGCATCTCGGCGCTGAGCTGGCCCACAGCCAGGCGACTCAGTTCGCTCGGATGAATGCGCAGGATGACATCAGCGACATCCTGCTGGCGGGCGATCCACTGCTCGTACTGATTCGCCCGACGCTCAATCTCGGCGGCGGCATCGGACTGGGCATACCCCCGTTCCCGGGTATCGCGGCGCTGTTTCCAGTCATGTTTGACCGCCGCGTCGGTATCGACATAGACGGAGAAGTCGAGCAGCGGCCGGAATGCCGGGTAGAGCGTGTGCAGGCCCTCGACCACGACGATCGGTGTCGGCGTATGCAGGCGCGGGGCGCGGAATGCGCCCGATTCATGGTCATAGATAGGCACCTCGACCGCCTCACCGGCGCGCAGGCGCTTGATATGACTGACCGCCTGCTCAAGGTGGTTGGCGTCGGGATCGAGCGGGGTCCGTCCCGTGATCCGTCGCGTGGCCCGATCCTCGGCGTGGTAGCCATCGAGGCTGATCTGACTGACGCGCTCTGGCCCCAACAGCCATTCGATGCCCTGGGTATAGGTGCTCTTGCCACTCCCGCTGTCGCCGGCCACACCAATGATGATGGGACGCTCAGGGTCGGCGAGTCGTGCCGGCAGCTGGTTGGCGCCAGGGCGCGGTGCCTTGTCGGGGGAAATACTGGCTGTCATCGACCGTATTGTCCGCCGCCGCGGCCGGCTGTCAAACCGTAATAGCGATGGAGTTGCTCGGCGTCCGGCGGACCGTTAGCGTTGGAGCATTATCCAAGGAGTGTCCGGATGGCAATCAAGACGACAGATCTCTGCGACGACCACGCCGACGAACTGCGCGTGCTCGCCCCCATTTTCGGCGATTTCGGTGGTCGCTACGGATTCGCGGGGACCATACAGACAGTGAAGACGTTTGAGGACAACAGCCGGGTCCGCGACGTACTGGAAACGCCTGGCGAGGGACGAGTGCTGGTGGTCGATGGCTCGGGCTCGCTGCGCTGTGCGCTGATGGGGGACCAGCTCGCCGCCAAGGCGCGTGACAATGGCTGGGCGGGGTTGCTGATCTATGGATGCGTGCGTGATGCCGCCGATCTCGCGAACCTGGATATCGGCATCAAGGCGATCAATACCCATCCCTGCCGCAGTCAGCCCAACGGTGAGGGCGAAGTCGGTGTGGTCGTGACGCTGGCGGGTGCCACCCTGACGCCGGGCGAATGGCTCTGTGCCGATCGTGACGGTATCGTAATTGCGGAAAGCGCGCTGGTCTGACCGGCGTCAGAACAACCGGAGGACAGGGGTATGCCCAATACAATGCGATCGCTGCTGCGCGAGGGCAGTGGTGGCCTTCAGGCGCTGGGTCCTGACAGTTCAGTCGCCGACGCCGTGTCGCTGATGAACCGGCGCAACATCGGTGCCGTGCTGGTCATGACGCCCGACGAGGCCCTGCTGGGGATTTTTACCGAGCGTGATGTGCTGCGCCGTGTCCTCGGGCAGCGGCTCGATCCGGAAGAGACCCCGCTGGAGTCGGTGATGACCCGGGAGGTGTTCTGGATTTCGCCCGCGGCGAGCACTGATCAGGCGCTTGCCCTGGTGGCACAGTGCAATGTCCGCCATCTGCCGGTCATGGACGAACAGCGGGTGCTGGGTATGATCTCGGTGCGGGATCTGAGCACGGCGGTGGTTCGCGAACGGGATATGGAGGTCGCGGCCCTGACCAGTTATCTGCATGGCAGTTATGGCGGCCATGTCGGGGGCTGAGTCGGTTCGTCTGGATCGTTGGCTTTGGGCGGCGCGCTTTTTCAAGACCCGCCGTCTGGCCGTGGATGCGATCAAGGGAGGCAAGGTCGATGTCGACGGGGTTCGGGCCAAGCCAGCCCGCGCCGTGCGCATCGGTCAGCGGCTTGTGATTCACAAGGGCCCGCAGACTTTTGAGGTCCACGTCGACGGTCTCTCCGAGCAACGCGGTCCAGCCGCGCAGGCGCAGATGCTCTATACCGAGACGCCGGACAGCGTGCGCGCCCGGGAGCAGCAGCGCGAATCGCTTCGTGCCGCATCGGCAGCGCAGCCACGGCCCGATCACCGCCCCGACCGCCGCGACCGTCAGCGCCTGGCTGACTTCAAACGGGGCGGCCGCCACTGATCAGGGGCGAGGGCCCATGAATTCGCCCAGCAACCGGCCGGTGTGCGACGTCCGGTTTCGGCAGACCTGCTCGGGCGTGCCCTGAGCAACGATCCGGCCGCCGCCGTCACCGCCTTCCGGGCCCAGATCGATGAGCCAGTCCGCCTCGGCGAGGACATCCAGGTTATGCTCGATCACCACGACGCTGTGACCGGCATCCACGAGGCGATGGAGAACGCCGAGTAAACGCTCGACATCGGCGATATGCAGACCAACGGTCGGTTCATCGAGGATGTAGAGGGTCTTTGCCGGTCGGGCGCCGCCCGTCTCCGGCCGTGCCTTGGCGAGTTCACTGACCAGCTTGATGCGCTGCGCCTCACCGCCGGAGAGGGTCGGACTGGGCTGGCCAAGCGTCAGATAGCCGAGGCCCGTGTCGCGCAGCAGCCTGAGCGTGTGGTGCAGGCGATGATGGGCGGCGAAGAAATCCACCGCGGTCTCGATCTCCATGTTCAGGACATCGCCAATCGAGCAGCCTCGCCAGGTCACTGCCAGCGTCTCTGGCGTAAAACGTTGTCCGTGGCAGCTCTCGCAGGGAACCGTTACATCGGGCAGGAAGTTCATTTCCACCCGGCGCATGCCCTGTCCCTCGCATTCCGGGCATCGCCCCTCGCGGGTGTTGAAAGAGAACCGGCCCGGCCCATAGCCGCGGATACGGGCCTCTTCAGTCTGGGTGAACAGGCGCCGGATTTCGTCATAGATACCGACATAAGTCGCCGGGCAGGACCGCGGCGTCTTGCCGATCGGTGTCTGATCCACCTCGAGCACACGGTCGATTGACGCTGAACCCGTTATGGTCCGGCACCCCCGCGTGGGGGCGTTGATATCTCCCTTGCGACCAACGCGATGGGCCAGGCTGCCATGCAGGACTTCCCGGACCAGGGTGCTCTTGCCCGATCCGGACACACCGCTCACATCGGTCATGCATGCCAGCGGGATGCGGGCACTGACATTACGCAGATTATGGGCGTGAACGCCGCCCAGCTCGATGGCGTCCGCTTCATGCGGATCGCGGCGCTGACCACGCAGTGGATGCTCAAGCGGATGGGCCAGCGCCCGGCCGGTGACCGAGTCCGGGTTGGCGAGCAGATCATCGAGCTGGCCCTCGGCCACGATGCGCCCGCCCTCGACACCGGCACCCGGCCCGAGATCGATGACATGCTCCGCGCGCCGGATCGTATCCTCATCATGCTCGACAACGACCATGGTATTGCCCTTTGCCTGGAGGGCCGCCAGTGTATCGAGGAGCATGCGGTTATCGCGGGCATGCAGGCCGATCGTCGGTTCATCGAGGATGTAGCAGACACCCTGGAGATTGGAGCCGAGCTGGGCGGCGAGGCGGATACGCTGCGCTTCGCCACCCGATAAGGTGGGCGCCGATCGATCCAGCGTGAGGTAGCCAAGACCCACTGCTTCCAGAAAACCCAGCCGCCCCTGCAGTTCAGCGATGACGTCATCGGCGATCCGCGCCTCGCGCGCCGCGAGTGTGATGCCCCGGAAAAAGGCCGCGGTCTGTTCTACCGAAAGTGCCCCATAGTCGGCGATGCCCCGGTCCAGAAAGCGCACTGACAGGGCTTCAGGCCTTAGCCGATGGCCGTTGCAGACTGGACAGGGGCGGGTTGTGTCGTCTTCAGTCAGCTGCCACTGGCGCTCCTCGCCGGTCTGCTCGGCGTCGAAGCCCTTGAGCATGGCGCCGGTGCCATAACAGCTCGGGCACCAGCCATGGCGGGTGTTGTAGGAGAAAAGCCGCGGGTCGAGGGGAGCGAAGCTTCGATGACAGCCCGGGCAGGCCCGTTGTGTGGAGTAGAGCGTTACAGCCCCGCTCGCCGTCGCCACTCGAACCTGGCCCTTGCCATATCCGAGCGCATGCTCGAGTGCGGTATCGAGCGCCTTCTCATTGGCGGGATCCGGCGTCACCGTCGCCACCGGCAGATCGATGTCGTGCTCCTGATAGCGATCCAGCCGCGGCCACTGATCGGTGGGACGGTCCTCGCCATCCACCCGCAGATGCGTGAATCCCTTGCCGGCGGCCCACTGGGCAAGATCGGTGTAGTAGCCCTTGCGAGCGACCACCAATGGTGCCAGCAGCGTCACGGACTCGCCCCGGCAGTCCTCGATCAGCCGGGCGGCGATGGAGGCCTGGCTCTGCTCGCGGATAGGCCGGTCGCAGTCCGGACAGTACTGGGTCCCGAGCTTGACGAACAGCAGGCGCAGGAAGTGATGGAGCTCGGTCATTGTGGCGACCGTGCTCTTGTGTCCGCCACGGCTGGTGCGTTGTTCGATGGCGACCGTGGGTGGAATCGCAAAGACTGCATCGACGTCGGGACGAGCGGCGGGCTGGACGAACTGCCGCGCGTAGGCGTTGAGTGACTCGAGGTAACGCCGCTGCCCCTCGTTGAAGAGGATATCGAAGGCGATCGTGCTCTTGCCCGAGCCCGACAGCCCGGTGATGACCGTGAGCTGGTCCTGCGGAATGCGCAGATCAATCCCGCGCAGGTTGTGCTCGCGGGCGTTGCGGATCTCGATGGCCCGCGGTTCGGACGGCCGGACCGCTGGGGCGCTGGGCTCGGCCATCCGGTCGTGGTTCGGCGGTGGCGGCGGCGCTTGCCGATCGGTGGCATAGCGCTTCAGCGCCATCCCCGTGTGGCTGTCCTCGACCGTCATGACCGTTTCCGGCGATCCGGTGGCGAGCAGCTGTCCGCCACCGGTGCCGCCCTCCGGGCCAAGATCGATCAGCCAGTCGGCGGCCAGCATGACATCAAGGTTATGCTCGATGAGGATGACCGAGTGGCCGACCGTCAGCAGCCGCTCAAGTGCAGTGAGCAGGACCCGGATATCCTCGAAGTGCAGACCGGTGGTGGGCTCATCGAACAGAAACAGTTTGTGCCCGCCGCCACGCCGCCGGGCCTTGGCGAGATGGCCGGCGAGCTTGAGGCGCTGCGCCTCGCCGCCGGACAGGGTGGGGACTGGCTGGCCGAGTTTCATGTAACCGAGGCCGACGGCCGCCAGCGGCTCGAGCCCGCGGAGCACGTCGTTCTGGTCGGCAAAGAACTGCCGGGCCGCATCGACGGTCATGTCGAGGCACTCGGCGATGGAGGCCGGTGCCTGTTCACAGCCGGCCGCTGGCGCCAGTCGCACCTCGAGGACCGCATCGCGATAGCGTCGGCCATCACAGGTCGGACAGCGCAGATACACATCGGAGAGAAATTGCATCTCGACATGCTCGAAACCGTTGCCGCCACAGGCGGGGCAGCGGCCGGCGCCGGCGTTGAAGCTGAAGGTGCCGGCGGTATAACCACGCTCCCGGGCGAGTGGCTCGCGGGCGAAGGCCTTGCGGATCGGATCGAAGGCACCGACATAGCTCGCTGGGTTGGAGCGTGTGGTGCGGCCGATCGCGGACTGATCGACAAGGACCACCTCATCGATCGATTCGGCATTGTCGATGCCATCATGGGCGCCGGGCGGGTCAACCGCCTCACCCAACCGCTTGCGCAGCCCCCGATAGACGATCGACTCGAGCAGCGTTGACTTGCCCGATCCCGATACCCCGGTCAGGCAGACCAGCCGGTGTAGCGGCAGATCGATGTCGACACCGGTGAGATTGTGCTCCCGCGCGCCGCGGATGGTCAGCCACTGATCCGGCTGCGGTCGCGCCTGACGCCCGCTACCCGCCTCGACGCGCCGTCGCCCCTGCAGATAGGCACCGGTCAGGGACTGGCTATCCTGGATCAGCGCTTCGGGAGTGCCGTTGAACAGAATGCTGCCCCCCTCGCGACCGGGGCCAGGGCCGATGTCGATCACTCGATCGGCGGCGCGCATGATGTCCGGATCATGCTCCACCACCAACAGGGTATTGCCGGCATCGCGCAGGCGGTGCATCACGCCGGTGATACGCTCGATGTCGCGGGGATGTAGCCCGATGCTGGGCTCATCGAGGACGAATAGCGTGTTGACCAGTGAGGTCCCCAGTGCGGTGGTCAGATTGATCCGCTGGACCTCCCCCCCTGAGAGCGTCCGCGACTGACGATCCAGGGTGAGATAGCCGACACCCACCCGCGCCAGGAACCCCAGCCGGGTCTGGATCGCCTCGAGCAGTAGCGGTACGGCCTCGTCCATGGGGGCAGGCAGATGGAGCGCATTGCAGAACCGCTCGACCTGCGCGAGCGGGAGGCTCATCAGGTCATGCATGTTCAGCCCGGGCAGGGCCTGGAAGGCCGCCTCGCCCAGCGTCATGCCTCGCGGATGATGGCGCTCGGCGGGCGCCACCGCGTCATTGGCCTCGACATGATCGCCGAGTCGCCAGAGCAGGGACTCGGGGTTGAGTCTTGCCCCGCCGCAGTCCGGGCAAAGGTCATAGCTCCGGTATTTCGAGAGCAGTACCCGGACATGCATTTTGTAGCTCTTCGACTCCAACCGGTCGAAAAACCCGCGTACGCCGTACCAACGCTGACGTCCGCGGCCCTCGCCCTCAATCACCCAGTCGCGATCCGCGGCGGGCAGGTCACGCCAGGGGATGTCAGTGGCAACACCACGACGCTGGGCATGCCGGATCAGGTCCTTCTGGCATTCCGCGGACTTGCCGGACTGCCAGGGCCGGATGGCACCGCCCGCCAGGGTCTTGCCCGGATCGGGGATGACCAGCCCGTCATCGATCCCCATGATCCGACCGAAACCGCGGCAGGTCTCACAGGCGCCCACCGGAGAGTTGAACGAGAACAGACTTGGGCTCGGATCGCGGTAATGGCGGTTGCAATCGGCGCAATGAAGCGCCTGTGAGAAGCGATGCTCGGCGCTCACCTCGCGCTGGTCGTTGAGCACCTCCACCACCAGATGACCACGCCCGTGCTGGAACGCGGCCTCGACCGCCTCTACCAGACGGTCGCGCCGGGCGGCCTCCACCCGGACACGATCCTGGGTCACCCGCAGCCGCTCATCACTGATGTCGCGAATGCGCGTATAGCCCTGACGCTCGAGCAGGCTGCGGATCTCCGCGGAGTCGTAGTGCTCGGGGATGGCGGTATCGAAGGCGATCACGACACGGGCGTCCGGGCATTGCTCGCGGAGTCGGTGATAGACCCCATCCGCGGTGTCCCGGGTTACCGCGCGCCCGCAGCCGCCGCAGTAGAGCCGTGCTGCGCGGGCGAACAGCAGCTTGAGGTGGTCGTTGAGCTCGGTCATCGTGCCCACCGTGGAGCGCGACGTGCGGACCGGGTTGGTCTGATCGATGGCGATCGCCGGTGGGATGCCTTCCACCCGGTCGGTGGCCGGTCGATCCATGCGATCGAGGAACTGTCGGGCGTAGGGCGAGAAGGTTTCGACGTAGCGGCGCTGACCCTCGGCGTAGATGGTGTCGAAGGCGAGCGACGATTTACCTGAGCCGGAAACGCCGGTGATCACCGTGAACTCGCCGGTGGGCAGATCGAGATCCAGATTGCGGAGATTGTTCTGGCGGGCACCGCGGATACGGATGCAGGAATCACTCATGGTGGAGCCTCGGGCGTTGGGCGATCAGGTGACGCAGTCGGGCGATGGCGTCGCGGCGGCCTGAAACACCGGCTGCCTGCGCCATCGCGGCGGTATCAAGTGGCTGTTCGACCGCGGCTGCAATCAGGGCCTGATCGCAGGGCGCTTCATTATCTCCAGCACGGGTCAGCCCCGCCCAGCGAGCCACCGCGGCATGACTGTCCAGTAGCGGGCGATGGCCAGTCGCGAAGGCCTGCAGGTCCGCCCGGTCGATGGCGTCTCGCTCCCAGTCGTCGAGCGGGCCGGGGCGGAGCCGACTCCGCAGGGAAACGGACAGACCATGGAGGCTATGGTTCAGCTGATCCGGCAGATGACGGGCAAAACGCCGATCGGCCGCTTCTTCCAGCGCTTGCCCAGCGGCATTCAACGCGCGCAGAAGGATCACCGAAAATGTCCCGCTGCGCGCGTCGCGGCGGTTGCCCACCCGTACCGGCCTGAACCCACAGGCCACCCAGAAATCGAGCAGCCCGGCGGTCATTCCAAAGCTCGTACCGAGCCAGTCCATCTCCGCCGCCGATGCATCACGACGGGCGGCCTCGATCAGGCGCCGCCCGACGCCGTGGCGTCGGGCCTGCTCATGGACGGCGATGCGCTGGATGCGCCAGCCCCGATGTCCCGCGGCATCCGCCACCCCGGCATGGAAGGTGAGCGACTGGGCGATGAGATGACCGCTGGGCCGCCGTTGCCCCAGGTGGATGGCCCGGCACAGTTCGGGATCGATTCCACCCTCGGTCCGTGCCGCGAGCACGCCAATGATCCGGCCCTGATCCCGCGCGGCATAGAGCCGGACGGATGGATCGTCGAGCAACTGGCGCAGATCCCGTGGCCGGGTCTGGTAATGGCCGGCGACCAGCAGTCCGAAGGCGTCGCGCAGATCCTGCTCCGAGCCGGCGAGCGCCTGTGGCTCGACCGAATCAATCGTCACGGCGTCTGGTGCGCGATGGGCCTCGGGCTCGGCACTGAGCAACAGGATCCTGTCGATGAGGGCCTCCAGCGGGTCATCAGCCGCCCACCGGACCGGTTCGGCGAGATGCCGGTGCTCAAACCATCGTTCCGGATCGGCGAGTGTCTTTGCCAGACGCAGGTTCATACCGCGACCGCTGCCCTCATAACCATGGACAGTGCCGGTCAGTACGCAGTGGGGGTTATCGTCGACGAGCTGGACGACCAGCGGTAGGGGCAGGGCGGCTGCCTCATCGATCAGCAGCAGTGAAGATGCCGGTGTGACGGCCTCTGGTGCCAGAAATCGTGGCCCTCGATCGCCGGCGCAGGCGAGTGCGGTGGTGGTGGCGGCCCGCGAGGGCGCGGTCAGTCGTGGCGTCTCGGCGAGTGACATGGTCTGGATTGCCATCCCCAGTGCCGCGGATTTGCCGCGACCCCGGTCCGCCGTAACCAGCAGTGTCCCACCCTCGGAGCGACGGGCCAGGGCGTCGATCGCTTCAATGATCTGTTGCTGGTCATCGGTGGGCTGTCGCGGCGTATCCTCGCGGCAGACGGCGCTGCCGGCGGGTAAGGGTAAGGGCTGATTGGTGGTTGTCAGACGCTGGACTGCCGGATCATCGGTCAGGCAATCGATCAATCGTGTGATGAACACCGAGCCGCGTGGATCGGGGGCGACGCCCTCGCTGAGCAGCGCGGCGAGGACCGGGTCCGGTTGTTGGGGCCATACCGCTGCGGGGGGCGTCAGTAGCAGTCCGATGCCAGACCCGTCGATCGTGCCCGAGAGGGCGCCCAGATCGTCGGGATCAAGGCCGGCATGCGCATCGAGGACCCCGACCGATAGTGTCTGCCCGAGTAGCTGTCGGCCATGCCCCGGTGGTACCCGCCGGATGGTGTTGGTGCGCGCTCCAGCGCCCGTCTCCAGGGAGCCAATCCAGCCGATGGCCGCCGTCGCCCGTTCATCGAGAAGCTGCAGGGCCCGCCGGCGGCAGGTGACGGCGTCTCCCTCGATCCAGATCAGCGACCGCCAACCGCCCGGCATTATTGATAGCCTGCCGCCTGGAGCCGGAACAGACGGGCATAGTGGCCATTCTCGGCGAGCAGTGAGTCGTGGTTGCCGCGCTCGATGATCCGACCGCCATCCATGACGATAATCTCGTCGGCCATGCGCACGGTCGAGAAGCGATGTGATATCAGGATCGCCATCCGGTCCTCGGTGAGGGCCCGGAAGTGTTCGAATATCTCCGCCTCGGCCGCGGCATCCATCGCCGCGGTTGGCTCATCGAGCACCAGCACATCGGCACCCTCGCGCATGAAGGCGCGGGCGACGGCGATCTTCTGCCATTGACCGCCCGAGAGCTCGCGGCCGTCGCGGAACCAGCGACCCAGCTGGGCGTGGTAGCCGCCGGGGATGTCTTCGATGAAGGTCTCCGCCAGTCCCTTGCGGGCCGCGCGTTGCCAGCGCTCCTCGTCGCTGAAATGAGCCACGTCGCCGGCGCCGATGTTCTCGCCCACCGGCAGCTGATAGCGCATGAAATCCTGGAAGATGATGCCGATGCGCTCGCGCAGCGCGCTGCTGTCCCAATCACGTAGATCGGTACCATCGAGCAGGATCCGCCCGCTACTGGGGGCATAGAGTCCGGCCAGCAGCTTGATCAGGGTGGTCTTGCCCGATCCGTTGCTCCCCACCAGCGCGATGCTGCGGCTGGGCGTGAGATGCAGCGAGACATCGGACAGGGCATCGAGCTCACTGCCGGGATAGCGGAAGCTCACTGACTCGAATCGCAGGCCGTCACCCGGATCGGCACCGGCGGTCGCCTCGCCGCTGCCCACCGTGATGGGCTGTTCGAGGTATTCATAGAGGTTGGACAGGTAGAGGTTGTCCTCGTACATCCCGCTGATGGCCGTCAGGCTCGCGCTGACCGCGCTCTGCCCCTGGCGAAAGACGCTCAGATACATCGTCATCTGCCCAAGCGTAATCTGACCGGCCACGGTGGTCACGACGATCCAGGCATAGGTGCCATAGAACGCCAGCGTAGCGATCAGCCCCAGGCCAAACCCCCACAGATCGCGTCGCAGCGTCAGGCGACGGTCTTCGCGATAGAGCCGTTTGAAGATGTCGCGGTAGCGTTGCAGGAACAGCGGCCCGAGCTCGAAGAGCTTGACCTCCTTGGCGCTGTCCTCCCGCGCCAGGACTGTCTCGAGGTACATCTGCCGCCGTGTGTCGGGGCTGCGCCAGCGGAACAGTCGGAATGCATCACCGGAGAATTTCGCCTCGGAGAAGAACTGCGGCAGACCGGCAGCGACCAGAATCGCGACGGCCCAGGGTGAGAAACCGAGTAGCAGACCAGCGAAACTCGCCAGCGATATGCCGTTCTGGATCAGGCCGAAGGTGCGGTTGACCAGGCTGAGTGGCCGGCTGGAGGCCTCGCGCCGGGCCCGCGTGAGTTTGTCGTAGAACTCCGAGTCCTCGAAATCCGCCAGCTCAAGGGACTGCGCCTTCTCGAGGATCATGACGTTGACCCGCTGTCCGAGCTGGGCGCGCAGCAGCGACTGGGCGATCTGGATGGCTCGCTGAGCGCCGGCGATCCCCATCATGATCCCACCCTCCAGCGCCACCAGCCAGAGCAGGTCGGCGGGGATGCCGGCATTGGCATCGATCGCCGCCACCACGCCGTCGACGATGAGCTGTCCGACCCACGCCGCGGCGGCGGGCAGGAGGCCAGCGATCAGCGTGCCCGTGGCAAGCACCACGGTAAGCAGCCGACTGGTCTGCCAGACCAGCTCAATGGCGCGGCGGCTGTAGCGGAAGACCCCCAGATACTCCCGCCAGCCCTGGTTCGAGGTGCCGGAGGAGGCCGTGGTTGAATGCGGAGAAGCTGCCATCGCCCCAGTTTAACGCATGGACGAGTCGGGTAACGCCGCCAGCGTATCGAGGAAGGCTTCAGCATAGCGCTCGAGTTTGCGGGCGCCGACGCCGGGCAGTGCCGCGAACTCCTCGAGATTGCTCGGTTGCTGCTCGACCATCGCCAGCAGAGTGGCATCGTGGAAGATGACATAGGGCGGGACGCCCTCGGTGTCGGCGAGACGTCGTCGCTGCGCCCGCAGCGCCGCCCAGGTATCCGGGGCCATCGCCACATCGGCGGCGGCCACGCGGGTGCGGGGTTCGGACCGGCGGGCCGGGAGGTCCTCGCGCAGCGAGAGTCCGCACTCGCCGCGCAGTAGCGGCCGGCAGGCGTCATTGAGGCGCAGGCCGCCGTGGCCGTCCGGATCGGGTTCGAGGTAGCCGCGGGCGAGGAGTTGCCGGGTCACCGACTGCCAGGTGGCGCGGGCCAGGTCTTTACCGATGCCGAACGTGCTCAGCCGATGGTGACCGCGCTGGCGGATTCGTTCGTTGTCCTGCCCCAGCAGCACATCGATCACATGCGCGGCGCCGAACCGCTGACCGGTCCGATAGACGCAGGACAGTAGACGCCGCGCCGGATCGGCGGCGTCCCAGGTGCGAGGGGGTGACTGGCAGTTGTCGCAGTGGCCGCAGTGGCCCGCATAGGACTCGCCGAAATGCGCGAGCAGGGTGGGCCGGCGGCATTCACTGGTCTCACAGAAGCCCAGCAATGCCTCGAGCCGGTGCTGCTCGCGGCGTTTGTGCCCTTCACCGGCCTGCGACTCGGCCCCCATCTGGCGAATCCGGTAGATGTCCTGCAGACCGTAGACTAGCCAGGCCTCGGCCGGCAGTCCGTCACGGCCCGCGCGACCGGTTTCCTGATAGTAGGCCTCGAGGGTCTTGGGTAGATCGAGATGGGCGACAAAGCGCACGTCCGGCTTGTCGATGCCCATGCCGAAGGCGACGGTTGCGACCATGACCAGTCCCTCCTCGCGGAGGAATCGGGCCTGGTGGTGGGCCCGGAGCGTCGATTCCAGACCGGCATGATAGGCCAGTGCCGGGACGCCGCGGGTGTTCAGCCAGTCGGCGATCTGTTCGGTGGCGCGGCGCGACATGCAGTAGACGATCCCGGATTCGCCGGCATGACGGTCGCGGATGAACTGCAGTAGCTGCTCCCGGGGACGCTCCTTGAGGCCGACCTGATAGCGGATGTTGGGGCGATCGAAGCTCGAGACGAACGACGCGGCATCGCTCGGAAGCAGGCGGTCACGGATTTCCTCGCGGGTGCGCTGATCGGCGGTGGCGGTAAGAGCAATCCGCGGTACGTCGGGAAAGCGCTCGGCAATCACGCCGAGCTGCAGGTACTCGGGCCGGAAGTCATGACCCCACTGGGAGACGCAATGCGCTTCATCGATGGCGAAAAGGGCGACATCGATGCCGGCGAGGCGTTGCATCAAATCGCTGTTGAGCAGGCGTTCGGGGGCGATATAGAGCAGATCGATATCGCCGGTCCGCAAGGCATGCTCGGTCTCTGCGCGCTCCTCCGTCGGCAGGCTGGAGTTGAGCGCGGCGGCCCTGACGCCCTGCTGTCTGAGTGCTGTGACCTGATCGGTCATCAGGGCAATCAGCGGCGAGACGACGACGGCGACACCGGACCGGACCAGTGCCGGAATCTGGTAGCAGAGCGACTTGCCACCACCGGTGGGCATGAGCACAAGGGCGTCGCCGCCGCCGATCACGTGCTCGATGACCTCGGCCTGACGGCCGCGGAAATGCGAATAACCGAAGACCGCCTCGAGGACATGGCCGGCGGAAACGCTGGGTTTGCTGGACATCGCGTCGTGCATGCGTTGGATCAGTGGGCGCCCATTGGACAGAAGCCACTATCCTATCGCTGCAATGCGAGGGACGTCAGTGAAAATCCCGTGATCGAGTCTGCAGTTCGCCCAGCAGGTGGCTGTGGTCCTCGAGTCGACCGGCGACAAGATGGTGAACGTCGCCCCGCTGCTCCCAGATGCCGACGACGCCCAACAGCCGGGCACCGACCACCAGCGAGCGCTGGCGTTGGGCGAGGTCCTTCCAGATCACCACGTTTACGCTGCCAGTCTCATCCTCCAGCGTGAGAAAGACCACACCGCCCGCCGCTCCCGGGCGCTGGCGGTTGATGACCAGACCCGCCGCGCGGGCGATGCGCCGGTGGCCGCTTTGCCCCAGTTCCGTGGCCGGTCGATAGCCATGCTGTCGCAGTCTCGCTCGCAGCAGTGCCAGGGGATGGCGACCCAGGCTCAGCCCGATACCCCGATAGTCACCGATCAGGTCTTCGGCCTCCGAGGGGGCGGGGAGGTCCGGTGCGGGCTCTTTCGCCGATACCGATTCGAGAAGCGGGCCGCGCGCCTCGATGCCGAGGACCTGCCACCAGGCTTCGCGGCGATGCCCGCCGATGCCCGCGAGCGCTCCAGCATCCGCCAGTGCCCGGAGGCTGCCACGATCCAGCCCGGCGCGGCGGGCGAGGTCGGCGATGTCGGTGAATGGTCCGTCCCGCTCGCGGGTCCGGCACAGCCGTTGCGCCGATGCTGCGCCGAAGCCATGGATCAACCGCATCCCCAGACGCAGGCTGGGGTGAGTGGATGGATCGCCATGCTGCTCGAGACTGCAGTCCCAGTCGCTGAATCGGACATCCACTGCCTCGACATCGACGCCGTGGGCCCGTGCGTCGCGGACCAGCTGGGCCGGGGCGTAGAACCCCATGGGTTGGCTGTTGAGCAATGCACAGACGAACGCCGCCGGGTAATGACGCTTGATCCACGCGGAGACGTAGACCAGCAGCGCGAAACTGGCGGCATGGGATTCGGGGAATCCGTAGTCGCCGAAACCGCGGATCTGCTCGAACAGCCGTTCGGCGAATGCCGGTGAGTAGCCGCGGTCACTCATACCCTCGAGCAGCCGCTCACGGAACGATCCCAACCCACCGCGCTTTTTCCAGGCGGCCATGGCCCGACGCAGCGAGTCCGCCTCACCCGGGCTGAACCCCGCCGCCACAATCGCGAGTTGCATGACCTGCTCCTGGAAGATGGGCACGCCCAGAGTGCGCTCGAGCACGCCACGGACGGCCTCACTCGGGTAGTCGACGGCCTCCCGTCCCTCGCGGCGTCGTAGATAGGGATGCACCATGTCGCCCTGAATGGGGCCAGGGCGGACGATCGATATCTCGATGACGAGATCGTAGAAACAGCGCGGCCGCAGACGGGGCAGCATGGCCATCTGGGCCCGGGATTCGACCTGGAATACACCAACCGTGTCGGCGCGCTCGAGCATGTCATAGACGGCCGGATCCTCGGCAGGGATATCGGCCAGCTCCATGCGCCGTCCGTGATAGCGCTCGATCAGCTCAAGGCTGCGCCGTACCGCACTGAGCATGCCCAATGCCAGACAGTCGACCTTGAGCAGTCCCAGGGTCTCGAGATCGTCCTTGTCCCATTGAATGATGCTGCGCCCCGCCATGGCGGCGTTCTCGGTGGGGACGAGCTCACTCAGCGGGCCCTGGCTGATCACGAATCCCCCCACATGCTGGGAGAGGTGACGCGGGAACCCCACCAGTGCCCCGGCCAGCGTGACAAGGCGGTGGATCATCGGGTTGGCAGGGTCAAATCCCGCCTCCCGGAGCCGGTCAGGATCGATGTCATGACCATCCCACCATTGCAGTGTCCCGGTCAGGCGGTCGATCTGATCGGTGTCCAGTCCCAGCGCCTTGCCGATATCGCGTATCGCACTGCGGGGGCGGTAGCAGATCACCGTCGCGGCCAGAGCGGCGCGATGTCGTCCGTATTTGCGATAGATGTACTGAATGACCTCCTCGCGTCGGTCGTGCTCGAAGTCGACATCGATATCCGGTGGCTCATTGCGCTCGCGGGAGACGAAGCGCTCGAAGAGCAGACTCGAGCGGGATGGATCGACCGCGGTGATACCCAGGCAATAGCAGACGCTGGAGTTGGCTGCCGAGCCCCGCCCCTGGCAGAGGATGCCCTGACCGCGGGCGAATCCGACGATATCGTCGACGGTGAGGAAAAAGGGCTCGTAGGCGAGTTCGCGGATCAGCGTGAGCTCGTGTTCAATGGACGTACGGACCCGCTCGGGGATTCCCTCGGGCCAGCGTCGAAGTGCACCGGCCTCAACCCGGTCACGCAGCCAGCTGGCGGGAGTATGTCCAGCCGGAACCAGCTCCTCGGGATACTCGTAGCGTAGTTCGTCCAGGGAAAAATGGCAGCGCGCGGCGATCCGGACAGTTTCGGCGATCATCGCCTGAGGATAGTCGATGGCGATGCGATGCCTCGGTCGCAGGTGCCGCTCGCCATTGCCTCCGAGGGCATGGCCAAGTTCGCTCAGCCGCTGGCCATGACGAATGGCGGTGAGGGTGTCCTGCAGTGCCCGCCGGCCCCGACGGTGCATGATGACGTCGCCGGTCGCGACCGCGGGCAGGCCCTGGCGGCGGGCGATGCTCTGGCAGTGCTGCAGTCGCTCGCCATCACGCCCGTCCCGATGGATCGCAGTGGTCAACCAGCCACGCCCGGGGAATGTGCGCTTCAGCCAAGCGGCGTTCTCCGCATCGTCCTCAGGACTGGTGACGAGTAGTGCCAGACAGCCGGGAACGCCGTCCTGCAGATCCTCACGGCCGAGTCGATAATGGCCCTTGCCGGCCTGGCTGCGGCCCAGCGCGACCAGTGCCGAGAGTCGGGCATAGGCGGACCGATCCGGCGCCAACACAACGAGATGCAGGCCATCATCGAAGTGGAACTCGCTGCCAACGATGAGTTGTATGTCGCGCTCCCTGGCGGCGGCGTGGGCTCGGACCACACCGGCCAGAGAGCACTCGTCAGTGATCGCGAGTGCTTGATAGCCCAGTGCATCGGCCTGTTGGATCAGCTCCTCGGGATGCGAGGCACCCCGCAGGAAGCTGAAGCTGCTGATGCAATGGAGCTCGGCATAGGCGGCATCGACAGCTGCCATGTCCGGTCAGCCGAGGATTCGCCGGGCAACGCCAGGAACCGTGAGCAGTACCACCGCCACCGTCAGCATGACCGCGCCGATCAATCCATAGCGACCCAGTGCCTCGCCGAGGAGCGCCCATGCCAGCAGCGCCGCGCCCAACGGTTCGAGCAGCACGAGGATGCTGGAGATGGTGGCGGTGGTATGCCGCAGGCCATTGAAAAAGCAGATATACCCTAGTGTGGTTGGAATCAGGGCGATGTAGGCGAGTGCTGGCACTGCGATGGCCGCGCCCTCAACGAGTGGCGTTACGCCCTCCACAAACAGGATGGGTAGCATGGCCAGTGCGCCGATACCGAACCCAAGGGCGGCGCTCTGCATGGGATGGACATGATCGGCCGCATAACGACTGATGAGTGTGAAACCGGCATAGATCGCGGCCGCGGCGAGTCCGAAGCCGAGTCCGGCCCACAGCCCGTCGCCGATATTCAGCGCCTGGGGAGAGACGACCAGCAGCGCCGTACCAGCGATGGCGATCGCCATGGCGGTGAGGATGCGACGGGTCAGGGGCTCACCCAGCAACAGCGTGCCGAATAGGGCCACCAGCACCGGCGCCAGACAGAGTGTGACCAGTGTGGCCAGTCCAGCGCCGATCCGCTCGACGGCGCTCAGATAGCCCGCCTGGAACCCGGCCTGAGCGAGGCCCAGCGCCAGCAGCCAGCGCCCGGTTGACGGTGGTAGTTGCAGGAAGCGTCGGCCCTGATGCAACCACCCCACCGCCATGAAAAGCGGGGCTGCGATCGCGAGTCGGATGAACGCCACCATGAAAGGGGAGACATCGGTCTGCTCGAACAGTATCCGGGACATGATCCCGGTGGTGCTCCAGAGGATGGCGGCGACCGCCACGAGCAGGATGCCACGGCTGCGATCGAGCCCTGGGAAAGATATCGGCATATCAGGCGAAGATCCCGTGCAGGTACCAGTCCCGCTGTCCCCGCCGATCGCGGAAGATCCAGATACGTCGTCCCTGGGCGGTGCGTGCATGGTAGTAGTCGCGGGTGATGTCGAGCCCGTCCCACCAGCCGGTCTCGATGCGCTCTGGCCCTGCTTCCAGCAGCAGCGGTGCATCGTCGTACTCCGGCCGCCCCCGGGGGCTCCGCAGCGGCAGGGGGTGATCGAGCAACCAGGTAGGGCGCGTGGGTTGCGCGGGCAGCGTCAGGGGTCGGATAGTCGTATCCGGCCGTTGATAGCACCACGCACGCTCGGGTCGGTGCTCCGCCAGCGGTTTGACCATGCAGACCCTTTCCTCGCCCAGTCGGCTGTCGAATGTCTCGATGAGTGTCCGCCAGTCGGCAGCCGTCGTGTGTCGGTCATCCCGGTCGAGCAGATCGAATGCCTCACTCACGCCCTGCAGGGCATGGAAACGCCCCGCCCGCAGGGTGACGGCGACCACATCGGCCGTCAGCGTCAGGTTATCGAGTTGTCGATCGATCAGCCACTTCAGATGTCCGGCATCGCGGGTAGGGGAAAGAACGCCCAACGGTAGCCGCGTCGGCCTTCCTTCGCGATGCCAGAGGGCGAATCGCAGCCGCCTGATACCCGCGTCGCGGTGGCGCAGATCGGTGCAGAGGCCATCGATCAGTTGTTGGAGGATTGGGCGCAGCCCGTCGGTGGCTGCGATCGCCTCGAGGCAATCGACCCGGCGTTCGAAGTGAGCGGGCGGCTGCCAGTTCCGGCGCGGGTCGGGACGTTCGCCATGTGCCCGCTGGAGGGTTTCGAGCAGCGTGCGACCAAGACGCCGTGTCGCCCCGTCGCTGGGAAGGGCGCGCAGCGCGCCAACGGTTTCGCAGCCCAGGCCCTGGAGGGCGTCTGTGGCGCGTTGGCCCAGTGGTAGCACGTCCACTGACAGGGCGGCCAGGCGTTCCGCCAGTTCCGACCGCGCGGTCACCGGTGTGCCATCACCTGCGCGGGCGAGCATCCATGCACCGGTGGGTGTCGGTGCAATCCCTGTGCCCGCCTGATGACCCCATTGCTCAAGTCCATCCAATATCCTCCGCCGCAGTGGTTCCATGCCGTGGAAGTAGCGCAGACTGCCCTCTATTTCCAGCAGCAGTGCCGTGGGCGGTTCGATGCTGACCCGCGGTGTGAATTGAACCGCCCAGGTGGCCAGCCGCTCCAGCGTACGCTGCTCCCGATCAGGGTCACGCAGTTGGTGGCGGCCGTCTTCGGTCAGTGCGCGGGCGGCCGTCGGCGTCATACCCGGCCGAATGCCGAGTCGCCGGGCCGGTTGGTTGCCCCCGATGACACGGCCCGCCTGAGAGACGAAGAGTGGCCGTGTCTCACCCTCACCCTCGGCATCACGAAAGCACTCGACCGGCAGTTTGAATAGATGCAGGCATAACCAGAGCATTACCGCGCCTTCACCCGGTCACAGGGGCGTTGCCTCACTCCTCCAGCGGCAGCGGATGCTGTGTGCGCACCGGCGAGGTCGACCAGCTGTCCAGTGAGACGGCACCCGGCGGTGTGCCCCGGCACTTGAGCACACGGATATTCAGCTGCTGACCGCTGCTCTCGCCCAGCGTCAGCCGGAGCGCCGCCGGTGAGCGCTCGGTGGCCGCCGCCGATTCACGGAACAGCATGCCCACACTGCTGCCGGATTCGGCGGCCAGCTGGAGGCGGCGCAGGCTGCGATCGTCGCAACGGCTGGGCCAGGCCATGACTGCCGCGCAGGTACCGCTTCGCAGGGCCTGCTCAATGGACCAGAACGCCTGTGCCCGATCGCCTGGATGGACGACCAGCAGGCGTGACAGATCAATACCCTGTGCGGCCAGCGCGGGTGCATAGGGGACAAAGGGCGGCGCGATCATGGCGATCCACCGACCGCTGCGTGACAGTCTGGCGAGGGCTGACATGACCAGCCGTAGTTCGCCGATGCCGTGGGCTTCGTGCAGGATCTCCGTGAGCGCGCTGCCGGGGAAGCCGCCGCCGGGCAGTGCCCGGTCCAGTGCCGCGAAGCCGCTGGGGGTGTGATCCCCCGCCGGTGAGGATGGTCCACGGTGCGATGTGTTGGCGCGCCAGATACCGGGCTGGTCGAGTAGCTCGTGGATGGCTTCTTTCATGATGAACCTCCTGTCGATTCGGCTTAGAGCCCGGAACGGATGACACCCACGCCAATCCCCTCGATGACCAGTTCGTCCTGGCGCAGATCGAGTTCAATGGGGGCGAATTCGGGGTTTTCCGGGAGTAACTGGACATGGTGACCGGTCCGGGAAAAGCGTTTGACCGTGACCTCGTCCTGGATGCGGGCGACGACGATCTGGCCGTCGCGGACTTCAGTGGTGGAGTAAACCGCGAGCAGATCACCATCGAGGATGCCGGCATCGCGCATGCTCATACCGCGAACCCGAAGCAGATAGTCCGCGCCTGGCGAGAAGAGCCCATCGCTGACCCGGTAGTGGTGATCGATATGGGCCTCAGCAAGCAGCGGGCTGCCGGCGGCCACCCGACCGATGACCGGTAGCCCCTCCGTGTCCGTGTTGTCGGCATCGTCGGCCGGGGCTGACGCTTGCTGGCGCAGGCGGATCCCGCGCGAAGCACCGGGCTGGAGGGTGATGAAACCCTTCCGGGCGAGAGCCCGCAGATGCTGTTCGGCGGCATTGGCTGACCGGAACCCGAGTTCTGCCGAAATCTCGTTACGTGTGGGCGGGTAGCCGGTACGCTCCAGAAAGCGCTGGATAAGCTGGAGAATCTGGTCCTGACGGGGAGTGAGCGTGTTCATGGTTTGCTACCGATCAGTCTGCGATTAACTGTTAATATATACAGTACTGTATGGATATTCAATATCCATAGGCGATAGAATCCTGTTGATGGTGAAAGTGAGCGACAACCCGGCCGTCGGTCGTCCCGGTGATCAGTCCATCGCGGACTGGCTGGCCGCCATGCCCAGGCGCCCGGATGCGGAGGCGCGCGAGCGTCTGGCAGATGCCTGGGACTATGCCGTCACGTCTTACGGTGACGACGTTCGAGTCACCGGGGATCGCCGTCTCGATCATGCCGTTGCGGTGGCCGACACATTGAGTGGCCTCGAACTCGATGCCGATTCGATCATTGCCGGTCTCCTGCATGATCTGCCCAACTGCGGCGGGCCTGATCTTGCGGCGATCCGGGCACGGATGGGTGATACGGTCGCGAGTCTGGTGGAAGGCTGCCTGCGCATGGGGCAGGTCAGTCGCCTGTACATGGCCGGTACCACGGAGAACGAGGGCAAGCGGGGCGAGGCGCTGCGCAAGATGCTGCTGGCGATGGCCCGCGACATCCGTGTGGTCTTCCTGGTGCTGGCGGAGCGCCTGGATGACATGCGCGTTCTCAGCGTGCTGCCGGAATCCGACCAGCAGCGGATTGCCCGGGAAACCCTCGACCTGCATGCACCGCTAGCGAATCGACTGGGGATCTGGCAGATCAAGTGGGAGCTTGAGGATCTGTCATTCCGCTATCTGGAACCGGAAAACTACCGCCGGATCGCCCGGTTGCTGGCCGAGCGGCGTGTCGATCGCGAGCGCTTCATCGAGGCCATGAAAGCGCGTATGGAAACGAGCCTTGCCGAGGCGGGCCTGAATGCCGAGATCACCGGCCGGCCCAAACATATCTACAGCATCTGGCGGAAAATGCAGCGCAAGGGACTGGGGTTCGAGGAGCTCTTCGATCTGCGCGCCGTGCGTATTCTGGTGGATAGCGTTCCGGCCTGTTATACCGCGCTGGGGATCGTCCACAGCCTCTGGCAGCCGATCCCGCGCGAGTTCGATGACTACATCGCAAGCCCCAAGGAGAATGACTACCGCTCGTTGCATACCGCCGTGATGGGCGACGGCGGTCGTGCCGTCGAGGTCCAGATCCGGACCCGGGAGATGCATGATCAGGCGGAGCTCGGGATCGCCGCGCACTGGCGCTACAAGGAAGGGCGCGGCGAGGATCCCGATTTCGATGCGCGGGTCGCCTGGCTGCGCCGGCTGCTCGAGTCGGCGTCGGATAGCGATACCGACGGCGACCTCATCGATCGCTTCCGTGCCGAGATCTTCGAGGACCGGGTCTATGTGATCACGCCCAAGGGCGATGTGATTGATCTGCCGCAGGGCACCACGCCGCTGGATTTCGCCTACACCATCCATAGCGAGATCGGCCATCACTGTCGTGGCGCGCGGGTGAACGGTCGAATGGTCACACTGACGCAGCCCCTGCAAAACGGCGACCAGGTGGAGATACTCACCGCCCGGAACGCCCGCCCCAGCCGCGACTGGCTCAACCCGGCGCTGGGCTATCTCAATTCACCCCGGTCACGGGCAAAGGTGCGTGCCTGGTTCCGCCAGCAGGATCAGGACAAGACCGCGCAGCTCGGTCGCGAGCTGCTCGACCGTGAATTGCATCGCCTGGGTCTGGCCGACGTTAACCTCGAGACACTGGCGGCACGATCGCGCTTTTCACGGCTGCCGGAGTTCCTCGCCGCGATCGGGCGGGGCGACATCACCGGGGGACAGATCGCTCACCTGTTGCGCGACCGCTTGCTGCCAACGGAGTCGGAGACCGACGAGCAGCTGTTGCGTCGTCGTAGTGGTACGGCGTCGAAACCGACCGCGCCGCAGGACGATATCAGCATCTATGGCGTCGGTAACCTCATGACCCGGATGGCTCGCTGCTGCCAGCCGACGCCGGGTGACAGCATTCTCGGTTTCATCACCCGTAGTGAGGGCGTGGCGGTTCACCGCACCGACTGTCCCAATATCCGCCGTCTTCAGGAAACCGCTCCGGAGCGACTGATCGAAGTCAGCTGGAGTCAGGATTCAGGTCGGGCCTATCCGGTCGACATTCTGGTTGAGGCCTATGATCGGCCGGGGCTGATCCGCGATATCTCCTCGCTGCTCAATAATGAAGGGATCAATGTAACGGCGGTGAATACCCGGACCGACCCCGATGATCAGGTGGCCCGCATGGTCATGACCGTCGAGGTGGCTGATGTCGACCAACTGAGCCGGGTGATGCAGCGAATGGTCGGTCTGCGCAACATCCGCGATGTCCATCGTGCGGTTTGAAGGGTGGCTTGTTGCGGCCTTTGTGATGGCTATGCCGGGTATGGCGGTGGCAGCCACCGATCCGAGCTGTGGGGCGCCGGGTACGACCTCGCTGGCGGATGTCCGTGGCCTGAACGGTTCCGCGGTCGCTGAGGGGCGGGAGATCGAGGTTGAGGCCGTCGTCAGCGCCCGCTTCCCGGGCGATCAGGGGCTGAACGGCTTCTACCTCGCAGCGGATGAGCCGGCGGCCGGTCTGTTTGTCTATGCCCCGGATCTCTCTCCGGCGGCAATGCCTGAGCGTGACGAGCGCTGGCGGATCCGGGCCCGGAGTGGCCGCTACCGGGGGCATGTCCAGCTCGAGCGCATTGTATCGATGGTCCACTGCGGGTCCGGGACCGCGACGCCCGCTACACTCAAGCCGGGTAACGATCCGGCCTATGCGCGCCTGCAGGATCGCCTGGTCCGGATTGATGGGCCGCTGAGCGTCGCTGAGGTCTATAATCTGGGCCGCTACGGTACTCTGCGGCTGGCGCGGGGCGAGCGGCCCTTCCACCCCAATAACGGCGGGATCGGTGGTCAGCGCCTGGACCTGCTCATCGACGATGGCAGCTATCAGCGCGATCCGCGACCGATTCCCCATACCGATAGCGGTGTCCGACGTGCGGGCGATCGCGTTGAATCGGTCACCGGGATCCTCACCCGGGCCTTCGGGCGCTGGCGGATCCATCCGACTCAGCCACCGGCCTTCCGGGCCACGAATCCCCGCCCGGACGTGCCGCCGCGCGCAGCGGGGATTCGTGCGGTGCATCTCAACCTGCACAACTACTTCACCGATCGTGACGGTCGAGGGGCCCGAACCGAATCGGCGTTTCAACGTCAGCGGGCGCGCCTGCGCCGCTTCGTACGCGCTCTCGATGCGGATCTGCTGGCGCTCCATGAGATCGAAAACAACCCGGCAACCATGGAGAACCTGATCGCGCTGTTGAATGATGGCGCATCCGAGTCCGAGGCATATCGGCGGTCGGTCCGCGGGCGCAGCGAGGCGGTCATCCGTAGCGCGCTGCTCTATCGACCCGCCCGATTATCCCGGATGAGCGGCGGTCACCAGACCCGCTCCGTTCACCCGCGAGATCCGATACAGGCACGGTTCCGCACCGGGCATGGGTTGCACTTCCGGGTTGCCGTGGCGCATTTCAAGTCCCGTGGCGGATGCCCCGACGACGGTGATGTCGACCGTGGCCAGGGCTGCTGGGCCCAGCGCCGACAGGCCCAGAGTGATGCCATGATCGACTGGCTGGGTCAAACCGCGCAATCGCCGACTGTGAGCCAGCGCCCGCTACTGGTGATGGCGGACTTCAATGCCTATCCACAGGAATCGGCCCTGTCGCGCTGGGCGTCGGCAGGCTATGCGGATCTCCTGGCCCGCTATGTCCCGCCGATGGCGCGCTATACCTACAACTATCACGGCCGGGCGGGCTACCTTGATCACGCATTGGCGAACCCGGCCCTGCTCGAGCATGTCGCCGACGTCGATGTCTGGCCGATCAATGCCGACGAACCTGCCTATCTGGCGCGCGAGGGCAAGGGCTACTGGCGGCTGTCCGATCATGATCCGATCATCGTCGACATGATGGCGCCGACACCCTGAGCGTACAGGGCGACACTGCGATGCTGCGCTGCTAACCTTGTCATCTGTCTGTCATGGCTCGGGGATGTCGCATGGATGAGGCCGCAATCGAGTTGCGCGGGATTCACAAGCGCTTCGGCGATCTGGAGGTCATTAAGGGGATCGATCTGACCGCCCGGCGCGGTGAGGTCGTGGCGCTGATCGGTACCAGTGGTTCTGGAAAGAGCACGTTGCTGCGTTGCGTCAACCTCCTCGAGCAACCCGATGTTGGCGAGATCGTTTTCAACGGTGAGACCCTCGATCTTCGCACCGGTCGTGATGGCACGCTCCATCCGGCGAATCGCGATCAGATCACCCGCGTTCGAGCAGGGATCGGTTTTGTATTCCAGAACTTCAATCTCTGGCCGCATATGAGCGTCCTCGAGAATGTCATCGAGGCGCCGATGCATGTGCTGGGCATATCCCGGCGACAGGCCATCGCCGAGGCCGAGGCGATGCTCGAAAAGGTGGGTCTGGGCAATAAGAGAACCGACTATCCGGCGTTTCTCTCCGGTGGACAGCAACAGCGTGCGGCCATCGCCCGGACGCTCGCCATGAAGCCCGCGGTCATCCTGTTTGACGAACCGACCTCGGCACTTGATCCGGAACTGGTCGGCGAGGTGCTCGGTGTGATCCGCCAGCTGGCCGAAGAGGGCCGGACCATGCTGATCGTCACCCACGAGATGCGCTTCGCCCGGGATGTCGCTCACCGTGTCGTCTTTCTCGACGCCGGTCGAATCGAGGAGGAGGGGCCGCCATCCGAGGTGTTCGGTCGCCCCCGATCGGAGCGCTGTCGCGCATTCTTAACCACCCATCTCTCGGAACCAAAAGGAGTGACACCGTCATGATCCGTTCAATGTTCGGTCTGCTGCTGGGCAGCCTCTTGGCCTTCCCCGTGTTCGCTCAGGACACCCTCAGGATTGCCACGGAAGGGGCTTATCCTCCCTTCAACTTCATCGATGCCTCGGGCGAGGTGAAAGGCTTCGATGTCGATATCGCCGACGCCCTGTGTGCGGAAATGGGCGCCGACTGCGAGCTCGTGACGCAGTCCTGGGACGGGATCATCCCGGGCCTCATCGCCGGTCGTTACGACGCCATCATCGCGTCCATGTCGATCACGCCCGAGCGCCAGGAAGCGGTCAGCTTCAGCGAGCCCTATTACTCCAACAAGCTGCAGTTTATTGCGCCGGATGAAAGTGAGTTCATGCCGGCCGATGCCGCTGATGCGGTGATTGGCGCCCAGCGCGCCACGATCGCCGCGCAGTGGCTTCAGGATAATATTCCCGAGGCCGAGATCCGGGTCTACGACACGCAGGAGAATGCCTACCTCGATCTGGAAAGCGGTCGTCTGGATGCCGTGCTCGCTGATGTCTATGTCAGCTATGAGTGGCTGGATAGCGACGAGGGCGCCGCTTACGAGTTCAAGGGCGATCCGGTCTACGACGATGACAAGATTGCCGTCGCCGTTGGCAAGGGCAATGAGGCGCTGGCCGAGCGATTCAGTGAGGCGATTGAGGCCATCCGCGCCGACGGGACGTATCAGGCGATCAACGCCGACTATTTCCCCTTCGACATCTACTGATCCGCCAGGCGTCCGCGCATGGATCTTCAGGGGTTTGGCGCGCAGCTCGCCTCGGGCACCTGGATCACGGTGCAGCTGGCCGTCGTCAGTATGGTCTGCGCCGTGGTTCTGGGGCTGCTCGGTGCCAGTGCGAAAACCGCTGGCCCGCGCCCACTGCGGTGGCTTGGAACGGTTTATACCGGAACGGTCCGTGGACTCCCCGAGCTGCTGGTCATCCTTCTGGTGTACTTCGGTGCGGCCAACGCCATCAATCACGTGGCCACCGCGTTTGGCTACAGCGATTACATCGCGCTCTCCCCATTCATGGCGGGGGTGATCGCACTGGCGTTCAACTATGGCGCCTATATGACCGAGGTTTTCCGGGGCGCGTTGGCGACCATACCTCCCGGGCATCGTGAGGCCGGCCTGGCGCTGGGGATGAGCCCGGCGCGGATCTTCCGGCGCATCGTTCTCCCTCAGGTCTGGCGAGTCGCGCTGCCCGCGGGCGGCAACATCTTTCTGTCGCTGCTCAAGGACACTGCGCTGGTGTCGGTGATCGGTCTGGAGGATCTCATGCGTGAGACCTCCATTGCGGTTGGCTATAGCAAAGCCCCCTTCACCTTCTACGTCGCCGCCGCTTTCATCTATCTGGGCCTGACCGCCGTAGCGACCCTGGGTATCCACTGGCTGGAACGGCGAACCACCCACGGTATGCGGACGCTGACAGAATGAACTGGGCGGTCATGCTCGAAAGCCTCCCGGCGCTTGCCGAAGGTGCGCTGCTGACTTTGGAGCTGGTAGCGGTCTCCGGTGTCCTCGGCTTTATGCTGGCGGTGCCCGTTGCCATCGCCCGCGTTTCCGATCGCTGGTGGATGCGTGCATTGCCAATGGCGCATATCTACTTTTTCCGTGGGACACCGCTGCTGGTGCAGATCTACCTTGTCTATTACGGGGCAGGGCAGTTCGAAGCGGTCCGCACATCCATGCTCTGGCCATACCTCAGTCAGGCCTACTGGTGCGCGATCATTGCGTTCACACTGAATACCTCTGCCTATACCGCCGAGATCCTTCGGGGCGCGATACAGACCGTTCCCCGCGGTGAGATAGAGGCCGCCAGGGCGGTTGGCATGGGGCCGGCGCTCATCTGGCGTCGGATCCGTCTTCCCCGTGCGTTCCGCATTGCCCTGCCGGCCTACAGCAATGAGGTCATCCTCATGCTCAAGGGCAGTGCGCTCGCCAGTACCATCACGCTTATGGATCTGACCGGGGTCGCGCGGACGATCATCGCGCGGACCTACACCCCGATGGAGCTGTTCCTCGCCGCCGGGCTGATCTATGGGCTGCTCACCGTCTTTATTCTCAGCGGTTTCCGGCTGATCGAGCGACGTCTGAACCGGCATCTGCGGCCGCGCTGAACGCATTGACGGCCGCTTCGCCGGTCCATGGCAGGTTCACGGCATCGCCTGCGCCGGCATCAAGAAGACCGCGGCGTCGCGGATCGATAACCCATTCCAGCCGGGTGGCGAAAATCCGGAACCCGGCTCGCTGATAGAAGCCCAGTGCCGCCGCGGAGTCCTCACTGCAGGTGTGCAGCCAGAGCCGTTGTGCCCCCAGCGCGCGTGCACCCGTCAGTGCGCTGTTGATAAGACGCCGCCCCAGCCCCCGACCGCGAGCCGTGGGGACAACGCCGCAGTGGAGGACCTCGGCATCGCCCGGTCGGCGGGAGACAAGCTCGCAGAAGCCCGCGAAACCCCGTTCATCGTCGACCCGCCAGCATTGCTGACGCGGATCCGAGAGGTCGCGGGTGATGCGCTCCCTGCCCATAGCCAGCCGGTCGGACCACAGCCATGGCGCGCCCACCCGGTGGTAGGCATCGAGATAATCGTCGATGTCAGGGAACCATGGGACGGCCTGTCCGGCCGAATCATGGGTCGAAACAACAGGTTGTTCCAGGAAAACGACACGCGAGCTGTAGCCGAATTGATCCGGCTGATGGTGGCGCTGGAATGATTCAGGCCGGTGTGATGCAGTCATTCGCGACATGATAACCCGATTATTGTAGGGGATTGTTGACACGACAACGTCACGGGCTGGTACTTTGCCAGCCTACTTTCGGTTCAAACAGACAGGATGGAGTCATCGATGTCGACATTATTTCTTCCCAGCTGGGCGCGGCGTACCGTCCTGATGCTCGCTGTATCGGCGCTCGGTGCGGTGGGCATCGCACAGGCCCAGAATACCGATGGCCCGTCCGCAAAGCGCGAAGAGCTGCAGTCGCTCCAGCAGTCGCTGGCATCCATCCGCGAGGAGGCGATCAACCAGAACCCCAATCTGGGTGATCGCCAGCAGTCCCTGGAGGACCGCATGATGTCGCGGATGCGTGATGAGGGTGTCAACCCGCGGGCGGACGTCAAGCGGCTGCAGGACATCGCCAGTCAGCTTCGGGGCGGCGACGTGGCCGAGGAAGAGCGGGCCGGTCTGATGGAGGAATACCAGAGTATGCGCCAGTCGCTCCTCGAGGCGCGCCGTACCGCCATGCAGGACAGCGGCATCCAGGAAGAGCAGGTCGAGTTGCAGGACGACATCGTGAGCGCCATGAGCGATATCGACGATGAGGTGCCGGCTATGATCGAGCGCTTCCAGAGCCTGCGATCGGAGGTGCAGGGTCAGCGCCGCTCCGGTTCGGCGGGTGGTGCCGGCAACGGCGCACAATAAGCGGTACCGGGGAGCAAGCGGGTATGGACCTCACGCTGGGAACGCCGTCGCTGCTGTTTCCAGCGGTCTCCCTGCTGTTGCTCGCCTACACCAACCGGTTTCTGGCACTCGCCTCGCTGATCCGCGACCTGCAGGCGAGATACTCCTCGACGCCACGCCGCAATCTGCTCGAGCAGATCGATAACCTGCGACGCCGTGTCCGGCTCATACAGTACATGCAGGCCGCCGGGGTCGGCAGTCTGCTCGCCTGTGTCGCGAGCATGTTCCTGCTGTTCGGCGGTTTCGTGCTGGTGGCGCGCTGGCTGTTTGGCCTCAGCCTGATCCTGATGATGGTTTCACTGGGGCTTTCCGTGCGTGAGATCTGGATCTCCGTGAACGCGATCAATATCCAGCTCGCCGAATTGGAGTCAGAGGAATGAAGCTCCCGCTGGGCATGGTATTGCCCCAGGATGATCCGCGCCAGTCGCTGCGGGTGCGCCGCTTCCTCCTGGCGGCAACGGTCTATGCCCTGGCCGTGGCGCTGATGGGGCTCTATGTGCGGCAGGGGCTGCTGGCGGTGCCCGAATGGCAGTTCCTGAGCCTGGTTGTCCTCCTCGTCAACGTGGGGCTCTATGTATTGCTGCGCAGCGGCCGTAACGAGCATTTCGTCGACCCCAGTCTGACCGGTCTGCAGATGTTCATGGTCTGTCTGCTCATGGGTATCACGATGTATCTGCTGGATGGTGGCCGTGGCGGGTTGCTGCTCCTGTTTCTGGTGCTTTTGATGTTTGGCGTGCTCCGCCTCAACGCCCCGCAATTCACCGCGCTCGGTGGATTCGCGCTCTTCTGCTACGCGCTGGCGGTGGGGGCGGTCTGGCATCAGCGCCCGGATGCGTTCAATGCCCAGGTGGAGCTGCTGCATCTGGTTGCACTCAGCACGCTAGTGCCCTGCGGCGGGTTCTTCGCCAGTCATGTCAGTCAGCTGCGGCGGCTGCTGCGGGATCGCCAGATCGACCTCCAACGCGCCCGCGAAGAGGTCCACGACTTGCGGGTGCTCGATCCCCTCACCGGGATCAGCAATCGCAGCGCGATCATCGCCTTCCTCGATCAAGAGCGTCAGCGCGCGGAGCGACTGGGGCAACCGCTGGCGGTGATATTCATCGACCTGCTGCATTTCAAGCGCATCAACCGCGACTACAGTCATGCCATCGGGGATGAGATTCTCCGCGAGGTGGCGCGGCGGCTTCGCGGCTGTGTCCGGGATATCGATGGTCTGGGCCGCTATGGGGGTGAGGAATTCCTCGTCGTGCTGCCTGATGCAGCAGACGAAGAGGCCAGCCGCGTCGCGCAAAAACTGCGCAACTGCATCGAGAACCGCCGTTTCGCGCCGTTGCCGGCGACACAGCGTATGCGCTGTGTGCTGGGTACCAGCATGCTCCGGTCATCGGATGCGGATATCTGGCAAGGCATCGAGCGGGCCCGTATCGATACAGAGTCAGCATAGAGCGTTGGGGGATTTTTGATGGCTGGCGACCAATCGCAGGCAATCGACGCGGCCGCTGAAGCGGATGAGGTCGCAGCCGTCGATCTGGGATCGAATAGCTTCCACATGATCATCGCGCGACCGGAGGAATCCGCGCTACGCACCCATGACCGATTACGGGAATCGGTGCGGCTCGCCGCCGGCCTCGATGACGATAAACAGCTCTCCGCCGAGGCGCGTCAAAGGGCGCTCGCCTGCCTCGAGCGATTCGGTCAGCGCGTGCGGGAATTACCCCAGGGGGCTGTCCGCGCGGTCGGGACCAATACCCTTCGGCAGTCGCGTAATGCGCGGGAATTCCTGAGCGAAGCGGAGCGTGCGCTGGGCCATCCCATTCAGATCGTCTCCGGTTATGAGGAAGCGCGGCTGATTTATCTGGGCGTCGCCCACAGCATCGCTGATGACGACGACCGGCGGCTGGTGATGGATATCGGCGGCGGCAGTACCGAGTTCATCATTGGCGAGCACTTCGTGCCGCGGGAGATGGAGAGTCTGCATATGGGCTGCGTGAGCACCACGCAGCGATTCTTCGCCGATGGTGGTATCACCGATAAGCGTCTCCGGAACGCCGAGATCGCGGCACGCCGGGAATTGGAACCGATTTCGGACCGCTACCGCCGGCTGGGCTGGGAGCGGGCCATTGGTGCCTCGGGTACGATTCGCGCGATTGAGCGCTGCCTGCGCGAGAATGGCTGGACCACAAACGGCATCGATATCCGCGGCCTGGAAAAACTGCGCCGCGCGCTGATGAAGGCGGGTGATATCAAGCGACTCAGGCTCAATGGTGTGGGTGCCGCCCGCGCCGAGGTGCTGCCCGGTGGGCTCGCGGTGCTGTTGGGGGCCTTCCGGCAATTGGGCCTGGAGCATATGGAGGCCGCCGACGGAGCGCTCCGCGAGGGATTGCTGCTGGATTTGATCGGGCGGATCCGCCACACCGATGTGCGCACGGAGAGCATTGATGCGATGGCGGAGCGCTATCATGTCGATGCCGATCAGGCCCGACGAGTCGCCCGGTCCGCGGAGTATCTCCGTCGTCAGGTGGCGGATGACTGGGCGCTCGAGACCGCGACGGCACGTGACACGCTCAACTGGGCCGCCTGGATCCATGAGATCGGCCTCGATCTGTCTCACAGCCAGTATCACAAGCACGGCGAATACATCGTCCGGCACAGCGATCTGGCTGGTTTCGCACGCGAGGAGCAGCAGGTGCTGGCGATCCTGATCCGTGCCCACCGGCGCAAGTTTCCGCGCAATGCATTCCGTGATCTCCCCGGTGACTGGCAGCAGCACTCGATCCGGCTCGCCGTGCTGCTGCGTCTGGCCGTTGGTCTCCACCGGGCACGAAGTGATGAGCCGCTACCGTCACTCACCCTCAAGGCTTCGGACCGCAAACTGACGGTGCGTTTTCCAGCGGGCTGGCTGGAGGATAATCCGCTGGTGGAGGCCGACCTCAACGAGGAAGCAGGCTACCTCGAGGCGGCTGGCTTTCGCCTGAAAATCGCTGAGGATTGATCAGCTGCCCTCGCCATAGCCCTCCAGCAGGGCGTGCTGAGCACTGACGGCTTCCTCCTCATCACCGGGCGTCAGCCGCTCATAGCGACCCTCGGAGTCCAACACCCAGGCCTGGCTGTTATCCGCGAGATAGGTCTGCAGATCGGCCAGCACCCGATCCCGCAGCTCGGCATCGAGTACCGGGAAAGCGGCCTCGACACGGCGGAAGAAATTGCGCTCCATCCAGTCGGCAGAGCTGCAGAAAAGGTCCGGATCGCCGTTGTTGGCGAAATAAAAGACTCGGGTGTGCTCGAGGAAGCGGCCAATGATCGAGCGAACACGAATGGTCTCACTCACGCCCTCGACGCCGGGTCGCAGGCAGCACATACCGCGCACGATCAGATCGATTTCAACGCCTGCCTGGGAGGCGGCATAAAGCGCCCGGATCACTCTCGGCTCGACCAGCGAATTGACCTTCACGATGATGCGCCCGGGGCGCCCGGCCTCGGCATGGGCCTGCTCCCGGGCGATCTTCTCGAGCATCCCTGGATGCAGCGTGAAGGGTGACTCGAGCAGGTGGTTCAGTGCCGATACCTTCCCCAGACTGGTGAGCTGCAGAAAGACACGATGGACGTCCTGACCGATCGCAGATCGGGTCGTCATCAGACCATAGTCGGTATAAAGCCTTGCGGTCCGCGAGTGATAGTTGCCGGTGCCGAGGTGCACATAATGCCGAAGGCGGCGACCCTCACGGCGGACGATCAACATCATCTTGGCATGCGTTTTATGCCCCACCACGCCATAGACGACATGGGCGCCGGCCTCCTGCAGCCGGTTCGCCAGACCGATGTTCGCTGCCTCGTCGAAGCGGGCACGGAGCTCAACGACCACGGTGACCTCCTTGCCGGCGCGGGCCGCCGTCACCAGGTGATCGACCACCGCCGAGTCGGGCCCCGTTCGGTAGAGGGTCTGTTTGATCGCCAGAACATCTGGATCCTGAGCGGCCTGGCGGAGTAACTCGATCACCGGCGCGAACGACTCGAAGGGGTGATGCAGCAGGACATCGCGCCGCCGCATGACCTTGAAGATATCCCCGCTGTGACTGAGCTCCGCCGGTAGTCCCGGTGTAAAACCGGGGTATTTCAGATCGGGACGGTCAACCAGGTCACAGACCGCGAGCAGGCGGTTGAGATTGACGGGACCGTTGACCTGATAGAGCGCCTCGGGCTCGAGCTCGAATTCCTCAAGCAGGAAGCTGGCCATATGCTCAGGACAGTTCGCCGCCACCTCGAGCCGTACCGCGTCGCCATAGCGGCGCGAGGGCAGTTCGCCCTCCATCGCCCGGAGCAGATCGTCGATCTCCTCTTCGTCGACGTAGAGATCGGAGTTGCGCGTGACGCGGAACTGATAGCAGCCGGTGGTTTTCATGCCCGGGAAAAGATCAGTGACGTGGGCATGAATGATCGATGACAGGAATACGAAGTCACAGGCGCCGCCCCCATCCAGCTCCGAGGGCAGCTTGATGATCCGTGGCAGCGCCCGGGGCGCCTGGACCACGGCCATGCCACTGCTGCGGCCAAAGGCATCCTTACCCTCCAGCGACACCATGAAGTTCAGGCTCTTATTGAGCACCTGCGGGAAGGGGTGAGCCGGGTCCAGCCCCAGCGGACTCAGGATCGGCAGCAATTCGGTCTCGAAATAGGCGCGGATCCAGTCCTGCTGCTCGCCGGTCCATTCGTTGCGGCGCAGAAAGCGGATGCCCGCCTCAGCCAGGGCCGGCGTGACCTCGTCATTCAGGAGCCGATACTGCTCGTCCACCAGCGCATGAGTGCGCTCGCTGATCTCGCGCAGGATCTGCTGGGGTGACCGATTATCCGGTCCACTCTGTCCCACGCCCAGCTCCCGGGCCTGACGCAGTCCGGCGACCCGTATCTCGAAGAACTCATCGAGATTCGAGCTGGCGATACACAGGAATTTCAGTCGCTCGAGAAGGGGGTTGGACAGATCGGCGGCCTGTGCCATGACCCGCTCGTTGAATGCCAGCAGGCTGAGTTGGCGGTTGAGGTAGAGGGCCGGTTGGTTGAGGTTGTCGGCTTGCATTGCGTCCCTGTCCTTTGAATCAACACCCGAGGATAGACCAGATTGATTGCCGTGAGGTTACGCGGGCGCGCATTCGAGCGTGCATTCCGCGAGGCCTGGCGGCGCCTTGAGCGCTCCCTTTCCAATGGCTCAATCAGGCGACGCGGTTATAACCGTTGAGCGCTGCAACCCGGTAGCCCTCAGCCATGGTCGGGTAGTTGAAGGTCGTATTCAGAAAATAGCGCAGCGTGTTGTTCGGTGCCGGCTGCGCCATGATCGCCTGACCGATGTGCACGATCTCGGCGGCCTGGTCGCCAAAGCAGTGGATCCCGAGCAGTTCCAGCGTATCGGCGTGGAACAATAGCTTGAGCATGCCCATGGTCTGGCCGGAAATCTGAGCGCGCGCCAGATCCTTGAAGAACGCATGTCCGATCTCGTAAGGCACCTGAGCGTCGGTGAGCTCGCGCTCGGTCTGACCGACGGAGCTGATCTCGGGGATGGTGTAGATGCCGGTCGGGACATCATGGGCGAGTCGATAATCGCAGTGTCCGTCGAGCATATGCGTCGCCGCGTACCGGCCCTGGTCGTAGGCGGCGCTGGCAAGGCTGGGATAGCCGATGACATCGCCGATCGCGTAGATATGAGGTTGTGCGGTCTGGAAATTGTCGTTGACGTCGACCTGACCGCGTCCGTTGGGTTGGATACCGATGGCTTCGAGACCCATTCCGTCGGTGTTGCCGCTGCGGCCATTGGCCCAGAGGAGTAGATCGCCGCGTACCCGTTTGCCCGACTGCAGCGCCAGGGTGACGCCTTCGTCATCGGCCTGGATGGACTGGTACTGCTCGCGGTGCCGGATCAGGACGCCGTGCTCGCGGAGGTGATAGGAAATAGCGTCGGATATCTCATCGTCGAGGAACGCAAGCATGCGCTCTCGGGTGTTGATCAGATCGACCTTGACGCCCAGCCCGCGGAAGATCGAAGCGTACTCGCTGCCGATGACACCGGCCCCGTAGATGATCACGCTACGCGGGGTGTGTTCGAGCGACAGGATCTGATCGCTGTCATGGATCCGCGGGTGACTGAAGTCCACATCTGCCGGTCGATATGGACGGGAGCCAGTCGCGATCAGGAAATGCCGGGCGGTCAGCCGGTGGGTGCGACCATCGATGCCGGTCAGCGCCAGCGTGTGTTCGTCCTCAAAGCGGGCCGCCCCAGTGAGTACGGGGACGTCGTTGCGCTGATAGAAACCGCTTCTCAGGCCGACCTGCTGATCGATGACGCGACGGGCATGGTGGAGCATTGTCTGAAAGGACAGGTGGCGTGGTTCCCCCGCCTCCCGGAACAGGGGGGAGCTGTTGTACTCCATCAGCCGTCGGACATTGTGGCGCAGTGCCTTGGAGGGAATCGTACCCCAGTGGGTACAGCCGCCGCCCACTTCACGGTGGCGCTCAACCATCGCCACGCGTTGCCCGCCCTTGGCGAGTTTCATCGCCGCGCCTTCGCCGGCGGGGCCGCTGCCGAGGACGAGTGTGTCGTAGTGGGCGTCATCCATGGGGTTCATCCTCCCGGCGATCTGCTTTATTTTAGCGACATCGTATTAGAGAACAACATTCACATCGATCATGACGGGGACGAGTTAATGACAGAGCGTGTTCAGCGAGCGGGGCTCCAGGTGGCGAAGCCACTTTATGACCTCATCAGCCAGTCGGCTATCGTCGGTACGGGCGTTGATGAGGCCCATTTCTGGGAAGGGCTGGCGACGCTGGTCAGCGAGCTGGGCCCGCGCAACCACGCGTTGCTCGCACAGCGCGACACGCTTCAGGCGCAGATCGATGAGTGGCATCGCCAGCATCCCGGGCAGCATGCCGCGCCGGCCTATCGCGGTTTTCTCGAGGAGATCGGTTATCTGCAGCCGCCGGTGGATGATGTGCAGGTGACAACGGCGCACGTGGATGCCGAAGTCGCTGAGATCGCAGGCCCGCAGCTGGTTGTACCCCTCAACAACGCACGCTACGCGCTGAACGCCGCCAATGCGCGCTGGGGAAGCCTCTACGATGCGCTCTACGGCACCGATGTGATCCCCGACAATGAAGGCATCGAGCGGCGCACTGAATTCAACCCGGAACGCGCCCGTCACGTGGTGGCCTGGGCAACGGCATTTCTGGACGCCAACTTCCCATTGGCGGCCGGCAGTCACGGTGATGTCACCGCCTATCGCATCGTCGAGGGTGAGGCGGGAGAGACCCTGCGTGTGACGATCGGCGAGGGCGGTGATACCGGCCTCGCCGAGCCGGCACAGTGGGTCGGCTTTGCCGGCGATGCATCGGCGCCGACTGCCGTGCTGCTGCGCCGCCACGGGCTGCATGTCGAGATCAGCATCGATTCCTCCGATCCCATTGGTCGCACTCATCCAGCCGGGGTTCGCGATCTGGTGATGGAATCGGCAATCACCTCGATTCAGGACTGCGAGGACTCGGTCGCTGCCGTGGATGGCGAGGACAAGGCGCTTGTCTACGCCAACTGGCTGGGCCTGATGCGGGGCGATCTGGAGGAGCGTTTCTATAAGCAGGGGCGGGAGGTGATCCGAACGCTCAATGCCGACCGGCACTACACCGGCGCGGGTGGGGATCCGTTCAGTCTCCAGGGCCGCAGCCTGATGCTGGTGCGCAATGTCGGCCATCTGATGACCACGCCGGCGGTTCTTGACGCCAATGGCAACGAGATCCCGGAGGGCATTCTGGATGCGCTGTGCACATCGCTGATCGCCATGCATGATCTTAAGCGCGAGGGCGGCAACAGCCGGACCGGAAGTGTGTATATCGTCAAGCCGAAGATGCACGGGCCGGATGAAGTCGCCCTCACGGTGGCGCTATTCGCGCAGGTCGAGCAGATCCTCGGGCTGGCGGAGAACACCCTCAAGATCGGGGTCATGGACGAGGAGCGGCGGACAACGCTCAACCTCAAGCGCTGCATCCACGAGGCCCGTGAGCGGCTGATCTTCATCAACACCGGCTTCCTGGATCGCACCGGTGACGAGATCCACACCAGCATGGAGGCCGGGCCGATGATCCGGAAGGCCGCCATGAAGCAATCCCGTTGGCTCAATGCCTACGAGGACTGGAACGTCGATACGGGCCTCGCCTGTGGTCTGGCCGGTCATGCCCAGATCGGTAAGGGCATGTGGCCCATGCCGGACCGGATGGCCGATATGCTCGACGCCAAGATCGGCCATCCGCGGGCGGGTGCCAACTGCGCCTGGGTGCCGTCGCCGACGGCGGCCACGTTGCACGCCACGCACTACCATCAGGTGGACGTCCGGGCGCGCCAGACCGAACTGGCCGGCCAGTCACGGGCCGACATCGACGATCTGCTGACGATTCCAGTCGCGACCGACACCGACTGGAGTGAGGTGGAGGTTGCTGCGGAACTCGATAACAACTGTCAGGGCATCCTCGGCTATGTGGTGCGCTGGATCGATCATGGGGTGGGTTGCTCGAAGGTCCCGGACATCAGTGACATTGGTCTGATGGAGGACCGTGCGACGCTACGTATCTCCAGCCAGCACATCGCCAACTGGCTCTATCACGGAATTGTGACCGAGACCCAGGTCATGGAGGCGATGAAGCGTATGGCGGCAGTGGTGGACCGCCAGAATGCCGACGATCCGACCTATACCCCGATGGGGCCGGGATTCGACGGCAGGGCTTTCGAGGCGGCCTGCGATCTCGTCTTCAAGGGCCGCGAGCAGCCGAGTGGTTACACCGAGCCGCTGCTGCACGCTCATCGCCTGACACTGAAGGCCCAGTCCCAGGCTTAGGCATTGATGGCAAATGTGATTTGCTCGAATGGCACAGATATGGTGTATTTCGAGGGCAGACTGATTACCGGCGTCCTGCGAGGCCGGTGACTGGTGCTGAGAGTGCCCTGCAACGATGGGGTGCGTTACAACAATGAGGAGGAGAGTGCAGCATGACCGAGTCTAGAGTGGATCATGTCAATGCAAACGCGGCAGAGCCGGATGGTTCGCGCCGGAAATTTCTGAAGAGCAGCCTCTCTGCGGCCGGCGGCATCGCTGCGGGCACGGCAGTCGTCGGTGCACCGTATGTGCACGCCCAGTCGCCAATCGTGCTGAAAATGCAGACGGCCTGGGGCGGCGGCAATATCTGGAACGATTTTGCCCAAGAATACGTGGATCGCGTGCACAGCATGTCGGGCGGGCGGATACAGATTGATCTGCTTCCGGCTGGCGCCATCGTGGGGGCCTTTCAGGTCATTGACGCAGTCAGCGACGGGATCATCGATATCGGCCATGAAGTGCCGGTCTACTGGTATGGCAAAAATAACGCCGCTTCGCTGTTCGGCACTGGTCCGGTCTGGGGTGGCGATGCGAACAACATGATGGCGTGGTGGTATGCCGGCGGCGGCAAAGAGCTGTACCGCGAGCTCACCCAGGACATCATGGGTCTGAACGTGGTCGGTCAATTTGGTTTTCCGATGCCATCCCAGCCATTTGGTTGGTTCAAAAACAGTGATGTCACCTCGGTCGAGGACATCCAGGGTCTGAAGTACCGGACCGTGGGTCTTGCCGCTGATCTGCTCAATGAGATGGGCATGTCAGTTGCTCAGCTCCCCGGCGGCGAGATTGTGCCAGCGATGGAGCGGGGCGTTATCGACGCCTTCGAATTCAACAACCCGTCGTCCGATAGTGATTTCGGTGCGCAGGATGTCGCTAAAAACTATTATCTGGGCTCTTACCATCAGGCCAGTGAGTCCTTTGAGTGGCTGTTCAACCGCGACATGCTCGAGAGCCTGGACGACGACCTGCAGGCGATCCTTCTGCATGCGGTCGAGGCGGCCTCAACGTCGAACACGGCCAGCGCGCTGGATCGGTACTCAGCCGACCTTGAGACGATGCAGACCGAGTCTGGTGTGACCGTACATCGGACTTCCGACGAAATCCTGGAAGCACAGCTGGAGGCCTGGAGCACACTCATTCCGAGGCTGGAAGAAGACGACTTCATGCGCCGTGTCATGGAAAGTCAGAAAGCCTGGGTTGAGCGGACCGTATTCTATGAGCTCATGAACCAGCCGGATCTGCAGCTCGCCTACGAGCACTTCTTCCCCGGCCGGCTCAACATGTAAATCGGGTGATCCGCCAACTGATCCGCCCCGGTCTCTCGACCGGGGTGGTTTTATGACAATCGGCTGAAAAAGAGTGATCTATGCTCCAGATCATCCACACGATTGATCGATTCACCACCTGGGTTGGGCGTAGTTTCGCCTGGCTGATTCTGCTCATGGCCTTCGGAATGGGGTATGAGGTGGTGTCACGTTATCTCTTCAATGCGCCGACGGCCTGGGCCTACGACATGTCGTATATCCTCTACGGCACGCTGTTCATGGTTGGCGGGGCATACACGCTTTCGCGCAATGCGCATGTCCGAGGTGACTTTCTCTATCGGCTCTGGAAGCCACGGACCCAGGCTGCTGTCGAGTTGACGCTTTATTTTCTGTTCTTTTTTCCAGGCATCCTCGCGCTGGTGTTCTCCGGCTGGAAATACGCTTCCCGCTCCTGGCAGTACCTGGAGACGAGTACCTTTTCACCGGCCGGGATTCCAATCTTCCATTTCAAGACGATGATGGTGGTGGGTGCCGTGCTGCTTCTGATTCAAGGCATTGCCCAGGTCTGCCGCTGCCTCGTTTGCCTTCGCACCGGTGAATGGCCCGCCGACGTCAAGGACGTGACCGAATTGGAAGATCAGCTTCTCGAGAGTGGCGGTGAGGGTTACGCGGACAACGCTTTGGACACCGCACCTGACACGGGAGGCAATGAACGATGACCGATCCTCAAATCGGGATCCTGATGTTAGGGGTCTTCATCCTCTCGATCTTTCTGGGGTTTCCCATCGCCTTTACGCTGATGGCGCTGGGTATCGCCTTCGGCTATTTTGCTTATTTTGAGCCAGGCCGGATGTGGCGTGCCTATGACCGCCTGGTGGAGCAGGGCGCTGAGGGCTGGGAAGTCTGGCAGGCCTATCTTGAAGGATTTCTGAACAACCGCATTTTCGATTTATTCGTCAACCAGACCTATTCGGTCATGGCGAACGAAGTGCTGACGGCGGTGCCCCTGTTTCTGTTCATGGGCTATATCGTCGAACGCTCCAACATCGTGGAGCGCCTGTTCTCCACGCTTTATATCGCGGCGCGACGAGTGCCCGGCGCCATGGGCGTTGCAGCGCTTATCACCTGTACGCTCTTCGCGACTGCGACCGGTATCGTCGGCGCGGTTGTGACATTGATGGGATTGCTGGCGCTACCGGCGATGCTCAATGCGCGTTACAACAACGCATTCGCATCGGGCGTCATTTGTGCCGGTGGTACCCTGGGGATCCTCATTCCACCGTCGATCATGCTGATTGTTTACGCAGCGGCAACGGGCACGTCGATCGTGCGGCTTTACGCCGGAGCGCTCTTCCCGGGACTGCTGCTGGCTGGCCTGTATATCAGCTATATCGTCATACGGAGTATTCTTCAGCCGTCGGTGGCGCCGAAGCCAACCGATGACGAGGTTGGGGACGTGCCATACAGCAGGCTACTGCTGATGATCCTGACGTCCTTTGTGCCCCTCGCGGTGCTCATCCTGGCCGTCCTCGGCTCAATCCTATTCGGTCTGGCCACGCCAACCGAGGCCGCTTCGGCAGGCGCGCTGGGTGGGCTGGCGCTATCAGCGATCTATCGGGCGCTAACCTGGGATAAACTGCGGGATTCGGTTTATCTCACCCTCAAGACGACGGCCATGGTGTGCTGGCTTTTTGTGGGGTCCTGGACATTCTCGTCGGTATTTTCCTATCTGGGTGGCGAGCATCTCATCACAGAATTCGTGGTCGGGCTCGACCTTAATACCATTACTTTCCTGATCCTCGCTCAGCTGATCATTTTCCTGCTCGGGTGGCCGCTCGAGTGGTCAGAGATCATCATCATATTCGTGCCGATCTTCCTGCCGTTGCTGGATATTTTCGGCGTCGATCCGCTGTTCTTCGGGATCCTGGTGGCGCTTAACCTGCAGACCTCATTCCTGACGCCACCGATGGCGATGTCGGCCTATTACCTCAAGGGGATTGCGCCACCGTCTGTGAATCTAGTGGACATTTTCAGAGGCTGTATGCCATTCCTCTTCTTTGTGCTCGTCGCGATGGTGGTGCTTTACGTGTTCCCGCAAATCGTCTTCTGGCTTCCGGATACTGTTTATGGTTGAGCGCGTAGAAATTGGAGACCCGGCGAGCCTCACGGTGTCGCAGATGGCGAGGCATTTGGCCGATGGTGCGTTGAGCAGCGAAACGGTTACCAAAGCCTGTCTGGCACGGATCGAGGCCATAGAGCCAAGTGTGCACGCGTGGGCCCATTATGACCCGCAGCAGGCGCTCATGCAGGCAAAAGAGGCCGATCGCCGGCGCGCAATGGGTTTGCCCCTCGGCCCACTCCACGGGGTTCCAATCGGCCTCAAGGACATCATTGATGCGCGTGGAATGCCGACCGAAAACGGCACCTCACTGGATGCGGGGCAACGCCCTACCCAGGATGCGACGCTGACACAGCGGCTCCGTAATGCGGGCGCGGTGATTGTGGGTAAGACCGTCACCAGTGAACTGGCGTACTTTCATCCCGGACCCACGACGAATCCTCACGATCCAGCACGTACGCCGGGTGGATCATCGAGCGGCTCCGCGGCGGCGGTTGCGGCCGGCATGGTGCCATTCGCCGTCGGTACTCAGACGAATGGCTCAGTCATACGCCCGGCCTCATACTGCGGCGTGATTGGGTATAAGCCAAGCTTCGGCTCGGTGCCACGAACGGGTGTGCTGAAGGCTGCCCAGTCGCTTGATCAGGTTGGGTTTTTCGCCCGCAGTGTCGAGGACGTCGCTCTGGCCGCGACGGTGATGGGGCCGGATGGTCAGGATCGCGACTGTGGATTGAATCCGGGACCATTGCTGGACACGGCGTTGTCAGCGCCGCCGGTTACCCCCGACATTGCGATGGTCCATACGCCATTCAGTGAGCGTCTTGAACCGGCAACAACCGAGGGGTTTGCAGAGCTGGTCGATCTGCTCGGTGAGCATGGTACTGAGGCGGCCCTGCCGGATTTATTCGGTCGGAGCGCGGGATGGCTCGCAACCATCATGGCCAGTGAGATGACGCGGAATCTCGGCCATTACGCTGAGCGCGATACGGATCAACTGAGTGATGCGTTCGGTGCATTAATGGACCAGGGCCGCAGCATCGCAGCAGTCGATTACCTCGCAGCTCGGGATATGCAACCGGTGCTGCGCGAGGCCCTCGATCCTCTGTTTGAGCGTTTTGACGCGATCATTACCCCGGCGGCGCCGGGCGAGGCCCCCGCCGATCTGAGCACGACGGGTGATCCGATCTTCTGCTCGCTCTGGAGCTTGTGTGGGCTCCCAGCGATTACGCTGCCGCTTTTGACAGGCCCCAACGATATGCCGGTGGGTATTCAGTTGGTCGGTGCTTATGGACAGGATGCACGGTTATTGAGAACGGCACGCTGGCTGCTGTTGCAGTGCAGCCCGGATGAGGAGACAGGCCCATGATGGATCGGGTTATGGCGGTGATCGCGTTACTGATGCTCGGCGCGTTCCTGTTGGTGGTGCCGCTTTTCGTGCCGCATATCGATCTGATGATCGCGATTATTGGGTGCGCGGTGCTGGCGACGTATGATATGTGGCGACATCTTGCCGTAAAAAGAAGCTAGCGGGCGTTTCAGTCCCTCTGAAGGGTCTAATACAAAAACCCGGCTCATGGCCGGGTTTTTAGTGGTCCGTCGCCCGTTGTCGGAATCAGCGCCCGGATCCTGAGGCCCTCAATGGGGCTCGTAGGGAACGGGAGCTCAGCATGAGCAGGGATGTGCCCGGCCTTGATTACATCGTTGGCATCACGAACTGGCTCCCGCCGTCGCGCACGCCCTTCGGCCAGCGGCTGGTGACGGTCTTCATCTGGGTGTAGAAGCGGACCGCGTCCGGCCCATGGGCGTGGAGGATGCCAAAGCGCGACTGCTTCCAGCCACCGAAGCTGTGGAAGGCCATCGGCACTGGGATTGGGACGTTAACGCCGACCATGCCCACTTCGACGCGCTCGCTATAGGTGCGGGCGGCATCGCCATCGCGGGTGAAAATGGCCGTGCCGTTGGCGTATTCGTGGCCATTGACGACGCCGAGGGCCGCTTCGAAGTCGGCGGCGCGGACCACGCTGAGGACAGGGCCGAAAATCTCTTCGCTGTGTACACGCATGCCCGGGCGGACGCGATCGAACAGAGAGCCGCCGATGAAGAACCCGTCGCTTGTATCGTCTCCCGGGAAATCGCCCCGCCGGCCATCAACGACAAGCTCAGCCCCTTCGGCAGTGCCGATATCGAGATAGCTGGCGACTTTGTCGCGGTGCTCGCGGGTGACCAGCGGGCCCATTTCGGGCTCGGGCTTGCTGAGGCCGTCGCCGATGGTGAGGGTCTTGAGACGGGCCTCCAGACCCGCCACCAAGCGATCGGCGGTCTCTTCGCCGACTGGAACGGCGACCGAGATCGCCATGCAGCGCTCACCGGCCGAGCCGTAGGCGGCGCCCATGAGGGCGTCCACGGTCTGCTCCATGTCGGCATCGGGCATGACCACGGCATGATTCTTGGCGCCCCCGAGGGCCTGGACGCGCTTGCCGTGGGCCGATCCGGTGGAATAGATATATTGGGCGATCGGCGTGGAGCCCACGAAGCTGATGGCGCCAACCCGCGGATCGGTCAGCAGGACATCGACGGCCTCCTTATCACCGTTGACGACGTTCAACACGCCATCGGGCAGGCCGGCCTCCTTGAGTAGTTCCGCCAGCAGCATGCTCGCCGACGGATCCTTCTCCGAGGGCTTGAGGATAAAACTATTCCCGCAGGCGAGCGCCACGGGCGCCATCCACAGCGGCACCATGACGGGGAAGTTGAACGGCGTGATGCCGGCACACACGCCCACGGGCTGTTGCATGGAGTGGCTGTCCACGTCGGTGCCGACGTTGGGCGAGTGCTCACCTTTGATCAGATGCGGAATGCCGCAGGCGAACTCGACGACCTCCAGGCCGCGGACCACCTCACCCCTGGCGTCGGAGAAGGTCTTGCCGTGCTCGCGGGTGATGCACTCGGCCAGCCGGTCGTGGTGACGCTCGATCAGTTCCTTGAAGCGGAACATGACCCGCGCCCGACGCAGCGGGGGCGTGGCCCCCCACGCGATCTGCGCGGCGGTGGCATGGGCGATGGCATGCTCCACCTCATCGACCGAGGCGAGCGCGACCGAATGAGTCCGCGCCCCTGTCGCAGGGTTGTAGATGGGGTGAGTGCGGCCGCCGGTGGCACCGGCGGCGGCTTCGCCGTTGATGAAGTGGCCGATCTCGCCGGTGGCGGTGGCGTCCTGGGATGCGGTGGCCATGGTCTCTCCTCCTATGGTCTCTCCACGGGCGAGTGTAGCGACTCAGACCATGTGACGATAACCTTGTGCGCGATCGTCACACGTTTATCCTATCGCCCAAGCGTGTGGTGGAAAGCGATTAAAACAATCAGACGCCGCCGCGATGGGGCCAATCGCCCACGCTGCCTCAACCGCGGTGAATGGAGAGCACGACATGACCACGATTACCCGACGCGGCGAGACCGTGCATATCAATGGTGACCTGCCGGCCGTGGGCAGCCCGGCCCCGGATTTCAAACTGACCCGTAAGGACCTGAGCGACGTCTCCCTGGCGGACTACGCCGGCCTGCGCAAGGTACTCAGCATTGTCCCCAGCTTGGATACACCGACCTGCGCGATGTCCGCGCGGCAGTTCAACCAGCGCGCGGCGGCGCTCGAGAACACCGTGGTGCTCAACATCTCCGCCGACTTGCCCTTTGCCATGGCGCGGTTCTGCGAGATCGAGGGCATCGAGGCCGTTGAGGCTCTGTCGATGATGCGCGACCGACGCTTTGCCACCGACTACGGCATCCTTCAGGTCGATGGCCCAATGGCGGGCCTCACCGCCCGCGCGGTCTTGGTGCTGGACACCCATGATGTCGTGGTCTACCGCGATCTTGTCCCCGAAATCCGCCAGGAGCCGGATTACGACGCGGCCCTGGCGGCACTCGAGTCGGCGGGCTGATCGACGGGTGATTGCTCGCCCCGCCATTGTCGGTGGGTCCGCGACCGCGTCATCGGGACTGTCATTCGAGCATAAAAAAACCCGGCCACATGGCCGGGTTTTCTGTCTCCGCCGGATGGCGGTGGTTCAGGCGGCCTGGTGGCTGCGCTGAGCCAGATCCCGCAGGACGTAGTGCAGGATGCCGCCGTTACGGAAGTAGCTCCACTCGGTGGGCGTGTCGATACGGACCTTCGCCTGGAAGCTCTTGACCTCGCCATCCGGTGTCACTGCGCGGACCGTCACTGTTGAAGGCTCGGTGTCGAGACTGCCAACGCTGAAGGTCTCCTCACCGGTAAGGCCGAGGCTCTCGGCATCCTCACCCTCGGCAAACTGGAGCGGCACAACACCGAAGCCCACCAGGTTGGAGCGGTGGATGCGCTCATAGCTCTCGGCGATCACGAATCGCACGCCCAGCAGGGCCGTTCCCTTGGCCGCCCAGTCACGACTCGAGCCGGTGCCGTACTCCTTGCCAGCCAGCACCACCAGTGGCGTGCCCTGCTCCTTGTAGCGCATCGCGGCATCGTAAATGGAGGTCTGTTCGCCGGTGGGGAAGTACGTCGTCCAGCTCCCCTGAGTCCCGGGGGCGAGCTCGTTTTTGAGCCGAACGTTGGCGAAGGTGCCCCGCATCATGACCTCATGGTTGCCACGCCGTGAGCCGTAGCTGTTGAAGTCCTGCGGCAGAATGCCGAGTGAGCGCAGATACTCGCCCGCCGGGCTGTCGGCCTTGATCGCGCCGGCTGGCGAGATATGGTCGGTGGTGATGGAGTCGCCGACCTTGACCAGGCAGCGGGCCTGCTTGATCTCGGAGATGTCGCCGGGCTCCATGTCCATGCCCTCGAAGTAGGGCGGGTTGCGGACATAGCTCGAATCTGGCCACTCATAGATCTCGCCTTCCGGAGCGGGGAGTTCGCGCCAGGTCTGCGATCCCTCGAAGACATTGGCGTACTGCTCGCGATACATCTTCGAGTTGATGTGCTCCTCGATGACGTCGGCGATTTCCTTCTGACTCGGCCAGATATCCTTCAGGTAGACCGGATGACCATCGCGGTCGACATCGATCGGCTCGCTGGAGATGTCCCTGGCGACGCTGCCGGCCAGGGCGTAGGCAACCACCAGCGGCGGCGATGCCAGATAGTTGGCGGGCACATCCGGATGGATCCGACCCTCGAAGTTGCGGTTGCCTGAGAGCACGCCAGCAACATTCAGATCGCCCTCCCGGATGGCTTCACTGACCGGCTCCGGCAGGGGGCCGGAGTTGCCGATGCAGGTCGTGCAGCCAAACCCGACGACATCAAAGCCGAGCGCCTGGAGCGGCTCCATCAGACCCGCCTCGCCGAGATAGGCGGGCACCACCTGGGAGCCGGGTGCGAACGAGGTCTTTACCCAGGGTTTAGTGGTCAGACCGCGCTCATGAGCCTTTTTCGCCACCAGGCCAGCGGCGACCAGCACCGCCGGATTGGAGGTGTTCGTGCAGGAGGTGATCGCGGCGATCACGACGTCGCCGTGTTTGAGCATGAACTCCTGGTCGGCGTAGTTCACCTTGACGGCGCCCTTTTCGTGCCACATTGCGTTGCCGGTGGCTGTGGAGCCACCTTCGCCCTCGAACCGGGCCTCTTCGGCATCGGGCATGACGCCGCGGGCGGTGAGCTCCTCTTCGAGATACTCGAGGAAGGCCGGTTTGGCGTTGGTCAGTGGGATGCGGTCCTGGGGGCGCCGCGGTCCGGCAATGCTGGGCTCAACCTCGCCCAGATCGAGTTCGACCACATCGGTGTACTCAGCCTCGCGGGATCCCGTCTCGCGCCACATGCCCTGTTCCCGGGCATAGGCCTCGACCAGATCAATGGTTTCTTCATCGCGGCCGGAGACCCGGAGATATTCGATGGTCTCGCTGTCGATGGGGAAGATACCGCAGGTGGCCCCGTACTCCGGCGCCATGTTGCCGATGGTCGCCCGGTCAGCGAGGGGTAGATTATCGAGCCCATCGCCGAAGAACTCGACGAACTTGCCGACCACGCCCTTCTTGCGGAGCTTCTCGGTGACAGTCAACACCAGGTCAGTGGCGGTTGCACCCTCGCGCAGCTCACCGCTCAGCCGGAAACCGATGACCTCGGGGACGAGCATGGTGATCGGCTGACCGAGCATGGCCGCCTCGGCCTCGATGCCGCCGACGCCCCAACCGAGCACACCGAGCCCATTGACCATTGTGGTGTGGGAGTCGGTGCCGACCAGCGTATCGGGGTAGGCGAGGGTGCCGGTCTCGGTTTCCTTGGTGAACACCGTCTTGGCGAGGTATTCGAGGTTGACCTGATGGACGATGCCCGTCCCCGGCGGTACGACCCGGAAGTTCGAGAAGGCCTTCTGGCCCCAGCGCAGGAACTTGTAGCGCTCTTCGTTGCGCTTGAACTCGATCTTGCTGTTGAGATCGAGTGCGCCGGCGGTTCCGAAGTGATCCACCATGACCGAATGGTCGATGACCAGATCCGCCGGCTCAAGTGGATTGATCAGGTTGGGGTCGCCGCCGAGACGCTTCATCGCATCGCGCATGGCGGCCAGATCCACCACTGCCGGCACGCCGGTGAAGTCCTGGAGCACAACCCGCGCGGGCATGAAGGAGACCTGCTCGCCAGGGCCACCATTCGGGTCCCATTCACAAATCCCCTTGATCTGCTCCGGGCCGATGTTCTGGCCGTCTTCCTTGCGCAGCTGGTTCTCGAGCAGCACCTTGAGCGAGAACGGCAGCCGATCAATGTCGTATTGATCCCTGAGCGCGTCGAGTCGGTAGATCTCGTACTGCTTACCCTTAACGTCCAGCGTTCCGCGGGCATTGTAGCTATTGGTCATGACTTCCTCCCGGAATCGGCGTGCGCACCATGCACGACCGTTGTAATGGGTCCATCGACCCGTCTGAATCTGTCATTTTACATGACGCATGACCACAAGGGCATGCGCTTCGCAGGCCGCCGACGGCGGTCAATGCGCGGTCAGTATCGCCTCTGCTGACTCGATGATCGCCCGCCGGCCGAATACAAGCCTCAGGCGGCCGCCGCCGTTCATCTGCCAGATCCCCGCCGCGCGGATCGCGGCGAGCAGCAATCCGCGGATGAGCGCGGCATTGCGCGTCCCCTGTAGATAGGTGGCGTGACCCTGGACAAGGATCCGCGGCCGCAGCGGGCTGATGTGCTCGCTGTAGAGATCGCCAAGATGGTGGATGACACTGTCATGGTCGATCCGGCCGAAATAGTCCGCCTGACTGCGAGCGCGCTCCAGACCACCAGCGATTGCCGGCAGACGGTGCCTGTCACGCCGGATCCGCCGCTCGAGTTGCAGGACGCCGATCATGTAACGGGTCAGATGCATGGATTCGGGTTTCGAGAGGTGATTCACCAGGTCCCTCAGGCCTGTATCGAGGGCCCCGGGACCGCCATAAAGCGTTTCCACCGACCCCGAGTAATCGCCCAGCAGTCCGCGCAGGCAGGTCTCGGTGCGAGTCGCATCATGCTGTCCCCGTTCGGCAATCGAGCGGACTTCGCCGAGGGCCTGAAAGACGGCGCCGAGCGCCTCGGTACGCTCCTGCTCAGGCGACGCCACTGATCGGGCTCCCCGCCACCGGAAGACGCGTCTCGATGATGCCACCGCCCAGGCAGTCCCCACCGTCGTAGATGACCACTGACTGCCCGGGCGCCACGGCGCGCTGCGGATGATCGAAAATCAGTCTGCGGCGGCCCGCCGTGAGCGGCGTCAGCCACCCGGGCTGATCGACGTGGCGATGCCGCAGTCGGGCGGTACAGCGGATGGGTGCCGCGGGGCCACGGCCGTCGACCCAGTGCCAGTCCGCCGCGATGAGGCCATCGTTCATGAGTGCCGGATGATCGTGTCCCTGTACGACGATCAGCTGGTTGGTGGTCATATCCTTGTCGGCGACATACCAGGGCAGCCCCGGGCGCGCTGCATGCCCCCCCAGGTTCAGGCCGCGACGCTGGCCGAGGGTGTAGAACGCAAGTCCGTCATGCCGACCGACCGTATCACCCTCGGGCGTCACGACTGCCCCTGGCGTACTGTCGATATAGCGGCTCAGAAAGCCCTGAAAATCGCGCTCACCGATAAAACAGATGCCGGTGCTGTCGGGCTTGTCGAAGTTCTCGAACCCGGCCTCATCAGCCAGCCGCCGGACCGCCGGCTTGCTCAGGTCAGCGAGCGGAAAGATCGCCGCCTCGAGCTGTTCCTGGCCAAGTGTGTAGAGGAAGTAAGTCTGATCCTTGTTGGCATCGGCTGCGCGACGCAGTGTCCGTGCGCCCGGCTCGCCGCCCACGCTGGCGTAATGGCCAGTGGCGACGGCATCGGCACCGAGCCGGCGCGCGTGGTCGAGGAATGCCCGGAACTTGATACGCTGATTGCACAGGATGTCTGGATTCGGGGTGCGGCCGGCGCGGAACTCGCGCAGGCAGTGATCGAATACCTCTGCCCGGTACTGCGCGGCGAAATTGGCCCGATGCAATGGGATTCCAAGGGCGTCTGCGACCTGCCTCGCGTCGGCATGGTCGGTTTCGGCGCTGCAATAGGTGTCGGTGTCGTCGTCTTCCCAGTTCTTCATGAACAGGCCCTCGACCCGGTAGCCCTGCTCTTTGAGCAACCAGGCGCTGACCGCGGAGTCGACACCGCCCGACAGCCCGACAATGACGTGTGATGTGCGCTGCATGATGAAATAATAACACTGAGGATGCCCGATGGACCTTTTACTCGACGGGAAGTGTCCTCATATCCAGATGTGAAGCCCTTGGGATGAACGGTTGATGAGCGAAGAGAACGATCCGAAACGCGACGACGATTTATCGGTCAAAGAAAGTGAACCGAGCGTCAAGCAACCGCCGCTCTATCGTGTCGTGCTGTTGAATGATGACTACACGCCGATGGAGTTTGTCGTCGAGGTCCTCCAGACGTTCTTCCGCATGGATCGGGAGCAGGCCACACAGGTCATGCTGCATGTCCACACCCGGGGTAAGGGTGTCTGCGGGGAGTTCAGCCGAGACGTCGCGGAAACCAAGGTGGATCAGGTCAACGACTACGCACGTGAGAATGATCATCCACTGATGTGTACGCTGGAACCGGCCTGATTGCTTTACCGACCGGGCGCAACCGGGTTTTCCCAACAAGATTGCAAGTGAGATATCGATGCTGAGCAAAGAGCTGGAATTCACGTTGAACCTCGCCTTCAAGGAAGCGCGTGACAAGCGTCATGAGTTCCTTACCGTGGAGCATCTCCTCCTCGCGCTGACCGACAACCCGGCGGCGCTCGAGGTGCTGCGCGCCTGCGAGGCCGATCTCGAGACCCTGCGGCAGGATCTCGAGGCGTTCCTCGATGAGACGACACCGCTGCTACCGGCCAACGACAACCGCGAGACGCAGCCCACACTGGGGTTCCAGCGGGTGTTGCAGCGGGCGATCCTGCACGTCCAGTCGTCCGGCAAGAAGGAAGTGAGTGGCGCTAATGTGGTGGTGGCGATCTTCAGCGAGCAGGAGTCGCAGGCTGTGTATTTCCTCCACAAGCAGAACATTTCCCGGCTTGATGCGGTGAATTTCATTTCCCACGGCGTCTCCAAGGGCAGCAGTGAGGAAGGCGGTGGCGAATCCGAGTCATCGCGCGAAGAGGGTGAGGTCAGCGAAGATGGCGAGAGCACCAATCCGCTGGAGAGCTTCGCGACCAACCTCAACAACCGGGCCCGTCAGGGGCGGACCGATCCCCTGATCGGTCGCAAGTTCGAGGTTGAGCGGACCATCCAGATCCTCTGCCGTCGGCGTAAGAACAACCCGCTCTATGTCGGTGAGGCCGGCGTCGGCAAGACCGCCATCGCCGAGGGTCTGGCCAAGCTCATCGAGGACGATGAGGTCCCGGATGTGCTCGCCGATGCCACGATCTATTCCCTCGACATGGGGGCGCTGGTGGCCGGTACGAAGTATCGGGGTGACTTTGAAAAGCGGCTGAAGGGCCTGCTTGCACAGCTTAAAAAGCAGCAGCACGCGATCCTTTTCATCGACGAGATCCACACCATCATTGGTGCCGGGTCGGCATCCGGTGGAGTCATGGACGCGTCGAACCTCCTCAAGCCCATGCTCGCGAGTGGTGAGCTCAAGTGCATCGGTTCGACGACCTATCAGGAGTATCGCAGCGTGTTCGAGAAGGATCGGGCACTGGCGCGGCGCTTCCAGAAGATCGACGTTGCCGAGCCAACCGTCGAGGAAACGGTGCAGATCCTGCGTGGGCTCAAGGATCGGTTCGAACAGCATCACGGCGTGCGGTTCACACATCCGGCCCTGGAGTCGGCGGCGGAGCTGGCAGCCAAGTACATCAGTGACCGGTTCCTGCCCGACAAGGCGATCGACGTGATTGATGAGGCGGGCGCCAATCTGCGTCTGCTGCCGCCGTCGAAGAAAAAAAAGACGGTCAGTGTCAGCGATGTGGAGACGATCATCGCGAAAATCGCACGGATTCCTCCCAAGCGGGTGTCGACGTCGGACATGCGGCTGCTGGAGACGATGGAAAAGGATCTCAAGCGGACCATCTTTGGTCAGGACGAGGCGATCGATACCCTTGCCACGACCATCAAGATGTCGCGCGCCGGGCTGCGTGATACCGGCAAGCCGGTGGGCAGCTTCCTGTTCGCCGGACCCACCGGTGTCGGCAAGACCGAGGTCACACGGCAGCTCGCCGAGACCATGGGGATCAACCTGATCCGCTTCGATATGTCGGAGTACATGGAGCGGCACACGGTGTCACGGCTGATTGGTGCACCGCCGGGGTATGTCGGTTTTGATCAGGGCGGGCTGCTGACCGAGGAGGTGCTCAAGCACCCCCACTCCGTCGTGCTGCTCGACGAGATCGAAAAAGCGCATCCGGACGTGTTCAACCTGCTGCTACAGGTCATGGATCACGGCTCGCTGACCGATAATAACGGCCGCCATGCGGACTTCCGTAACGTGATCCTGGTGATGACCACCAACGCCGGCGCCGAAGAGCAGAGCCGGCGGACGATCGGGTTCACACCGCAGGATCAGAGCAGCGATCAGATCGAGGTGATCCGCAAGCAGTTCACGCCGGAGTTCCGTAACCGGATGGATGCGATTATCCAGTTCAATGGTCTGGCGCCGGAGGTCATCCAGCGGGTGGCGGACAAGTTCATCCGTGATCTACGACACCAGCTGGCCGACAAGCGGGTCACGCTCGCGGTCAGTGACCCGGCCCGGGACTGGCTCGCGGAGCAGGGCTATGATCCGAAGATGGGTGCTCGGCCAATGGCCCGCCTCATCCAGGATCGGCTCAAGCGTGAGCTGGCGGACGAGCTACTGTTTGGCAAGCTGACCAACGGTGGGCATGTCAGTGTCGATCTGGATGATACCGGTGAATCGCTGGCCTTCCACATCGAGACACCGGAGCCGGTCGAGTAGGCCGGCTCAGCGGGCTCGGAAAACGATACGCCCTTTGTTGAGATCATAGGGCGTGAGCTCGACGGTCACCTTGTCGCCGCGCAGGATCCGGATGTAGTGCTTACGCATCTTTCCGGATATATGGGCGGTGACAATGTGGCCGTTCTCCAGCTCGACGCGGAACATAGTGTTGGGCATCACCTCAGTGATGGTGCCCTGCATACGAATATTCTCTTCCTTCGCCATTCAGCTTTTCTCTTCCTGATTAAAAGACTTGATTCTACCCGAGCCGGTTACGTTCACCAATCGCGGCGGGATCTAGTCGTCTGCGACCCAGCCGCTCGGTGATAGCCGCTCATGCGGCCGAAAGCCAATCTTGTAGTCCATTCCCGGGCAGCCTTCGATCCAGTACCCGAGATACAGCCAGTCCCGTTGCCGTCTTCTCGCTTCCTCGATCTGCAACAGGATCGCCAGCGTCCCCAGACTGCGTTCAGTGAGGCTTGGGTCGTAGAAGGTATAGACGGCCGAGAACGCCGCGCCCGTATCGTCAGTGACCGCAACGCCGAGTAGTCGATCATCCGGCGCTTCGCGGAGTTCCATGAACTCCGTGGTGCACCAGTCCGAGGTCAGGTATTGCCAGTAGAGATCCGGGTCGGCGTCGTCCATACCACCACCGGGATGGCGCGATGAGACATAGCGACTGTAGAGATCAAAGTGCTCGGGCCGATACCGGAACCCAACGCTGCGGAGATAGACATGTGGATTGTCCCGGCGGCAGCGCCGATGTCGGCGCCGGGGCTGGAACCGCGCCACAGGGATACGGATGCTCTGACACAGCTGACAGCCAGGGCAGGCATTGCGATAGAGGTGCTCGCCACCGCGTCGGAAGCCATTCTTGAGCAATTCGTCATAAAGGGCCGGAGTCGGGGTCAGCCGTGGGTCAACGAAGTCGAACTGCGATGGCCGGTCATGGAGATACGGGCAGGGGCGATAGCCGGTCCCGAAGAGCCGTATCTGGTGGGTGGTATCGGGCCCGGTCACGACCGCCGCCATGCGTGGCTGACATCACTGCGAGTGATCGAAACAGACCAGTCTCCGAGGCGTGTCGCCCCCCGCTGACTGGCGGCCAGCCTGAGCAGAAAGCGTTTGCGGGGCACTGTTTCGGCGCCCAGGCTGAGCAGGTGTTCGGTCGGCATCTGGCAATCGAGGAAGTCGAATCCCCATTCGTCCAACTGTCGGAGCAGCCAGGCGATGGCGATCTTGCTGGCATTGGTGGCGCGACTGAACATCGACTCTCCGAAAAAGGCATGGCCGGTGGAAACGCCGTATAACCCACCGATCAGACGTTTCCCGCGCCAGACCTCAATGGAGTGGGCGAGCCCGAGTGTATGCAGCTGACAGTAGGCATCAGCCATTTCCGGTGTGATCCAGGTGCCGGGTTGATCCAGCCGCGGTGCGGCACAGGCGGCGACAACCGCCTCGAAGGCGGTGTCCATGGACACCTCGTAATCGGGTTTCTGCAGCCGCCGGCGCAGTGATCGGCTCATGTGAAAGCCCGATGGGGTGATCAGCGCGCGTGGATCCGGACTCCACCACAGGATCGGCTCGCCCGGGGCGTACCAGGGGAATATGCCGCGCCGATAGGCCGATTCCAGTCTCTGCGGCGACAGTGACGCCCCGATGGCGAGCAGCCCATTGGGATCGGCAAGGGCGGTTTCCGGATCAGGGAGTGGTGTCGTCTCGTCATTCGGCGCAAGCCATGGGACGGGGAGCGCCGGCTCAGTCACGGGGTAGCTGCTCCAGTATGTCGGCCCGATAGGGGCCTTCTGCGGTCAGGGTCTGAGCGTACTCGGCCACAGCGGGTCGCTCGCGGGCGAGAAAGTCATCCACGGCGGCGCGGAACTGTTCGTCGCGCAGATAGTGGGCGGAGTGTGTGAGGACAGGCAGAAACCCACGAGCCACCTTATGCTCGCCCTGCGCGCCGGGTTCAAACCGATCCATCCCCTCACGGATGCAATAGTCGATGCCCTGATAGTAGCAGGCCTCGAAATGCAGGTCGTCGTAGTCGTAAGCGGCCCCCCAATAGCGGCCATAGAGTGTGTCGTCACTACGCAGACAGATCGCTGCCGCGACGGGGGTACCGTCGGCCTCGGCGAGGAAGACCACCACCCGATCGCCGAGCCGTTCGCCGAGTTCCGCAAAGCAGTCCCGGCTTATGACCGGCAGATTGCCATGGGCGTGAAAGGTGTCCTCGTAGAAGCCGTGCAGCGCCGTCCAGAGTTCATCGCTGACTTCATGGCCGTGGAGCGTGCGCATCTCCAGGCCCTGTTCATCGACCCGGCGACGCTCGCGGCGGATATTCTTGCGCTTTTTAGCGTTGAGCCCGCCAAGGAACGCCTCGAAGTCGCGATAGCCGGCATTCCGCCAATGGTACTGGCAGCCGTCCCGACGAGCGTAGTCGGCACTCTCCAGCGCGGCCATGTCATCGGCCTGCGGGAATAGCCAGTGGACTGAGCTGATCGCCATTGCATCGGCCATCTGCTGCGCGCCGTCGGCGAGCGTCCGGCGGAGCCCATCCGCTGGGTAATCACTATTCAACAGCATGCGAGGGCCATTCACGGGGCTGTAGGGCACCGCAATGATCAGCTTTGGATAGTAGTCCAGCCCGTTGCGCTCGTAGGCATGCGCCCAGGCGAAATCGAATACGAACTCGCCCCATGAGTTGCCCTTGATATAGGCCGGCGCCGCCGCGGCCAGGGTGTCGCCATCCTCGAGGAGAAGATGGTAAGGGACCCAGCCGTTCTCCCGGGACACAGCGCCATGGCGCTCCATCGCATCGAGGAATTCATGGCGCAGGAACGGGTTGTCAGCCCCGATCAGTGCGTTCCATCGCTCGGCGGCGATTTCGTTGATTGCTGATATGGCTCTGAGTTGCATGTCTGGACAGACCGCATAAGTCACCCTGAAGTGCCCGGCTTTCCCCGCTGCTAAAGGCCGGACGCCTACTGTACACTCAAGGCCATGGCAGGCAAGACGACAGCGCGGCAACTGATGGCGCCAGGGAGCCATCACATCAGTCGGGTCATCCGGGAGGCGGCCCTGCTGTTGCTGATGGCCGTGGCCGGCTTTCTCGTGCTCTCGCTGCTGACCTACGCGCCGGCTGATCCCGGGTGGAGCCAGTCCGGCCCGGTTCGGGGCGTCGATAACGCGGGGGGTGTGGTCGGTGCCTACTGGGCCGATCTGAGCCTGTATCTGTTCGGCTATCTCGCCTATCTGTTTCCCATTCTGATCGCGTTGCTGGCGACACTGGTGTATCGCTGGCAGCGCCGCGGCGGTCCTGTGCACTGGGGCGTGATGGGGGTGCGGGTGTTGGGCTTCGTGCTCACTCTGCTTGCCGGGGCGGCCGTGGCAAGACTGCATATCCCGCCGGTGGTTGGCACCGTCCCGCTCAGCTCCGGCGGCGTGCTCGGCAATCTGGTCGGCGACTGGGCCACGGATGCGTTCAGTTTCATCGGCGCCACATTGCTGGCACTGGCGGTCCTGCTCGCCGGCGTCACGCTTTTCACCGGCCTGTCATGGATTCTGCTCATGGACCGGCTCGGACAGTTCGTACTCGCCCAGGGTAAGTATCTGGTGGCCCTGCAGGGCTGGATCCAGTCGGGCATGACCGCGCTGCGGGCCGCGCACGCCCGACAGACAGCGAAACGCGCTGAGCGCCGCGAGAGCCGCGAGCGGAACCGTCCAGCGATTGCGGCGCCGGCGCCTGAGCCGGCGGTCGCACCGACCGCCGCACCGGCATCGCCGGCGCCAGCCCCAGCGCCGGGGAAAACAAGCCGGGCGCAGCCGCGTCAGCGCCCGGCGCCATCACCCGCGCCAGGCGGTCAGCCACCGGTGTCGCTGCTCGACACGCCACAGGCGGAGCAGCCGGGCTATAGCGAAGACGCGCTGGAGACGATGTCACGGCTGGTCGAGACCAAGCTCCGCGATTTTGGCGTCCAGGTCGAGGTCGTGGCGGTCCAGCCGGGCCCGGTGATCACCCGCTTCGAGCTCAAGCCCGCGGCCGGCGTAAAAGTGAGTCAGATCAGCAATCTGTCCAAGGATCTGGCGCGCGCGCTTTCCGTCACTGCTGTCCGGGTGGTCGAGGTCATCCCCGGCAAGTCGGTCGTTGGTCTGGAAATCCCGAACGCGCACCGCCAGATCATTGCCCTGTCGGAGATCATCCGCGCCGATGCCTTCGATCAGTCGGATTCGCCGCTGACTCTGGCGATCGGCAAGGATATCGGTGGCTTCACGCAGGTCGTCGATCTCGCCAAGATGCCGCATCTGCTGGTCGCCGGTACCACCGGCTCCGGTAAGTCGGTGGGCGTTAACGCCATGATCATCAGCATGCTCTACAAGAATAGCCCAGAGCAGGTCCGCATGATCATGATCGATCCCAAAATGCTCGAGCTCTCGGTCTATGATGGGATTCCGCATCTGCTCGCGCCGGTGGTCACCGACATGAAAGAGGCGGCCAACGCGCTGCGCTGGTGTGTGGGCGAAATGGAGCGCCGCTACCGCGTGATGTCGACGCTGGGCGTGCGCAACATCGATGGTGCGAATGAGAAGATCCGCGCCGCGCGGGATCGGGGTGAGCCGATCACCGATCCGCTCTGGGAAAAGGCGGGGGGACGGATCGAGCCGACCCTCGATGGGGAGGCGCCGCAGCCGCCACTGCTTGAGCCCATGCCGTACACCGTCGTCGTGGTGGACGAGTTCGCCGATATGATGATGATGGTCGGCAAGAAGGTCGAGGAGCTGATTGCCCGACTCGCACAGAAGGCCCGTGCAGCTGGGATCCATCTGATCCTCGCCACGCAGCGCCCGTCGGTTGATGTGATCACCGGCCTGATCAAGGCCAATATCCCGACGCGCATGGCGTTCCAGGTGTCATCACGTGTCGATTCACGCACCATCCTCGATCAGATGGGCGCCGAATCACTGCTTGGCCATGGCGATATGCTCTACCTCGGTCCCAGCAGTCGCGGACTGCCTGAGCGGGTCCACGGCGCCTTCGTCTCGGACGCCGAGGTGCACCGGATCGCCGAGCATCTCAAACAGACGGGCTCGCCGGATTATGTCGATGGGATCCTCGATGAATCCACGGGAGAGAGCGCCAGTGCCGGTGCACTGCCGGGCGAAATGAATGCGGCGGGTGGCGAGTCCGATCCGCTCTATGATCAGGCGGTGCGTATCGTCACCGAGACGCGCAAGGCCTCGATCTCGGGTGTCCAGCGACGGCTGAAGGTGGGCTATAACCGCGCGGCACGGCTGGTTGAGGAAATGGAGGCGGCCGGCATCGTCGGACCGCTGCAGGCCAATGGCTCGCGCGAGGTGATCGCGCCACCGCCACCGGGGGGTTGATGACAGGATTGACGAGCGGGCTGAAGCGTCGACTGGGTGGCGTGCTCATCGGCGCCCTGTTGGCGCTGGGTGGCATGTCGGCGGTGGCCGCCGGCACAACGGATGCGGCTTCCCCGGCATCACCCCCCGAGGCATTGCAGCGCCTCGAGCAGTACTTTGAGGCGGTCGATACGCTCAAGGGCGAGTTCCGTCAGGTGACAATGGATGAGACCGGAGCAGTCGTCGAAGAAGCGGCCGGGTCGTTTGTGATCGCCCGCCCGCAACGCTTTGTCTGGGACTATGAAACGCCCTGGGAGCAGATCATCACCGCCGATGGTGAAAAGCTCTGGGTCCACGATGTCGCGCTTGATCAGGTCGTAGTGCGCCCGCTCGACGAGGCGCTCGGCGTGGGCGCGGCGCAGCTTCTGAGCGGCGATTTTGCGCGTCTGCAGGAGCGCTTTGAGCTCTCCGTCGCGGATGACGGCCGGATCGTGATGAAGCCGACCGATCCTGCCTGGGATTTCCAGCGCGTTCATCTCACCCTCGAGCAGGGTGTACCGGTGGCCATTGAGGTCGCGGACGGTCTTGGTCAGCGCATCACCGTGAAGCTGCTCGAGATCGTGCGTAACCCCACGATCGAGTCCGGGCGTTTTGATTTCCAGCCCCCGGAGGGGGTCGATGTCATGCAGGGGTCATGATCGACCGTACCCGTCCACTCGCCGATCGGATGCGGCCACGCCGCGCGGATGAGTTCGCGGGTCAGGATCACCTGCTTGCGCCTGGAAGGCCGCTGGGTGAGGCGCTGGCGGCGGGTCGGCCGCATTCCATGGTCCTGTGGGGGCCGCCCGGGACGGGCAAGACGACGCTCGCACGGATGGTGGCTGCTGCGGCCGATGCCGAATTCCTCACGTTGTCGGCAGTCATGGCAGGGGTCAAGGACATCCGCGAGTGCGCTGCCCGTGGCAGTGCCAACCGCGAGGCGGGACGACAGACGTTGCTGTTCGTCGACGAGGTCCACCGCTTCAACAAGGCGCAGCAGGACGCTTTCCTGCCCTACATCGAAAACGGCACGCTCCTGTTTATTGGTGCCACGACCGAGAACCCGTCCTTCGAGCTGAACAATGCGCTGCTCTCACGAGTGCGGGTCTATGTCCTCCGTGCCCTCGAGCCGGTCGCCATCGGTCGTCTGATCGATGCCGCGATGACTGATGCGGAGCGCGGCCTCGGCGACACTGATCTGAGTCTGAGTGATGCGGCGCGGGAGGCCCTGACCCAGCTCGCCGACGGGGACGCCCGCACCGCGCTCAGTCTGCTCGAGGTCGCCGCTGACCTTGCCGGTGACGCGGCAACGATTGATGTGGACCAGATCCGTGAGGCCGCCGCGGGGGGACGGGCACGCTTCGATAAGGGCGGCGACGCCTTCTACGATCTGATGTCCGCCCTGCACAAATCGGTGCGGGGTTCTGCGCCCGATGCCGCCTTGTACTGGTACGCCCGTATGCTCGATGGCGGCTGCGATCCGCTCTACATTGCCCGACGCGTGGTACGCATGGCCTCAGAGGACATCGGCAATGCCGACCCCCGGGCCCTGCAGATTGGCCTTGATGCCTGGCAGGCGCAGGAGCGTCTGGGCTCTCCCGAGGGTGAGCTGGCCATCGCGCATGCGATCAGCTACCTCGCCGCTGTGCCAAAGAGCAATGCGGTCTATCGTGCCTTCAGCACGGCGATGGCGGATGCCCGTTCCGAGGGCTCGCTCGAAGTGCCGGTCCATCTGCGCAACGCGCCAACCCGGCTGATGAAATCCCTTGGTTACGGCCATGACTATCGCTACGCCCACGACGAACCGCATGGCTACGCCGCGGATGAGACCTATCTGCCGGAGGCCCTCGCCGGGCGGCGTTACTATCAGCCCACTGACCGCGGACTGGAGCGGCGTATCGCGGACCGGCTCGCCTGGCTTGCCGAGCTCGACGAAGCCGCGCGCCGCCACTGACCGCTACGATCGTGACCGCGATTCGCGTACACTTCCGCCGTCTGACACTTGGGGTAGGGATGAATGGCATTCGTCGGTGAAGCCGTAGCCGTTGCCACCGGTGGCGCGATCGGCGCCGTCATGCGCTACAGCGTCACGGCGCTGGTGACTGGCTGGCTCCCCAGGGGCTTTCCCTGGGGAACCCTTACCGTGAATGTGCTCGGCAGCCTATTAATGGGTGTCGCCTTTGTGCTGCTCGTGGAAAGGGCGATGCCCGGATCCGGATGGCGGCTTTTCTTCGGTGTCGGGGTGATTGGCGCATTCACGACATTCTCGACTTTCTCACTCGACGCCGTCGCGCTCTACGAGGCGGGTGCTGGCCTGCGTGCCGCACTCTATGTGGTGGCCAGCGTGACGACCTGCCTGCTGGCCACACTAGCGGGTATCCTCATCACCCGAAGTTTCTAGGACACGAGCCAACCGATGCTTGATCAGAAAACCCTCCGACAGGATCCGCATGCCGTCGCGCATCAGTTAGCGCGCCGGGGTCATTCCTTTGATGCCGATCACTATGGCGCGCTGGAGGCGCGGCGCCGGGAGTTGCAGTCGCGTACGGAGTCGCTTCAGCACGAGCGCAACGCCCGATCGCGGACCATCGGCCAGGCCAAGCAGGCGGGCGAAGACATCCAGCCGCTGCTTGATGAGGTCGCGAACCTCGGTGATGCGCTCAAGGCGGCCGAGTCTGAACTCGAGCGTGTCCAGGCTGAGCTGAGGGAGTGTCAGCTCGCACTGCCCAATCTGCCCCACGAGAGCGTACCGCCGGGGCAGGACGAGGCCGATAACGTTGAGATCCGGCGCTGGGGAACGCCGCCGGCGTTCGACTTCCGGCCCTGTGATCATGTCGAGCTGGGCGAGGCGCTGGCTGGCGGTCTGGATTTCGCTGCGGGCGCGAAGCTCTCCGGGTCGCGCTTCGTCGTCATGCAAGGGGGGGTTGCACGGCTACACCGGGCGCTCGCTCAGTACATGCTCGACATCCATACCGAAGAGAATGGCTATCAAGAGACTTACGTTCCCTACCTTGTGGGCACGGAGGCCCTGGTCGGAACCGGTCAGCTGCCGAAGTTTGATGATGATCTGTTCGCTATTGAAGGGTTTGAGCCCTCGCTGCGGCTTATCCCGACCGCCGAGGTCCCGCTCGCCAACCTCGCGGCGGGGGAAATCATCGAGGCCGATCAACTGCCGCGGGGTTATGTCTGTCACAGCCCATGCTTTCGCTCGGAGGCAGGCTCTTACGGTCGAGATACCCGGGGCATGATCCGTCAGCACCAGTTCGACAAGGTCGAGCTCGTGCAGCTGACCCGGCCAGAGGACTCCTATGCGGCACTGGAGCGTCTTACCAGCCATGCGGAACTCATTCTGCAGCGGCTCGGGCTGCCCTATCGGGTGGTCACGCTGTGCGGCGGTGACATCGGATTCGCCGCGGCTAAAACCTACGATATCGAGGTCTGGCTACCGGGACAGGCGGCCTATCGTGAGATCTCGTCCTGCAGCAATACCGAGGCATTCCAGGCGCGCCGGATGCAGGCGCGCTGGCGCAATCCAGAGACCGGTCGTCCCGAGCCACTGCACACGCTGAATGGGTCGGCACTGGCCGTGGGCCGCTGCCTGGTGGCGGTGCTCGAGAACTACCAGCAGGCTGACGGCCAGATCCGCATCCCCGACGCGCTGAGGCCCTATATGGGCAATCGTGAGTGGTTATCGCCATGAGTGGTGATGTCGATGCCGCGATCCGCGTCTGGCATGAGGAGACCTCGGCGGCGGCAGCGGATCCAGAGTCGGTGCTGGACTATCGATGGTGGAGTCATGTCCGCGCGGTCGTTGAGGCGGAATCGGCGTATCTGGTGCTGATGCGGATCGAGACCGATCCCCGATGGCGAGGCCGGGGTGAGGCGAGTCGGATGCTGGAGTGGTTAAAGGCGCTCTGCGATCGCTACGACGTCACTCTGCTCGGTCAGGCGAATGTCGACGATGCCGAAGGGCTTGGGCAGGCCGAGCTCCTCGAGTGGTACGCCCGGCACGGCTTCCACATCGACGACAGTCACCGCGGCGGGCCGCTGGTCTGGTACCCGCAACGGCCGGAGACGATCGCCTAGCGCGACGCCGTCTGCAGCCCGACGCGGCCATCCGGCCCCAGCACGCGGCGCCGCAGCCATCCCAGGAGCAGGCCATAGGCCGGGATGAACAGCAGCAGCGAGATGGTGATCTTGAGGGCGTAGTCCACTGCCGCGATCTCGGGCCAGTTGGCGGCCATGAATGCATCAGGACTGCGGTGGAATGCGATGCCGAAGAAAGCGATGGTATCGGCGAGGTTCCCGAACACCGTGGAGACCGCGGGTGCGATCCACCAGCGCGCCGACTGCCGTAGACGGTCGAAGATGTGGATGTCGAGCAACTGACCCAGTGCATAGGCCATGAAACTCGCCAGCGCGATCCGGCCCACGAATGCATTCAGCGCCAGTAATGCGTCAGTCCCCTGAAAACTGCCCTGCTGGAACAGCACGCCGAGCAGGTAGGAGACCAGCAGCGCCGGGCCCATGGCGAAGAAGATGATCCGCCGGGCCGATGCCTTGCCAAAGATCCGGACCGCCAGGTCGGTGGCGAGGAAAATAAACGGGAAGGAAAACGCGCCCCAGGTGGTCTGCACGCCGAGCAGCGAGACCGGCAGCTGCACGAGGTAATTGCTGGCGGTAATGATGGCAATGTGTGCACCGGCGATCAGCAGGAGGGCACGGCGATACTGTTCAGGAGTGATGGTTTTCATGGTGACTGATTATAGCAGCCCAGACACTGGTCGCACGCCGCTGTCACCCCGCCGCCGGGTGTTCGCGCTTGCCTGGCCGCTGATCGTCTCCAATCTCACCGTGCCGCTGCTGGGGCTGGTGGATACCGCCGTCGTCGGGCATCTGCCCGACAGCCGGTTTCTCGGTGGCGTGACCCTGGGCGCGACGCTGTTCAGCTTCCTCTATTGGGGATTTGGTTTCCTGCGTATGGGTACGACCGGTCTGGCGGCGCAGGCCTGTGGCCGCGACGACCTTGACGACCTCATCCGGTTGCTGGGACAGAGTCTTGCGCTGGCGGGGCTGATCGGCGTCGCGCTGATTGCCCTCCATCCAGTACTGATTCCGCTCGGACTGCAGCTGCTCGACGGCAGTGCTGCGGTTACCGCCGAGGCCGATCTCTACGCCCGTATCCGTATCCTGAGTGCACCGGCCGTGCTCGCCAACTATGCCCTGATCGGCTGGTTTCTGGGGCGCGGTTACAGCCGTGTCACGCTACTGCTCATGATCATCAATAACGCCGCCAATATCGTTCTCGATCTGGTGTTCGTCGTCGGATTGGAGATGACCACGGACGGTGTGGCGCTGGCCAGTGTGATCGCCGACTACCTGACCTTTGTGGTGGGTGCCGGACTGGCACTGCGCGCCTGGCACGGATGGGGCTGGCGTCGCGTGTCGGGGGTGGTCGCGGATATTGCTGGCTATCGGCGTCTGGTTGGCGTGAACCTGGCGCTTTTCATCCGCACGCTCTGTCTGTTGTTCGCGTTTGCCTTCTTCCATTCCCGGGGCGCTCAGCTGGGTGACGTGACACTGGCCGCCAACGCGGTACTGCTGCAGTTTGTGCTGCTTGCCTCCTACGGGCTTGATGGATTCGCCCATGCCACGGAATCACTGGTCGGCCAGCAGATCGGTGCCAACGACCGGCACGGGTTCCGTCGTGTAGTGGGTGCAGCGATCGAATGGTCGCTGGCAACGGCAGCGGTGGCCAGTCTCGGCTTTGCGCTGGGCGGTGAAGCGCTGATCGCACTGCTGACGGATCTACCCGAGGTTCAGGCCATGGCGGAGCGGTTCCTGCCCTGGATGATCGCCATGCCGATCCTGGCGGTGGGAAGTTATCTGCTCGACGGGCTTTTCATCGGCGCCACCCGGACCGGTGCCATGCGCGACACCATGATCCTTGCAGTGGCGGGGTTCTATCTGCCGGTCTGGTGGTTCAGCCAGTCTCTGGGTAATCACGGCCTGTGGCTGGCGTTCGTGAGCTTTACCGTGGCGCGCAGCCTGCTGCTGGGCGCTGTTTTCTGGCGATCCTGGCGGCGCGGTTATTGGTTTGCCTAGCGCTCGAGCTGCCTTTGTAGCGACTCGAGCAGGGCGTCATTCTGTGCCGGCGTTCCGACCGATATCCGCAGCTGATCCTGTAGCCGCGGGGTGTCGAAATGCCGCACGAGAATGCCGTCATGCTTGAGCCCGGCGTAGATCGAGGCGGCACTGCGGTGTGCGTCGGTGGGCACTTGAGCCAGGCAGAAATTCGCCTGGCTGTCGGGTACCCCGAACCCCCAGCCGCGTAGCGTGTCGGTCAGCCGCTGACGCTCGCGCCGAACCGATGCCCAGCTCGCCCGGGCGGTCCCGGGATCCGCCAGCGCGGCGGCACCCAGCTGGTCGGCGACGGCATCGACGCTGTAGCTGTCACGCGTTTTCGCGGCAATGGGCTGGATCAGGCTGGCCGGACCAATGCCGTAGCCCAGCCTCAGCCCGGCCAGCGAATAGCCCTTGGACAGGGTCCGCAGGATCATCAGATTGTCGTGATGCGCGATCAGACTCACGACATCATGGTCGGGGTCGGCGAAGTCGACGTAGGCCTCGTCCACCAGCAGCACCCCCTCCAGCGCGTCGGCCAGTCGGGCGATGGCCGCGGCGTTGAGCAGTCGGCCGCTGGGCGCGTGCGGGTTGACCAGTAAAGTGAGCGGCACACCGGCGGCGTTCAGCTCGTCGGGAAAGCCAGCGGGCAGCGACCAGTCGTCGTCGAGTGCCACGCGATGCACCGGGCTGTCGTGGATGGCGGCGAGGATTGGATAGAGCGAGTAGCTCGGCTCGGCGATGCCGATCGGTCGACCCGGCGGGACGAAAGTGGTGATCGCCAGCCTCAGCAGCTCATCGCCGCCGTTGGTGGCGACCAGCTGATCGGTGTCGACGCCGTGCAGCGTCGCCGCCTCGGCCAGGAATGCCGCCGCGCTCGGGGACGGGTAGCGGCGTAGTGATTCAGCACTCACCGTGGCAAGGGCGTCGATAACGCGCGGCGATGGCGGCCACGGATTCTCATTGGTGTTGAGTTTGATGATGCCGGAATCAGTGGGCTGCTCGCCCGGCACGTAGCCCGCCATGTGACGGACGATGTCGCGTTCATAAGTCATGGCTCCAGTATACCGCCAGCGCCCGTGAGCGTCAGCGCCGATCCGGGCTGATGGGCTGAAAACGCGGGCTGAGGCGGGTATGATTGTGGACCAATAAGGTCCTGTTCCACCGTTGCGTCTGGAGTATTCAACCTTGGCGGTCTCTGCGCGTTCGCTTTCCTTCTTCCCCAGGCTGCTCCTCGCCTCCCGGCGCATGAGCATCTGGACGGTCATGATGCTGACGATCGCGCTGCTGGTCGCGCTTCCCGTGCTCACGGTGCTTGGCCATGTGTTCGTACCGGCGCCGGATATCTGGGCGCATCTCGCGACCACCGTGCTGCCCCGCTATCTCCTCAACACTGCCGGACTGGCGGTTGGCGTAGGCGTGGGGGTCCTGGTCCTTGGGGTGGGGACGGCCTGGCTGGTGGTCATGTGCCGGTTCCCCGGCCAGCGGGTGTTCGAATGGGCGCTGCTGCTGCCCCTGGCCGTGCCGACCTATGTGATCGCCTATGCCTACACCGACTTCCTGCAGTTCGCAGGACCGCTGCAGAGCCTGCTCCGTGACACCTTTGGCTGGGGCGCGGGGGATTACTGGTTCCCGCCGGTGCGCTCGCTGGGCGGTGCGATCGCATTGCTGTCACTGGTGCTCTACCCGTATGTCTATCTGCTGACGCGTGCGGCCTTTCTGGAGCAGTCGGTGTGCGTACTGGAGGTCGGGCGGACACTGGGGCGCGGCCCCTGGCGCTTGTTCAGCACCATCGCGATCCCGCTCGCCCGGCCGGCGATCGCTGGCGGTGCGGCGCTGGCGCTGATGGAGACACTCAACGAATTCGGCGCGGTGCAGTTCTTCGCGCTGGATACCTTCACCACCGGTATCTATCGAACCTGGTTCGGGTTGGGTGAGCGGACCGCGGCTGCCCAGCTTGCCGGTGTGCTACTGCTGTTTGTGCTGGCTTTGCTACTCATCGAGCGGGTCTCGCGTGGCAAGGCGCAGTACTTTCATACCTCCAGCCGTTATCGGGCGCTCCCGCAGTACGAGCTTACCGGGGCCCGTCGCTGGCTGGCAGTGATCGGCTGCAGTCTGCCGGTGCTGCTCGGTTTTCTGGTGCCTGCGCTGCTGCTGCTGGAAATGAGTATCACCAATGGCGACGGGCGTCTGGGCTGGTCGTTTCTGCCGTACATCATCAATAGCGTGAGTCTGTCGACGGCCGCGGCGCTGGGCGCTGTGGGACTGGCTGTGCTGCTCTCGTATGGCGTCCGTCTGGCGCCGTCACCGCTCACCGAGGCGGCGGTGCGGGTGTCTGCGATGGGTTACGCGGTTCCGGGTGCGGTGATCGCGGTGGGGATACTGATCCCACTGGGCTGGATGGATCAGCAGATCTATGGCGTGCTGAAGGGTGAGTTTGGCTGGGACGTCGGGCTGGTGCTGACCGGCAGCGGCCTGGCGCTGGTGTATGCCTATCTTGTGCGTTTTCTGGCGGTCTCCTACAACGCGGTTCAGGCGAGCCTGACCAAGGTGACGCCGACAATGGATGCCGCATCGCGCACGCTCGGCAAGACCGCCGGTGGGACGCTGCGTCGGGTCCATGCGCCAATCATGCGCGGCAGTCTGCTGGGCGCGGGGATCCTGGTGTTCGTCGATGTCATGAAGGAGCTGCCGGCCACGATCATCCTGCGGCCGTTCGATTTCACGACGCTGGCGGTGCGCTCCTATGAACTCGCCTCTGACGAACGGCTGAGTCAGTCCTCGACGGCGTCGCTCGCCATCGTGCTGGTAGGTATCATCCCGGTGATCCTGCTCAGTCGTGCGATGCGTCGTTCCCGGCCCGGATCGGCCGACGACGAGGATTGATCAGGCCGGGAAAACGAAGGCCTGGCTCTGATCCAGATGGATGTCGATGGGGTCGTCGCGCTGCGGCAGAAACACCCCCGGCATGTGGGCATGCATGTGGAATTCATCGTTGCCCTGATGGACACACAGATGAATGAAGCTGGCGCCGCCAAGCAGCCGTGACATCAAGACATGGCTGTGGCTGTGATCGATCGGCCCCGAGCGTTTCTCGACACTCAGCGCCTCGGGGCGGATGAGTACCTGCGCATTGGTCCCATCGGTGAGGTGGCCGGCATCCACGGGGCCCAGTGGCGTCTCCACGCGGCCGTCGCCGACGACGCCGCGCACCTCATTCACGTCGCCGAAAAAGCGCACGACGAATGGATCCTGCGGATTGCAGTAGATATCCGTGGGCGTGCCCTGCTGGACGATCCGGCCATCGCGCATCACGGCGATCCGGTCGGCCATGAAAAGCGCCTCTTCCGGATCATGCGTCACCAGTAGCGTCGCCGTACCGTTGCGCTTGAGCAGATGCAGCGTGTCATCGCGGATGCGATCGCGAAGGCGGGCATCAAGCCCTGAAAACGGCTCGTCCAGCAGCATGATCCGCGGCGACGGTGCCAGCGCCCGGGCCAGCGCCACGCGTTGCTGCTGTCCGCCCGACAGGACATGCGGGAAGCTCTCCGCGAACGGCGCCAGACCCAGTTGCGCGAGCAGTGCCCGGGAGCGCTGCTCGCGCTCGCGGGCCGACATTTTCGGCAGTCCGAAACCGACGTTATCGAGCACGCTCAGGTGCGGGAACAGCACGGCATCCTGGAACACCAACCCAACCTGACGTTGCTCCGGCGGTGTCCATGTGCTGCCAGCCGCATCGGACATCAGGTTACTGCCAATGCGTACCCGCCCCTGCTGCGGCCGCTCGAGCCCTGCGGCAAACCGTAGAAGGGTCGTCTTGCCGCAGCCGGAGGGACCAAGCAGACAGAGGAGCTCTTCCGGCTCGACGCTGAGGTTGATGTCCTCGGCGGCAGTGACGGTGTCGAACCGATGGCTGATCGACTCCAGTTGCAGGGCCTCGCCCGAGGGGGTCGGACAGGGCGCCTGAACGGCTGCTACGCCACCCGCCGGAAACCGGGATACAAGATCGTGCTGCTCTGCGCTCATAGGGCATGAGTGTCCGCCATTGCCCGGCGTTTTTGCAAGCGATTCTCATTGCCAGTTGACGCAGGCAAAAGTCTTCGATTTAATCGTCTTTGGATTGCGAATGATTCGTATCCGCATCTAAAACAGCTTAGGAGATAACCATGTCGAGGATGATCCGCAGCGCGGCCCTGCTGATTGGCGTTGGCCTCAGCGCTGGCATCAGTGTCGCCGGTGCGCAGACACTCAATCTCTACACGGCCCGTCACTACGATTCCGACGAGGCGCTCTATGATGCTTTCGAACGCCGCACGGGCGTCGAGGTGAACGTGCTGGAGGGTGATTCCGATCAGCTCATCGAGCGGATCAGTCGTGAGGGCGCGGCAAGTCCGGCGGATGTGTTCATGACCGTGGATGCCGCCCGCCTGCAGCGTGCAGAGGATGCGGGGCTGTTCGCGCCAGTCGAATCCTCGGTCCTTGAGGATCGAATTCCAGACGCATTGCGCGATCCGGATAACCTCTGGTTTGGCTTCAGCGAGCGCGTCCGGATCGTGTTCTACGACAGGTCGGCGTATGACGAACCGCCGCTGGCTCGTTATGAGGCGCTCGCCGACCCCCGTTTCGAGGGTGAGGTCTGCATCCGCTCGTCGAGCAACGACTACAACCAGTCACTGGTCGCATCGCTGATTGCCGCCAATGGACCTGAGGCCACCGAGGACTGGGCCGAGGGGCTGGTCGACAACATGGCCCGCACTCCGCAGGGTGGCGACACCGACCAGATTCGCGGGGTGGCCGCGGGCGAGTGCAGCCTGGCGGTCGGAAACCATTATTACTGGGTCCGTCTGTCGCTGTCGGATAGCGATGCCGACCAGGCCGTTGCCGATCAGGTCGGAATGATCTTCCCCAATCAGGAGGATCGTGGAACGCACCGCAACATCGGTGGCGCCGGCATGGTGGAAGGGGCACCGAACCCTGACGCAGCCCGTCAGTTCCTCGAGTTCCTCGCCTCGGATGAGGCGCAGAAACTGTTCTCCGCCGGTAACAACGAGTTCCCGGCAGTGAACGGTGTTGAGCCCGTCGCGGTGTTGCAGCCCTTCAGCGATTACAAGCTCGATGATGTACGCATGAGCGTGCTCGGCGAGAATAACGCCGATGCGGTTCGCCTCATGGATCGGGCGGGCTGGCGCTGATCCGGCTCATGACCCCGCTTCATTCAGGGCCGCGATCGGGGCGAACCCGGTCGCGGCCTTTTATGTCTAGAATGGAGACACACTATTGGGGGAAGCACCATGTTGATTCCGAGTCTGATCGTTGCCGCCGCGGTCGCCATTATTCTTTTCGCCTCGTTCCGGGTATTCCGCGAGTACGAGCGTGGCGTGGTGTTTCTCCTGGGTCGTTTCTGGCGGGTCAAGGGCCCCGGGTTGCGGCTCATCATTCCGTTCATCCAGCAGGCGGTGAAGATCGATCTGCGCGTGATCACACTGGACGTACCGTCTCAGGACGTCATCTCCAAGGACAACGTCACAGTCAAGGTGAACGCGGTTCTGTACTACCGCGTCATGGATCCTGAACGGGCTGTGATTCACGTTGAGGATTTCAACGCCGCCACCAGCCAGCTCGCGCAGACCACGCTGCGCTCGGTCCTGGGTAAGCACGACCTCGATCAGATGCTCTCGGAGCGCGACAAGCTCAACGCCGACATCCAGGAGATCCTTGATGACCAGACCAATGCCTGGGGGATCAAGGTGGCCAACGTCGAGATCAAGCACGTTGACCTCGATGAGTCGATGATTCGGGCCATCGCCCGACAGGCCGAGGCGGAGCGCAATCGCCGGGCCAAGGTGATCCACGCCGAGGGCGAATACCAGGCTTCGCAGCAGCTGCTCAGTGCCGCGAATGTGCTGGCTGAAAACCCCCAGGCGATCCAGCTGCGCTACCTCCAGACGCTGAGCGACATCTCGGTGGATAATGCCTCGACGATCGTCTTCCCGGTGCCGATGGAGATGATGAAGTCGTTGGGACCGGGCGGACTGCAGACCGGGGGTGCGCCATTCAATGTGGCGCCGGGCGCTGCTGCCAACCCTGCCGGCGCGGATGGCTGAACGCGGTCCGGGCGGGGAAGACCCGGCAACGATCGAGGCCTTTCTGGACGGTCTGTGGATGGAGCGCGGGCTGGCGGATAACACTCTCGCTGCCTACCGAAGCGATCTACAGGCGTTCGCGCGCTGGTTGAGCCAGGGCGGGAAGCCATCGCTGAGGCAGGTCGGGCGAGCCGATGTGATGGGGTATCTGTCGGCCCGCGTCGCCGCCGGGTCGAGTCGGCGGAGTAGTGCGCGGCTGCTATCAACGCTGCGACGTTTCTATCGGTTTCAGGTGCGCCAGGGAGCGCTGGAGCGTGATCCCACCGCCCGAGTGGATGCGCCCAAGCCCGGTCGCCCCCTCCCCGCATCGCTCAGCGAGGACGAGGTGGAGCGATTGCTGGATACGCCCGATGCCGGCACAACGCTGGGCCTGCGTGACCGGGCGATGCTAGAGGTGCTTTACGCGACCGGCCTGCGGGTCTCAGAACTGGTCTCACTGCGTATGGACCAGGTCAACCGCCGGCAGGGTGTGGTACGGGTGACTGGCAAGGGTGGCAAGGAGCGACTGGTACCGCTCGGCGATGCGGCGCTGGAGGCGCTTGACCGCTATCTTGACGCAGCGAGGGCGTTGATCGAGGGGGCCGCATCGACGCCAGCGGTGTTCATCACGAATCGTGGACGGGGCATGACGCGCCAGGCGTTCTGGTATCGCATTCGCGATCATGCCCGCAATGCCGGCATCCATCAGCCACTCTCACCGCATACGCTGCGTCACTCGTTCGCCACACACCTGCTCAATCACGGCGCCGATCTGCGCGTTGTCCAACTGCTGCTGGGCCACAGTGATCTCTCGACCACGCAGGTCTACACCCATGTCGCCCGGGCCAGGCTGCAGGCGCTGCATGCCGAGCACCATCCCCGTGGTTAGCGCTCGAGGTGCTCGAGTTTGTTGGGTACCCCATCCCACTGTTCGGCATCCGCCGGTGACTCCTTCATCTCGGTGATGACCGGCCACTTCTGCGCCAGCTCGGCGTTGAGATCAAGGAAATGCGCCATTTCGCTGGGCAGGTCGTCCTCCGAGTAGATCGCCTCGGCGGGGCACTCGGGCTCGCAGAGTGTGCAGTCGATACACTCATCCGGGTCGATCGCGAGAAAGTTGGGTCCTTCGTGGAAGCAGTCCACGGGGCAGACCTCAACGCAATCAGTGTATTTGCACTTGATGCAATTATCGGTGACGACGTACGTCATGGTTCTCTCCGGCGTAGGTGCATTGAATACGAAAGAGCGTAGGCGGGTGGTGTGATGGCATCAACCTACGTGCGTTGGGGTTTGCCCGTCGGGTCGGCGCCGTCGCTGATCTGCTCCTGGAGGTTATACAGAAGTTCGTGCGCCTGGCGCGGCGTCAGCTCATCGGCGTCAATCGCCTCCAGCCGCTCCCGAAGCGCAGTGGCCCTCGGATCCGCCGGTGCAGGCGCTGGTGCCGCCGCCGGCTCGGCAAACAACGAAAGCTGCGGTGCGGCCGGCTCACTCGCCTCGAGCCGCGCGAGTTTGTCACGGGCAGCACGGATGACGGTCTCGGGAACGCCGGCGAGGGCAGCCACCTGGAGCCCATAGCTCTGGCTGGCGGGGCCGTCGCGGACGCTGTGCAGGAAGACGATCCGCTCGGCATGCTCGACGGCCTCCAGATGGACATTCGCGGCACTTGGGTATTGCTCGGGCAGTGCCGTCATCTCGAAATAGTGTGTCGCGAACAGCGTGAAAGCACGGATGCGCTCGCAGAGGGCCTCCGCGGTTGCCCACGCGAGCGCCAGACCGTCGAACGTGCTCGTGCCCCGACCGATTTCGTCGAGCAGGACCAGGCTCTCGCGGGTGGCATTGCGGAGGATGTTCGCCGTCTCGGTCATCTCCACCATGAACGTCGATCGCCCGCCGGCGAGATCGTCGGACGCGCCGATGCGGGTGAAAATACGATCGATGGGTCCGAATGTCGCCGCCGTTGCCGGGACGAAGCTGCCAATGTGGGCCATCAGCGTGATCAGGGCGATCTGGCGCATATAGGTCGACTTGCCGCCCATATTAGGGCCCGTGATCATGAGCATCCGTTGCCGATCATCGAGTCCGATGTCATTGGCGATGAACGGATCCTCGGTGCTGTGCTCGACGACCGGGTGCCGGCCCTCGCTGATCGTAATCCCCGGCGTTGGTTGCAGGACTGGCCGGCTGTAGCCGAGGCGATCGGCCCGTTCCGCCAGGGTGGCAAGAGTATCCAGTTCGTCAAGCGCGGCGGCAAGATCGAGCAGCCCGGCGAGGTGCTCGCCAAGCCAGTCGACCAGTTCCTCGTAGAGGGTTTTCTCCCGGGCCAGTGCCCGCTCGCGGGCGGACAATACCTTGTCCTCGAATGCCTTGAGCTCAGGGGTGATATAGCGCTCGGTTCCCTTGAGCGTCTGTCGCCGGGTGTAGCGGGTGGGTGCCTGTCCGCTCTGGCTGCGACTGATTTCGATGTAGTAGCCATGGACGCGGTTGAAACTCACCTTGAGCGAGTTGAGTCCGGTGGCCTCGCGTTCACGGACCTCGAGATCGGCGAGATAGTCATCGGCATGACGCGAGAGATCGCGCAGCTCATCGAGGGTGGCGTCGTATCCATCGGCAATGACGCCGCCGTCGCGGATCACCACCGGTGGCTGGGCGACCAGCGCTCGCTGCAGCGCATCGGCCGGCACTGGTAGCGGTGCGGCGTCACGGGCGAGCGTCTGCAGTCGTGGTTCCTCGAATCCGTGGAGATCGGCGGCGAGATCCGGCAGCACGCCGAGTGTGTCGCGTAGCCCGGTCAAATCGCGCGGTCGCGCCGATCCCATCCCGACGCGGGCGCTGATCCGCTCAACATCGGCACAGCGCCGCAACTGTTCGCGCAATGGGGTCGGGTCGCGCTCGATCAGCGCAGCGATCGCCGACTGACGATCGCGAAGCACCGCCTGGTCACGCAGCGGGCGGTTGATCCAGCGCCGCAGCGTACGGCTGCCCATGGCGGTAACGGTCGTGTCGAGCACTGCGGCAAGGGTGTGATCACTCCCACCGGCGAGGTTGGTTTCGAGCTCGAGATTACGCCGGCTGGCGGCGTCGATCGTGATCGCGGCATCGGTCTGTTCGATGCGCAGTTCGCGGATATGCGGCAGTGCCGAGCGCTGTGTATCGGCGACATACTGCAGGATAGCCCCGGCAGCCGCGATTGCCCGGGGCATTGCGGTCACACCGAAACCACTCAGATCGCGGGTGCCGAAGTGGCGGATGAGTGCCCGCTCGCTGGCCTCATGCTCGAAATGCCAGGGCGGCCGGCGGGTCAGGCCCGCAGCGTCCCGCCAGCTGGCCGGTGGTGGGGCCGATTCAGCGATCAACAGCTCAGTCGGCGAGAGGCGTTCGAGTTCGGCGCTCAGCTCGGCCTCTCCCCGTCCCTCGCAGACCGTATACCGGCCAGCCGCAAGCTCCAGGCTGGCGAGTCCCCAGTCATCGCCGTCACGGGTCAGGGCGGTGAGTAGATTGCTGCGCCGATCCTCCAGCAAGGCCTCGTCGGTGACCGTGCCGGGCGTCACCACCCGGACCACCTGGCGTTCCACGGGGCCCTTGGCGGTGGCTGGGTCACCGACCTGCTCGCAGATCGCGACCGACTCGCCCCGTGCCAGAAGCCGAGCCAGGTAGCCCTCATAGCTATGGATCGGCACGCCGGCCATGGGGATCGGCGCACCCGCTGATTCGCCGCGCTGTGTCAGGGTGATATCGAGCAGTGCCGACGCCCGGCGCGCATCCTCATAGAAGAGCTCGTAGAAGTCGCCCATGCGATAGAACAGCAGGATATCGGGGTGCGCTGCCTTGATGCGCAGAAACTGCTGCATCATGGGTGTATGTTTGGATGACTCGGTGGAACCCATACTGCTACTGACTTTCGGTGGTGATCAGCATTGTACAGATGCACTCACCATCAGGGCGCGGCTTGAACCCCACACGGTCGATATAACGGGAGGCCTGTCATGGCCGAACAGAACCCGCTCTACTACACCTGTCCCATGCATCCGGAGATCCGCCAGCCAATGCCGGGTGACTGTCCGATCTGTGGCATGGCGCTGGAACCGGAGACAGTGAGCCGCGATGACGGGCCGTCCGCGGAGCTCACAGATATGACGCGCCGCTTCTGGATCGGGCTGTTTCTGGCTCTGCCGGTACTGATGCTCGAGATGGGCAGTCATCTGATCAGGCTCGATGCCCTGATTGCCCCGCAGGCCTCGAACTGGATTCAGCTGGTCCTGGCAACGCCGGTGGTGGCCTGGTGTGGCTGGCCGTTCTTCGTCCGGGGTTGGAAATCGGTCGTCAGCCGCAACCTGAACATGTTCACGCTGATTGCCATTGGGACGGGAGTGGCGTTGATCTACAGCCTTGTGGCCACACTGGCACCGTCGATCTTCCCGGCGACCTTCCGTCAGCAGGATGGCTCGGTCGCCGTCTACTTCGAGGCAGCAGCGGTCATTGTCGTGCTCGTGTTGCTCGGTCAGGTGCTGGAGCTGCGGGCGCGCGAGAAAACCTCAGGCGCCATTAAGGCGCTCCTCGATCTGGCGCCTGCGACCGCACGCAGGCTCGATGAGCAGGGTGGCGAGTCGGATGTGTCGCTGGACGAGATCGCCGTGGGCGACCGCCTGCGGGTTCGCCCGGGGGACAAAGTGCCGCTGGATGGAGAGCTGCTTGAAGGCCGCTCCAACGTGGATGAATCGATGGTGACGGGGGAGCCGCTGGCGGGTGGCAAGCAACCCGGCGATGAGGTGATTGGCGGCAGCATCAACCAGCAGGGAAGCTTTATCATGCGGGCCGATCGGGTCGGCCGCGATACCATGCTGGCGCAGATTGTGCAGATGGTGACCCGCGCCCAGCGCAGCCGTGCCCCCATCCAGAGTCTGGCCGATACGGTGGCGGCGTATTTCGTACCGACCGTGTTGGCGATCGCCGTCGTGGCCTTCATCGTCTGGTCGGTCCTCGGACCGGCGCCACCGATGGCCTTCGCGCTGATCGCGGCTGTCAGTGTCGTGATCATTGCCTGCCCGTGCGCCCTGGGCCTGGCAACACCGATGTCGATCATGGTTGGTGTCGGCCGGGGCGCTCAGAGCGGTGTGCTGATCCGTGACGCCGAGGCGCTGGAGCGCATGGAAAAGGTCGATACCGTGGTGGTGGACAAGACCGGCACATTGACCGTGGGTCAGCCTCAAGTGACCCGGATCGTTGCGTCGACGGGGTTCAGCGAGGCGGCATTAATGCGGCTCGCCGGCGGCCTCGAAAAGGGCAGCGAGCACCCATTAGCCCAGGCGATCGTTGACAAGGCTCACGCCATGGGACTGGATCTCCCTGAGGCGGAGGGCTTTGACGCGCCAAACGGCAAGGGCGTGACCGGCACGCTCGAGGGCCAGCGGGTGTTGATCGGCAACCGCCTGTTGATGGAATCGGAAAACGTCGACGTGACGGCTTTTGAAGAGAAAACCGATCCATTCCGCCAGGACGGCGCGACGGTCATTTTCGTGGCGGTGGACGGCTCTGTCGCCGGCCTTATCGCCATCGCCGATCCAGTCAAGGAAACCACGGAGGCCGCTATTTCCGCCCTGCAGGGAGGCGGCATTCGCGTGGTCATGCTGACCGGCGACAATCAAATCTCCGCCGAGGCCGTCGCCCGTCAGTTGCACATCGACGAGGTGCGGGCGGAAGTCCTGCCCGAGGACAAGGGACGGGTCGTCCAGCGTCTCAAGGACGATGGCCGGATTGTCGTCATGGCTGGCGACGGTGTGAACGATGCGCCTGCCCTGGCGACTGCGGATGTCGGCGTCGCGATGGGTACGGGGACCGACGTCGCCATTGAAAGCGCCGGAATCACCCTGCTCAGAGGCGATCTGATGGGGATTGTGGAGGCACGACGGTTGTCGCTGGCGACCATGCGTAATATCCGCCAGAACCTGTTTTTTGCCTTTGTCTATAATTCCGCCGGCATTCCCATTGCAGCCGGGGTTCTGTATCCGTTTTTCGGCGTATTGCTATCGCCAATCTTTGCGGCGGCCGCGATGTCACTGTCTTCGGTGAGTGTTATCGTCAACGCACTGCGCCTGCGAATGATCAAGCTCGCCCCCAATCATTGATACTCCGGATGACTGGAGAAAGTCGTGTCCTATACCATCAATCGAGTCATCACCAATGCTCTGATTCGCGTCAGACAAGGTCGCCGGTGCCGACCGCCAGCCAGTCGCTGATCTGCTGGATGCGGGCCGGATCGGCCGAATGGCCCAAGCGATCGAGCAGGCGCCGGGTCAGGGTCTCGGCATCGAGCCGAGGCCGCGGGTCAAGGTAATCGTTGTCCTGCAGCCACGACTCCAACGTGGCCACCTGATCCTGCTGGAGGCGGGGTACCGAGCGCTGCTTGAGGCTATCGACCAACGCCGCCGGATCGCCCGCGAGCGCATCCGCCTTTTCAGCGACACGCTCGCCCATCTTCGCCGAGAAACACCCGGCCGCTTCGATCACTGACCGATCCACAGGGCGGTTGCGTCCCTCACGGGCAAGCTCATGCCAGGCGCGGGCGATCAGCAGCCGTTCGCCGAGGCTGTCCCCGACCAATAATCGCTGACGGCCCGTCTCACCGGCCCGTGTCGCGAGCCACGCCGCGAGCGGCCCAATAGACGCGAGACGCCACTCGCTCATGAGCGTGTAGAGGCCCATCAGGTCATCGCGTAGCAGGTGGAACAGGTGAATAGCGCCAACATCGTCGAGCGGGTCCACTGCCGGCACCTGCAATAGCCTGCCATAGGCTACCGCATCGCGGTCATCCGGGGCTGGCGGCTGCGGCGCTATGCTCGCGGGAGCCAGCACCGGGGCCTGATCCGTGATGCCACGCAGTGCGCCCAGATCGATCCTGTGCGGCGCATGTCCGACGCTCTGCTGCCAGAGGGCGAGATCCTCCTGCCGGGCGGTCAGGTAGAGGATCTGGCGCCCCTCGCGATCAGCGAGTGCGTCGAGGTTACGGGCAATCGCCGCGAATCGTTCGGCGTCGGTGTTGGTGAGCGCCTCGTCCAGGACCAGTGGCAGGGGGGAGCCCTGACCTTCCTGGTCGCGGGCCCAGGCGATACGCGCGGCGAGCAGCAACTGCATCCGTGTACCCGATGAGAGGGCGGTCAGCGGCCGACGCACATCCCGATGCAGGTCCCGCGCGACGGGCCGGTGGGCAGCATCGACCTCGAACGACCATTGATGGTGGGTGAACTGCTCGAAGCGTTCCCGGGCGTCGCGGAGGAGGCCGGGCTCGTGGCGCCGGCGGTAATCCGCCTCGACATCCGCCAGCAGCCAATCCCCCAGGCTCGCCTGGAGGTAGCGGTGATATTGCCCGGTCAGGGTGTCGGCAAGGGCGTGCTCGCCTGCCATGGCCTCGGCCAATGCGTCATCGCCCCCGGCCCGTGCAATATCCGCGTCCAGATCGGCGAGTTCACGGGTGAGGGCGTCGAGCTGGTCGGCTGCCTCGCGCTTTTCCTCGATCGCCGCGGTGATGGTGCTCGCCTCCGCGCTCGCGCTCCACTCGATGAGATCAGGGTGCTGTGCCAGCGGGGCCTGCAATTGCTGCTCCACCACTCGGGCCTGGTCGAGTGCCTGTTGGTTGTGTGTACAGCGCTGATGATCCGCCAGTCGCGTGGCGAGTCCAGAGCGGTCGTCAGTGGAGAGGTCCGCGATCGAATAGATCGCGGCTTTGCGCATGATCGCATCGTCGAGCTCGGCCTGCAGACGCTCCTGTTCGCGGCGCGACCCGTCGATCACCCGCTGGCGGTCGCGGGCGCGATCCAGCCGTTCATCCAGCGACTCCAGCGCGGTCTGCAATGCCAGTGTGTCAGCGGCGTCGATATCAACCCAGGGCGCAAGCCGTTCGTACACCTCGGTCTGTGTAGCCTCGATCCGATGATCCCGATCCGCGACCCGCGCGGCCTCGCGTTCGTACTCAAGCCGTGCCCGGTCGAGCTGGCCGACCAGATCAAGGAATCGGGCCACCCCCAGATCAACATAGTCCAGGTTCTGCAGCCTCGCCTGAGTGAGCGCCTCATCGAGCCCGGCCCGAGCCTCGCGCGTGGCCGCCGCGAATCCGTCGCCGTCGGTGCGTTGGCGCCATCGCAGCGACACGCCGGCTGCGATGGCCGACAGCCCGGCGACCAGACCACCGACAGTCGCCAGCAGATGACCGGTCAGGCCAGCGGCGACACTCCCGCCCAGTCCACTGACCGCTGCGAGTGCCAGCCAACTCAGCGTCATCCCGTCCGGTGATCGTACTGGCGTGCGTGCTCGCGTTTCTACATCCCGGGCATCGCGGTATGCACGGAGCGCCTCACCGATGGCGTCAATGGTTGCAGGATCGAGGGACGGCACGGCGGGCGTGTCGATATTCAAGGCGGCGGCTGCGTGATCGCGTCCCGCTGCGGCCATGGCCATGGCCTCAGCCGCATGGGTGCGTGCCTGCTCGGTGCTGCGCAGCGCCTCGAGCCGCTGGCGGCAGTCGCTGATGAGTGCCCGATCCGGCTGGCGTTCAGCGAGTCCGGTCGCGATCAGTGCCCGGTCCTGTTCCGTCTGGGTGCGCGCCAGGTCACGAAGCTGTTGTCGAAGGCTGTCGATATGCCGGTCGAGGCTGTCGACCTGCTCACCCTCGTTGCCATTGAGCGCCTGCAGGACCGCTGGAAATCCTGCCTGGTGGGCCTCGAGGGCGCGGCGTTGATCCACGGCATCCTTGAGCCGTTGACACTGGTTGAGACGCTCGAGGCTATCCCGGGCGTTTTGCGCCGTTTCCCGGCGCTGGGCGAGCTCCGGCCGCCGTGCACGCTGGTCCTCAAGATCCCGGTACCGGCGTTCGGTGGCCTCTCGGTTCCTGATCGCCGCTTGCCAGTCCCGACGCTCATTCTGTGGGAATGCGGGCGGGATCAGATCGGCATCCTCGCGCACCTTATCGAGATCAATGCCACCCGCCAGGGCTTCGCGCAACCGGCGCTGAAGGGCCGGATCACTGTCTTCATCCGGTGAAATCAGGGTCTCTGCCCGCAGCCAGTAGCAGTTCAGCGTATCGGCTGCAGGCAGCATCGGCGGGTCGCTTGGTTCATCGTCCCGAAGCCAGCTGCGGTAGGGGCCGTTGCGCTGAGCCTGCCAGCGATACTCGCCGTCATTGAACCGGGCGCTGACGGATAGCGCTGATGGATCGGTACGACGCGGTTCGGCGAGTAAATAGTGCAGGGCCCGGATCAGGCTGCTCTTGCCGACTGCGTTGGGGCCGATGACGAAGTTCGTCCCGGCTCGCAGATCGGTGACGCGTATCGGATCGATGCCGGGTAACAACTCGATGTCAATGCGGGTCAGCTGCATCAGTCGCGCTCCTGGGCGAGCATTGCGCGCAGGGCATTCTGCCCGCTCTCGCGCAGCCATTCGGCGACGCTGTGGGTGTCAGGCGGATCACCGGGTAGTTGACCCCAACGCGGTTTGTCAGCCGCGGACCGCAGGTGCTGCGCCGCGGCTTCGAGCAGGGCGCGGCGGTCGGCATCGTCGGGGTCGCGCTGGAGAATCAGCAGCCGCCTGGCGAGTAGTCCCGGCTGATCGTCCCGCTCGGCGAGTCGCTCCAGCGGCGTCACGGGTCGTGTGTCGATGCGCCACGACTCGACGAACCACTGGATGGCGGTTGCGCCGGGCAGGCTCAGGCTCCGGTCTGTTTCCGGCATCGCGGCGCGGATATCCGCTTCCGTCAGGTCGCAGTCACCGGTCAGGCGGATCCGCAGAGCCACCAGGTCCGGTCGTTCGCGGGCTTTGCCCAGCTGCGTGCCCAGTGCTGCCAGTCCATCGCTCAGTCGCTGAGTGACTTCTGCGCTGCTGGCGGTGTCGGTCAGATCGACATCGATGCGCTCCCAGCGCAGAGGGGCAATGGTACGCTGCTCGAAGCGCTGGATATGGCCGCCGCTGATCTCAATCAGCCAGGGGCCGCGAGGGCCGGGTTCACCGGCATCCAGACCCACGACCGTTCCCAGATAACCGCTTGGCCGGGTCGGTGCGAGCGGGTCAGGTTGATGGATATGCCCGAGCAGCCAGGCATCGAACCGCGTGCGGCGTAGCTCATCACTGGTGACCGGGGCGTAGGGGCTCGCGGCCTGGTCGCGATCGCAATGGAGAAGCCCGATCAGCGGCCCGGTTCCGGGATCCGGGGGCAGCTGCGTCAGCGGGCTGGTGTGGACCCGATCGGTGGGAAAGGACCATCCCCACAACGTCGCGCTGGTATCGCTCCCGCCGGATGGATCGCGCAGTTGGACGGACTCCCACTGACCGTTACGGCCCAGCAGATGGGCATCCGGCACGCGATCGATCAGCCGGGGCAGGACGTTGACGTCGTGGTTGCCGCTGACCGCAAGGGTCTTGATACCCGCGCGGGTGAGCTCGGCGATACCGGTCTGCAGGCGTGGCAGCGCCTCGAAATAATCATGACTGGATTCGGCGACGTCGCCGGCGAGCAGAACAGCCGCCACGCCTTCCCGGATGGCCAGATCGACTGTTCGGCGCCAGGCCGCCGCCGGGGAGAAGTCGGCCGCGCGTGACACAAGGTCAGCGGGTAATCGGGCCGGCCGGTGCCCCAGGTGCAGGTCACCGACGGCGAGGAGTTTAAGGCTCATGCCCCAATGCTCGGGGATCGCACCGCCAGACACAAGCCGACCGCCGGCATCGTGCGACACCGGCGGTCGGCCAGGGCCCGACGGGACGGGGCTTTAGTGACGCGTGTCCTGCACGCGGCGGTTACGCGTCTGATGCTGCTCCGCGGGTGCGCCGCCACGCCGGCTCAGCCGGATCTGTCCCAACGGCTGGGAATAGATCCGTGTCAGCTCGCGTTCACCAATGCGGTGGTCTTCACGCGCGCTAATACCGATATCGGCCTTGAGGTGGCTGTTCAGCCGCGTCGGGTCGGCAGCGCTCTGGTGTCGACGACGTCCCCGAAGCCACTGACCGATGGCCCGCGATAGCCGCATGGGAGGCATGGCCGGCAGGCAGAGCGCCGGGTTCTTCTGCTCCGTCTGTTCACGGAGGTTGATGGAATGGTTGTTTCGATCGCTATTGTTGATCATCGTCGTTGACCTCCGTTGAGTCGTTTGACGGTCTTCGCAGGCAGCGGTGTGGCTGCACTGGCAATATTGTCTCGCCCGGTATTTGTTCAGACAACCGAATAAGAATAAACTTTCAGTTCAATTTTAATGATCCGTAAGGGAAAAACAGGAGCGACCGATGTCGACGCCGACGTCACCCAATTCGCCGCAGGGGCTACCCTTGCTGGATATGGAAATCCTGCGGACTTTCCTCGCCATCTCTGAGACCGGGAGCTTTTCCCGAGCGGCACAACAGATCTATCGAACGCCATCGGCGGTGAGCATGCAGATCAAGCGCCTCGAGGAAATGCTTGGACGGGCGCTTTTCGTGCGCGAGCCGCGCCAGGTCCATCTCACCCCGGAAGGGGAGACGATGCTGGGATATGCCCGTCAGCTGCTGGAAATCAACGATGAGGCGGTGGGCCAGTTCCTCTCGCCCCAGGTCGGGGGTACCGTTCGGTTGGGGGCCCCGGACGATCTGGGGACACGTGTTCTGCCGGGTATTCTTTCACTCTTCAGTCGGAGCTATCCGGCCGTCCAGGTCAATGTGCGTGTGGGTCGAAGTCCGGATCTGATGCGACGTCTGGATATCGGCGAGTTGGATGTGGCCCTTCTGGTCGCCGAAGCCGGTAATCGACCCCACCGGCTGGCGGAGCCGGTCTATCGCGAGCCATTGGTGTGGGCCGGTCGCGAGGGCGGTATCGCGCTGCAGCGAACCCCCCTGCCCATAGCCGTGGCCGATCGTGGCTGCCCCTGGCGGCGAATGGCCCTGGAGTCGCTCAACCGCAGCGGCCATCGTTATCGGATCGCCTATACCTGCGAGCACACCGCCGCTCAGGAGGCGGCTACGGGGCAGGACATCGCGATCACGCCGCTACCGAGGGGACTGGTGCATGCCCCGCTGCGTGTCATCGAGGAAGAAGAAGCCGGTCTCTCACCGCTGGGCGATTATGAAGTGCTCATGCTGCGCATGCCCGCCCGCGGGGCCGCCGTGGAGGCGCTCGCGGAGCACATCATGGAGCATTTTGCGGGCACGCCGAACGCCACTGCCGCAGCGGTCGTCTAGCCGATCAAAACTTGCTGATTGCGACCATTCCTGTCATTCATAAAGCAGTGTCAGGAAACGGTATATCGACGTTGGCAGGACAAGCATCGAGTGTCACCGGGCGGTGGCGGGCATGGCTCATTGGCGTGGTGTTGATCGCGGGCCTCGGGGTTCAGCCGGCTCGCGTAGACGCCCTGGATCTGGGGCCGCTCAGTGGCATCGCGCCACCGGCGGGCGTGACCGGGCTGAGCCTCGAGCTCTCGGAACGGTCTCTGTCCGGGCGCCTCGATGTGGGCGCGGGCATGAATGTCGATGCCACCGTCGACCGGCATAGCGCCAGTCTGCGCCTCGGTCAGGCCTTTTCGCTGGGTGATCAGCCTGCCTATGTGTACGGCGAGATCCCGTTTGTCGACCATGACCTGGGTGGGCAGGCCGCCTCGCAGTTTGATCTTGATGGCGGCCGCGGTGTCGGCGATGCCGCGCTGGCCGTGGCGACATGGCCGCTGGCGGATCGGGTCGCCGGGCGCTTTCTTGGCATTGCCGGGTATCTGATTGCCCCGACCGGCGAATACAAGGTGGATCGCACCCTGGGGGCCAACCTCAATCCGGGCAGTAATCGTTACGCCGGGATCGTGCAGGCCGGCTTTCATCAGCGTCTGCCGGCAGGATTCGAATGGAGCCTGGCGGCTGATGTGATGGCGTTCGGCGACAATGATGACTACATCGGCGATCGTCTGACGGTGGGGCCCGAAGGGCTGATGCCGGCGCGTCCGGCGACGCTCGAGGTCGAGCCCTACCACAGCTACCAGACATCGCTCGCCTGGCGTGCCCATCCGGCGGTGACCCTGGCCGCGAGCTACTACATCGACCGCGGTGCCGCCTCCCGCATTGACGGTGGCGACTGGGGACCGTCGATCAATCGCGATCGGTACGGCCTCTGGGGGCTTTTTGCACACACCCGCCAGACGCGGATCAATGTCAGCCTTAAACGGGTTGTCAGCGATCGCAGCGCCCTTTCACTGGAATCCGCGGTGCAGGTGCGACTGGTGCAGTTCTTCTAGCCGCAGTCAGGCTTCGAGGCGCTGCCACAGCGCGGCCAGTTCGGCGCTGTTCGCCGCACCCATCTTCTCGACCACCCGCGAGCGGTGGACCTCGACGGTGCGGACCGCGATATGCAGCGCCTCGGCGATTTCTCGGTTGGTCAGGCCCTCGCTGACCCGGCGGGCGATCTCGCGTTCCCGCTCACTGAGAGCGGCGGCGAGGTGACGGATCCGCCGATCGCTGGCGCACTGGCGGGCACGGGCGAAGGCCGAGGCCAGGGCCCGCTCCATGGCCCTGGCACCAACGGGTTTCTGCAGAAAGTCTACAGCGCCGCGTTTCATCGATTCGACCGCCATGTCGATATCGCCATGACCGGTGAGGATAATGACGCCGAGGCAGGCGTCGGCGGCCTGCAGCCGCTCGTGGACGGCCCTGCCATCGATGCCCGGCAAGCGCATGTCGAGCAGTACAGCAGCGGGCTCGTCGAGGTTGGCGCCGGCCAGAAAGTCCTCACCACTGCGCCAGTCAATGACCGCGAGCCCCAGGCCCTCGAGCAGATAACGGCAGGCCTCGGCCACGCCTGCATCGTCATCGACCAGGTGGACGGCCAGCGCCTCGCTCATTGCGATGCCTCCGCGCTTGGGATGCGCACCGTGATCTCCGCGCCGCCCCGGGCATGGTTGCCGACGCTGATGTCGCCACCCTGGCGCTGCAGCAGCCGGCGGGTGATCACCAGCCCCAACCCCATGCCCTGAGCACGGGTGGTGTCGAGGGGCATGAACGGTCGCGCCAGTCGCTCGGGGCTGAAGCCCCCGGCGTTGTCACGGATCGTCAGCGTCACCTGGCCGGGGTCTGCGGCGCGACGCGCGTCGATGTGGATCCAGCCGCATCGGTCGGCGGCCTCGAAGGCGTCGAGGCTGTTGCCGATGAGGTTGCCAAGGACCTGCTCCATGGCCAGACGATTGCCAAGCACAGCCAGATCATCGGGCTGGATGGAGCGCTCCAGGGAGACATCCAGCCGTTTCAGCCGCGGCTGGGCCAGTGCCCGGACATGGTCGAACAGGCCATGCAAAGGCAGGCGCTCCGGTGGCGGGGCGTCGCGCCGGATCCATTGCCGGGCCTGGTCGATGATGCCGGCGCCGCGATCGGCCTCATGGCCGATGCGTGACAGCGGCTCGAGAAGGGGGCTGTCGGGCGCTTCGCGCTGCAGGCGCAGGACACTGCCCTCGGCATAGTGACGGATGGCGGCAAGCGGCTGGTTGAGTTCGTGGGCAAGGGTGGTGGCCAGCTCGCCGGACACGTTCAGGCTCTGGGCATCGGCCAGTTCCCGTTCACGCTCGCGCAGCGCCAGCTGCGTCGCCTCGAGGGCCCGCCCGTGGCGGCGGGCCTTGCGCTGCAGCCATGCGTGGTACATCAGCGCCATCGCGAGCAGCACGAGGGCCGCCACGCTGTAATGCCAGTAGCGCTGCAGGGCGTCCATCAGCCGCGTGGACAGGGGCTCGCCCAGCGGGTGGAGCGCCAGATCATCGAAGAGTGTCGCCACCCGGGCGGCCGAGACGGGCGCGCCCCAGCGCGCGGTATCCTCACCGTCCATCGCGAGCAGGCGGCGGGCCATATCGCCGGTCAGCGCCTCGCTGACATGCGGCAGGGCGGCAAACGTCCAGTCGGGATAGGCGGGGGTGCTCGATACGCATCCGCCGAGGGGTTCGTCCGTCGCAAGGGCACGAAAGTCATCGCGCCTGACGAGTCCCTCGCTGACCATCCGCTCGAGCATGCACACGGGCATGATGGCCGCCTCGGCCTGCCCGTCACGAAGTTGATAGACCAGCGCATCCACCGGATAGCCCAGGAAGTCCACCGCAATCTCGTCGCTATCCACGCCGGCGGCCTGCAGCTCGGGCCGCATCAGCAGATAGCCGCCGAAGGCGCGCTCGTGAACCGCCACGATGCGACGCCCGGTAAGCTGCTCGACGCGGCGGTAGGACGATTCCGCCCGCACCCACAGAACCGAGCCAAGGGCCGCACGGGCCGAATTGGCGGGGTTGGAGCGCAGCGTCGCCAGCCAGCTCAGCGCATAGGGCGTGCCGAGCAGCACGAACTGCCCGGGATTGGTCAGGACAAAATCCACCTCGCCCTGCGCCACGGCCGCGGCGATGCCATCGAGCGTCATCGCACGGGCGGTGAGGGTGATCCGCGGGATGGCATCGTCGAGGGCGTCAAGGGTGATCTGCCACTGCGCGAGGGTATGGGCCTCGCCGCGCGGGGCGAGGATGCCCACGGTGACATCGCCGGCGTTGACACTGGCATGGCCGCCATCGCTGTCCGGGGCATGGGCCGCCGTAGCGGCGACCGGGCCGAGCAGGGCCATCAGGCCGCTGAGCAGTATGCCCGCGAGCCTGACCCGCCGCCCGGCCGGCAGCGCGCTAGGGGCAGGGGTTGGGCGCGTCGGCATGAATGGCTTCGATGGCGTCGAGGACCTCATCGCTCAGATTGACTTCGGCGCTGTCGATATCGTTCTCGAGCTGCTCGATCGTGGTGGCACCGATGATGTTGCTGGTCACGAACGGTCGGCCCGTCACCCATGCAAGCGCCATCTGCGCCGGGTCAAGGCCATGTTCGTGGGCCAGTTCAACGTAGGCTTCAGTGGCACGCACGCCGGGTGCCTTGGTGTAGCGCGTGAACCGGTCGAACAGCGTCAGCCGGGCATTCTCGGGCTGACCGTCGCCGAGGTATTTGCCACTGAGCACCCCGAACGCCAGGGGCGAGTAGGGCAGCAGGCCGACCTGTTCACGATGGGAGACCTCGGCCAGGCCCACCTCGTAGCTGCGGTTGAGCAGGTTGTAGGGGTTCTGCACGCTGACCATGCGTGGCAGGCCGTGGCGCTCGGCCAATTCCAGGAACTTCATGGTGCCCCAGGCCGACTCGTTGGACAGTCCCACATGCCGGATTTTGCCGGCGGTGACCAGGGACTGAAGGGTCTCGAGTACATCGAGCATCCCATCGACCGGATCCGGCTCATCACCCCGGGGGGCAAAACCGAGCTTGCCAAAGAAGTTGCTGTTCCGCGCCGGCCAATGCAGCTGGTAGAGGTCGATGACATCGGTCTGCAGGCGCTGCAGTGACTCGTCAACCGCCGTGCGCAGCTGCTCCGCGCTGTAGTCGCCCTTGCCATTGCGCACCGTGCTGAGCCCGGGGCCGGATATCTTCGTGGCAATGACCAGGTCGTCCCGCCGGCCCCGGTCGGCCAGCCAGCGACCGATCATGGTCTCGGTGTCGCCCTGGGTTTCGGTTTCGGGGGGAACGGGATACATCTCTGCGGTATCAATGAAGTTGATGCCGCGCTCGACCGCGTAGTCGAGTTGCGATGAGGCGTCCTGCTGGGTGTTCTGCTTGCCATAGGTCATGGTCCCCAGACACAGTGCGCTCACCTCGATGTCGGTATGGCCGAGTTTGCGGTATTCCACTCAATGACTCCTGTTGCACGGAAGTTGCCGATCAGCGGCTAGTCTGCCGGGGTGACCGGGGTCAGTCGACCCGTCGATCCAGGTTTTGCTACCCACCCCTTTCAATCGATAAGGATTCTGGTCAGGCCCCAGCCAACGCGGATGAGCTGCTGGAGCACTCGGCCGGTGATAGCGCCGCCGCCGTCTAGACGAGCAGCGGCGCTGCGAACGGTTCAACCTCGACGATCTCGCCCTGCTCGACCGAGCCGCGCTCGGCGGGCAGTACGATAAAGCAGTCCGCCTCGCTCATCGAGCGCAGAACGCCCGAGCCCTGATGGCCAACGCTGACCACTTCGAGTTGGCCGTCGCCACCCTCGACGAGTCGCCCGCGCTGAAAATCCTGACGGCCGGGCGTCTTCCCGAGGGGGCTCTGGGTCGTCACGCGCATGCGACGGGCGGGACGTTGTGCCTCACCCGCCAGACGCCGCAGCGCCGGCGTCACCAGTTGCGTAAAGGTGGTCATGACCGACACTGGATTGCCGGGCAGGCCAAAGTACCAGGCCGCGTCGAAGCGCCCGACAGTGACCGGCCGTCCGGGCTTCATGGCGATGCTGCCAAAAAGCAGTTCACCGTACTCTCCGAGCAGCGAGGGGAGATGGTCGGTATCGCCGACCGAGACACCGCCGGAGGTCACGATCGCGTCAGCGTCGCGCGCACCCTGGCGCAGGGCGCCGGCCAGGGTTTCGGGGTCATCCCGGATCGTGCCCAGATCCATCACCTCGACGCCGAGTTGCGTGAGCATGCCGTAGAGGCTGTAGCGGTTGCTGTCGTGGATCTCACCCGGGCCAAGGGGCTCACCGACACCGCGCAGCTCATCGCCGGTGGAGAAGAACGCGACGCGCAACGGCCGCTTGACGTTGAGCTCAGCCTGACCGGTGGAAGCAATGACCCCCAGATCCGCCGCCGTGAGCCGTCGCTCCGCCTCGAGAATGCAGTCACCGGCCTGCAGATCTTCGCCGGCCCGTCGGATACTGTTGCCCGCCACGGGCCACTGCGTGGTCGTGATGTGATCGCCATCGCGGCGGACGCGCTCCTGCATCACCACCGCGTCGGCGCCGGCCGGTACGACCGCCCCGGTCATGATGCGCACACACTCGCCCGCGCCGAGCGTGCCGGAGTAGGGATGGCCGGCAGCGGCGGTGCCCACGATTCGGAGCTGAGCGAAGTCGTCATCGGCATGCCGAAGTGCATAGCCGTCGACCGCCGAGTTGTCGTGGGCCGGTACTGAGACGGCCGTGCGCAGGGGCTCGGCCAGGATCTGCCCCAGCGCCGCGTGCAGGGCGACCCGGTGGTAGCCGCTGATGGGTTCGATCGTGGTGACAAGGTCGCGGACGGCGGCGCTCAGGGAGCGATCCGATCCGTGGGGGTTACCGTGAGCGGGTTGGGTCATTGGTCTTCCTGTTGCCGGCCAGACAGTTGATGGCCGGTCCGCAATGGGGGTAGCTCATGACTACGCGAGTGAGCGATACGCCCCTATGCTGCCTGTATCAGCTCCAACCAGTGTCTGACCGGCACGCTGGCAGCCTCATCAAGATGAGCCAGGCAGCCAATGTTGGCCGTGGCAATCATCTCCGGTGAACCGGTCGCTAGGTTATCGAGTTTTTGTTCACGCAACTGCTCAGCAAGGGCAGGCTGAAGGACCGAGTAGGTGCCGGCCGAGCCACAGCAGATATGGGAGTCAGGCACAGGCGTAAGCTCAAAACCAATTGTGGTTAAAAGTGCGTCAACGCGGCCCCCAAGCTGCTGGGCATGCTGTAGGGTGCACGGCGTTTGAAAGGCGATCCGCCGCGGCGCATCGGCCGCCGGTGCCAGACGCTCGGCGTAGCGCTCGAGTAACTCGATGGGGTCGACAGCGAGCTCACTGATACGCTGCGCTTTATGGGCATAGGTCGGATCGTCTGCCAGAAGGTGCGCATAGTCTTTCACCTGCGCACCGCAGCCACTGGCATTGACAACGATGGCTTCGGCGCCAGCTTCAACCAACGGCCACCATGCATCAATATTGTGTTGAATACGGGCCCTGGCTTTATCGGGAGCCCCCAAGTGCTGATCAATCGCGCCACAGCAACCCGCGTCTTGGGTGCGCTTCACGCCGATCCCGAGCTCATCGAGCAGACGCGCAGTCTGTGGGTTCAAAGGCGGTTCCAGAGCAGGCTGCACACAGCCTTCGAGCATGAGCACAAAGCGCTCATGCTGGTTTGTCCGTGGCCACGCGGGTGGAGCGCGTCGGGGGCGAATTTTTTTGCGCAGCATCGTCGGGACCAGTGGCCGGCTGAGCCGACCGAGGCTGAGTAGAGCGCCGAATAACCGGGGCCGCGGCAGGACGGTGCGCAGTGCCCAGCGTAAGCCTCCCTGAGGGGCGGTTCGTGGCACCTGCGTTTCGACAATCTCCCGGCCCAGATCGGCGAGACGACCGTATTCGACCCCAGATGGGCAGGTGGTTTCGCACGCCCGACAGGTCAGGCAGCGGTCCAGGTGCAGCTGAATGCTCTCAGTCGCGGGCTCACCCTCAAGGACTTGCTTGATTTGGTAAATCCGCCCCCGGGGGCTATCCAGCTCGTCACCGAGGAGGCGATAGGTCGGACAATGAGCGAGACAAAATCCGCAGTGCGTACATTTGCGCAGAATGTCATCAGCTTCCTGGCCCGCGGCGGTCTCTTTTATGAAGTCAGCGAGATTGGTTTGCATAATCAAGGCTCCTCAAGATCGGGGTAGAGCCGGCCGGGATTAAAGATCGCCTGCGGGTCAAAGGCTTTTTTCAGTCGTTGGTGAAGCCGTGACTGCACCGCATCGAGGGGCTGAAAAGCGCTCGTGCCTGCTGGCGCGTTGCGAAAACAACTCACACTGCCGCCCGATCGTTGAGCCTGCGTGCGCAACGACTCGACTGGGTGATCACCGCGCAGCCAGATCTGTTGCCCGGCCCAGTCGATGAACTGCGGGCCGGGAAAATGCCCTGGATCGATGGCAGGCGGCAACGACAGCCGCCAGATTGGTTCATCGGTGACGAAGAATGCGTGCGTCTGATCACGAACGCTTTGCCAGAAGGCTTCGGCCTGATGGGCTTTGAGCGGTTCGCCGTCGATATTGGCGAGTGCATCGTCAAGCGCCGATTGGGTGCCGGAAAGGCGGACCCAGAGATAATCGCCGTCGTGACATACTGCGCTGAGTGGCCGGCCCTCACGCAGCCATTGCTCGGTGTAGCGATGACATTCGTTGGCGGCGGCATCAAGCCGGATCGTGGCATGATGTTGGGGTGCCGGCAGGACCTTGACCGAGACCTCTAAGATAATCCCCAAAGTTCCGAGGGCCGCGACATTCAACCGCGCGGTGTCATATCCGGCGACGTTTTTCATCACTTCGCCACCAAAACGCATCAGCTCACCGTGACCATTAATCAGGCGGATGCCCAGGGTCATGTCGCGGGTTGACCCCCAAAAGGGCCGCCGAGGGCCGGATAAGCCTGTTGCCAGCGCCCCCCCAATGGTGCCGCTGCCTGCAAATAGGGGCGGCTCAAAGGCGAGCATTTGGTTTTGTTCGGCGAGTACGGCATTGATGTCGGCGATCGGCGTCCCAGCACGAGCGGTGATCACCAGCTCCGTGGGCTCATAATTGACCACGCCGCGATGCCCGTCGATCGCCAGGGCGGGCGCATCGACCGGGTTACCATAGAACCGCTTACTCCCGTGACCCACAATCTCAACCGGGGTTTTGGCCGCCAGCGCTGCCTTCACGCGCGCTTTAAGCTCGGTGGATTGATCGGCGTCAGCCATCAAAGCCGTTCGATTTCAGGGTGAGGCAACTCACCGTTATGGACATGCATGCGACCGAATTCCGCGCAGCGATTGAGCGTTGGAATGGCCTTGCCTGGATTGAGGAGCGCCTGGTCATCAAAGGCCGCTTTGATGGCGTGGAACTGCTCAATTTCAGCCGTTTCAAACTGCACGCACATTTCGTTGATCTTCTCCACGCCAACGCCATGTTCCCCGGTGACGGTGCCGCCGACTTCAACGCACAGCTGCAATATGTCACTGCCGAGGGCTTCAGCCGCATCAAGTTGATCAGACTGATTGCCATCAAAGAGGATAAGAGGATGCAGGTTGCCATCGCCGGCATGAAAAACGTTGACGGTTTCGAGTTTATGCGCCGCGCTCAGCTCACTAATCCGGCGCAGTACATAGGCAAGCTGTTTGCGCGGGATAGTGCCATCCATGCAGTAATAGTCAGGCGATATACGACCGACAGCCGGAAATGCCGCTTTGCGTCCGGCCCAGAAACGCGCCTGCTCCGCGTTATCGGCCGCCACGTGAATGGCACTGGCGCCGTGCGCAGTCAGGCAGTTTTCGACCGCCTGCATCTGATCGGCCACCTCGGCTTCGCTGCCATCGAGTTCGCAGATGAGAATGGCGGCGGCCTGGGTGTCGTAGCCCGCATGCACGAAATCTTCGGCGGCCTGAATGGCAGCACCATCCATCATCTCTAAACCGCCGGGAATGATGCCATCGGCGACAATGCCGGCAACGGCATGTCCGCCGGCCTCAACGTTGTCGAACGAAGCCATCAGGACTTGCTTGGTGAGTGGGGCCGGCAGCAGTTTTACCGTAATTTCGACGATCACCCCGAGCATGCCCTCGGAGCCATGCATGAGCGCGAGCAGATCAAGGCCCGGCGAATCGAGCGCCTCTGAGCCAATGGTGGTGATGTCGCCATCCATCGTGACGACTTTCAGCGCCAATACATTATGGACAGTGAGACCATATTTAAGACAGTGAACGCCGCCGGCATTTTCGCCAACATTGCCACCGATCGAGCAAGCGATCTGTGATGATGGGTCAGGCGCGTAATACAGCCCGTAAGGAGCGGCCGCTTCGCTGATGGCTAAGTTGCGAACGCCTGGGTCGATCCGGGCGATACGCCGCTCGGCATCGACGTCGTGAATGCGGTTGAACTTGCCCATCGCCAGCAATAGACCCTGCGGATGAGGCAGGGCACCGCCCGAGAGGCTGGTCCCTGAACCGCGGGTAACGACTGGAACCCCGGCCTCGCTGCAGGCACGAACGGTTGCCTGGACCTGCTCAATGGTCTCGGGAACGGCCACGAGCAAAGGCAGTTGTTTATAAGTGGACAGCCCGTCGCATTCGTAAGCGCGTCGGCCGGCCTCGTGAACAATCAACCCTTCGCCGGGCAGGACCGCCCGCAACGTCTCGATGAGTGGGTCAATGGCGACATCGAACTGCGTGTCTTCAGCACGAAAAACAGCATGAGCTGGCATGCTATCCACTCCACATGTTTGGTCTCGCCAACCTATCGCGGTTGGCTGGCAAGCTCAAGGCGGTTGGAGTGAGTGATAGACCCTGCGATGTTTTTATTGCATACCTGCGCCACGCGCGCAGAGGCCACGCAGCGGATGTGAGCAGAGCCAGGCTTGGGTGCAGTGCGAGCGATCAATCAGTGAAAGGATCGGGGCAAGTTGGTGGGCGGTGCTGGGATCGAACCAGCGACCCCTGCCGTGTGAAGGCAGTGCTCTCCCGCTGAGCTAACCGCCCAACTTTAACGAAGTTTAGGAATCAGCCGGTAGGCTGTCAATCGCTGATCGTGCCCACTGGCCCGTGACCCCGGTCACTCGCTAGACTACCGGCTTTACAGACAGCGAAGACCGATATGTCCGTCACCACCCGTTTCGCCCCGAGTCCCACCGGCTATCTCCATATCGGCGGTGCCCGTACGGCGCTTTTCTGCTGGCTCTACGCCCGCCGGCACGGCGGCCGCTTTGTCCTGCGGGTCGAAGACACCGATCTGGAGCGCTCAACCCCCGAGGCGATCAACGCTATCCTCGAGGGCATGAGCTGGCTTGGTATCGACTATGACGAGGGGCCGCTCTACCAGACGGAGCGTTTTGAGCGGTACGGCGAGGTGATTGACCGGATGCTCGAGGACGGTACGGCTTACCGTTGTTATTGCTCGAAGGAGCGACTCGATCACCTCCGCGCCGATCAGCAGGCGCGTAAGGTCAAACCCCGCTATGATGGCCGATGCCGGCATCTGACCGAGCCGCCCGCGGACGCCGTGGGTGATCCGGTGATCCGCTTCCGTCAGCCCCACGAGGGGCACACCGTGGTCGACGATCAGGTCAAGGGGCGGGTGGCGTTCGACAATGCCGAGCTTGATGATCTGATCATTGCCCGTGCGGATGGCTCACCCACCTATAATTTCGTTGTGGTGGTGGATGACATGGACATGGGGATCAGCCATGTCATTCGCGGCGATGACCACCTCAACAACAGTGCGCGCCAGGCCAATATCCTCAAGGCGCTGGGGGTCGAGCCACCGGCCTACGCGCATGTGCCGATGATTCTTGATGCCCAGGGCAAGAAACTCTCCAAACGCACCGGGGCAGCCAGTGTCATGGATTATCGCGATGCCGGCTATCTGCCCGAGGCGGTGATCAACTACCTGGTCAGGCTGGGATGGGCGCATGGCGATCAGGAGGTATTCACGCTTGATGAGCTGATCGAGTATTTCGACATCGGCGAGATCAATCACTCGGCCTCCAGCCTCAATCCGTCGAAACTGGACTGGCTCAACCAGCATTATATGAAGACGCTGCCGCCGGCGCATGTCGCCCGGCATCTGGCGCAGCATCTGGGGGCGCTCGGCATTGATCCCGCTGCGGCCGGGGCGCCCGGCATCGAGGCGGTTGTCGCGGCGCAGGCAGAGCGCAGCAAGACGCTGGTCGAGATGGCCGAGAACAGCCGGTTTTTCTACCAAGATCCTGATGGCTTCGATGAAAAGGCGGCGCGCAAGCATCTGCTGGGTGCCGCTGAGGTGCTTGATGCATTGAGCAATGCACTGGCCGAGGTGGAGCACTGGCAGGCCGACGCCATCCACCAGGCGGTGACCGGCGTCGCTGAAGAGCAGGGGCTGAAGATGGGCAAGGTGGCCCAGCCCCTGCGGGTGGCGGTGTCGGGCGGCCCGGTGTCCCCGCCCATCGATATCACGCTCGAACTTCTGGGGCGCGAGGCGGTGCTTCGTCGTATTCATGCGGCGAGTGAATGGGTCCGCGTGCAGGCGGAAACCTGAGGCTCGGCTCTGATTTCGGGCCTCCTGTATTGACAGCAGGCCCATCTGTTCCTAGACTTCACGCCGTTGGTTAGAGGGGGCCATAGCTCAGCCGGGAGAGCGCCTGCATGGCATGCAGGAGGTCGGCGGTTCGATCCCGCCTGGCTCCACCAATCATTGTCCCCATCGTCTAGACGGCCTAGGACACCACCCTTTCAAGGTGGCGACACGGGTTCGAATCCCGTTGGGGACGCCATTTCGGCCATTTCTGTGTTTCACATTCCTGTAACGGTTCCGACGGGATAATCCGGGAAATCATCAGGAGAGCTTCCGTGGATAACAGAAACAATTCCCAGACCGTTGTACTACGCGGTGCAGACTTCCATCGGATCATCAGCGACGAAACCCGTCTGCGCATGCTGACCTGCCTGCATCGGGCCGGTGAGCTGGAGGCGGATGATCTGGCCCAGGCGATGACGCAGGAACCGGCTCAGACGCGTCAGCTGCTGGGTGATCTGGCCGCCCGCGGCCTGCTCGCGGCGAGGCACCAGCATCCCCGGATTCACTACCGGTTGGCTGACGATTTACCGGTATGGGTGACCATCGCCTTGGGTGCGGCGCGCGATTGGGACGGGGCCGCCGCCGGCTGATCCCGCCGGCGACGCCCTTGATGACCGGATCCGCTCACACGCCCGGCAACCCGGACAACGCCATCGACTGCTCGGCCATCTGGCTGGTTTCCGCCTCGAGGTTGCCGGCCAGGTAGTCTGTATAGGCCCGCATGTCGAAGTGGCCATGGCCGCAGAGATTGAACAGCAGCGCCTTCGATTCGCCGGATTCACGGCAGGCGATCGCCTCGTCGATGGTCGCCTTGACCGCGTGGTTGGCCTCGGGTGCCGGGATGATGCCCTCCGCGCGTGCGAAGGTGAGTCCTGCCGCAAAGCAGTCCAGCTGGCCGTAGGCGCGGGGTGCGATATAGCCGAGGTCCGTTAGATGGCTGATCTGTGGCGCCATGCCGTGATAGCGCAGACCGCCGGCATGGAACCCCGGGGGCATGAACCCCGACCCCAGCGTATGCATTTTGGTCAGCGGCGTCAGGTGACCCGTGTCGCCCCAGTCGTAGGCAAACTCGCCCCGGGTCAGTGTGGGACAGGCGGCCGGCTCCACGGCGATGAACTCCGTTTTCGGCCCCCCGCGCAGCCGCTCGCCGAGAAACGGGAAGGCGACGCCGGCGAAGTTCGAACCACCTCCAGTACAGCCGATCACCTTGTCGGGATAGTCGTCGACCTGCTCGAGCTGGCGCATCGTCTCCAGACCCGAGACGGTCTGATGCAGCAGAACATGGTTGAGCACACTGCCAAGGGCATATTTCGTGTCGTCGCGCTGAGCGGCGAGCTCAACCGCCTCGCTGATCGCGATGCCCAGGCTACCGGTCGCATCGGGCTGTTCGGCGAGTACCGCTCGCCCGGCTGCCGTGGTTTGACTGGGACTGGCGATGCAGCTCGCGCCAAAGCTCTCCATGAATGCCCGACGATAGGGTTTCTGGTTAAAGCTGACCTTGACCATGAACACCTCGATATCGAGGTCGAACATGGCGCCGGCGAGTGCCAGTGATGAGCCCCACTGTCCGGCGCCCGTCTCGGTGGTGATTCGCTTGACGCCCTCTGCCTTGTTGTAAAAGGCCTGGGGGATCGCCGTGTTGGGCTTATGGCTGCCGGCCGGGCTGACGCCTTCATACTTGTAGTAGATCCGCGCCGGCGTTCCCAGCGCCTTTTCCAGTCGCCGCGCCCGATACAGCGGTGACGGCCGCCACTGGCGATAGACATCGCGCACCGGCTCGGGGATCTCCACCGCGCGCTCGGTGCTCATTTCCTGCTCGATCACGGCATTCGGGAAAATCGGCGCCAGATCGTCCGGCTCCACCGGCTCGTAGGTATCCGGCCGCAGCACTGGCGCCATGGGCGCCGGTAGATCGGCGTTGATGTTGTGCCAGTGCCGGGGGATATCGTTTTCCGGCAGCGTAATCTTGACGGTCTCGTCCATCGCTGAGGCGCCTCTCGATGCGTTTTGGGTGAGCGCGTAACGATACCATCCAATGGGTTCGGCGCGCTCCGCCGCGACTTGAATCCAACGTCCATAGCCACCATTTCCTGCCCATCAGCCGGACAACGACCGGCTCCGCATGGAGGTCGCAATGCAGACGATTGAAAACGAGGGTGTCGAGCCGTCCCGTAGCCTGGTTATTCCGCGGCTGCCGGACGACGCGATGATCGTGCTTCCGATCCGCAACATGGTGCTGTTTCCGAATATGCTGGTGCCGGTGGGCATCGGTCGGTCGAAGTCGATTCTCGCCGCCCGTCAGGCGGTGCAGAACGAACAGCCCATGGGCGTGATCACGCAGCGCGATGCCAGCATCGAAGATCCGGGTCCGGATGATCTTCATGCCGTCGGCACCGTTGCGAACGTCATGCGCTTCGTGAATGGACGTGAGGGTCATCATCATCTCGTGCTCCAGGGCGAAGAGCGGCTCCGCGTTGTCGAATACCTGGAGGGCTACCCCTTTCCGGTGGCGCGCGTTGAGCGGCTTCCCGAGCAGCAGCCAGCGGGGCAGGCCGTCGATGCGCGGATGATCGCGCTGCGCGACAAGGCGCTCGAAGCGCTGGAGTTACTCCCGCAGGCCCCGCAGGAGCTGACCGGCGCCCTGTCGAACATCAAGGAGCCCGGTGTGCTTGCCGATACGGTAGCTGGCCACCTCGATCTGGGCAGCGAGGATCGGCAGGAGCTCCTCGAAATCCTCGATATCGAGACTCGGCTGGAGCGGGTGCTCACGCTGGTCGACTATCGGGTCGAGGTGCTCAAACTCTCGCAAAAGATCAGTGAGCGGACCCACGAGACCATGTCCGAGCGCCAGCGCGAGGCCCTGTTGCGTGAGCAGCTGCGCTCGATTCAAGAGGAATTGGGCGAAAGCGACGACAAGGGCGAGGAGATCCGCGAGCTCGAGCAGCGCATCGATGCACTGCAGATGCCCGAGGCCGTGGATGAGCAGGCCCGCAAGGAACTCAAGCGCCTGGAGCGTATGCCTGAAGGAGCGGGCGAGTACTCGATGGTGCGGACCTATCTGGACTGGTTGCTCGAGCTGCCCTGGACGGTGACACGGCCGGAGGATATTGATATCGCCCGCGCCCGGGAGATCCTCGACGCCGACCACTACGGCCTGGAGCCGGTCAAGCGTCGGATCCTCGAGCATCTCGCGGTCCGCAAGCTCAATCCGGAAGGCCGCAGCCCGATCCTCTGCCTGGTGGGTCCGCCAGGCGTGGGCAAGACCTCGCTCGGTCAGAGCATCGCCCGGGCAACCGGACGTGATTTCGTGCGCTCGAGCCTTGGCGGCGTTCATGATGAGGCGGAAATCCGCGGTCATCGGCGGACCTATCTGGGCGCGCTGCCCGGCAAGGTCGTTCAGAGCCTGCACAAGGCCGGTTCCCGCAACCCGGTCCTCATGCTCGATGAAATGGATAAGCTCGGTGGCGGTATCCAGGGCGACCCATCGGCGGCACTGCTCGAGGTGCTCGATCCGGCCCAGAATGGGACCTTTCAGGATAACTACCTGGGCGTGCCGTTCGATCTCACCGGGGTATTGTTCATCGCGACGGCGAATGTCCCGGACTCGATCCCGGGGCCGCTGCGCGATCGCATGGAGATGATCGAGATCCCGGGGTATACCCAGGAGGAAAAGGTCGAGATTGCCCGGCGCTATCTGCTGGATCGCCAGCGCGACTCGGCCGGTCTTTCCGCCGAGCAGTTTGAGGTATCGGATGGCGCCATCGAGCGGGTGATCGCCGAGTACACGCGGGAGGCGGGCTGCCGGCAGCTCGAGCGCGAGCTCGGAGGCATTGCCCGCCACTTCGCCGTGCAGTTCGCCGAGGGTACTGTCACGCAGGCGTATGTCGAGGCCGGTGATGTCGACACGATACTGGGCGCACCGAAGTTCGAGAGCGAGACCGCCATGCGCACCAGCGTCCCGGGCGTTGCGACGGGGCTGGCCTGGACGCCAGTCGGCGGTGACATTCTATTCATCGAGGCAAATCGCTACGCCGGCAGCGGTCGGCTGATGCTGACCGGCCAGCAGGGCGATGTCATGAAGGAGAGCGCCCAGACTGCACTCAGTCTGATCAAGGCGCGGGCGGGTCAGATCGGTATCGATCCCAATACCTTCTCCAGCGACGACATCCATGTCCATCTGCCCGCGGGGGCGATCCCGAAGGATGGTCCCAGTGCCGGTGTTGCGATGTACAACGCGCTCGTGTCACTGGTGACTGGGCGTTGCATCCGCGAAGACGTCGCCATGACCGGTGAGATCACTCTGCGTGGTCTCGTCCTGCCAGTCGGCGGGATCAAGGAAAAAGTGCTCGCCGCCCGTCGCGCCGGCATTCACACCGTCCTGCTCCCGGCCCGCAATCGCAAGGATTATGAGGATATCCCGGAGTCGGCGCGCCAGGACATGACATTCCACTGGATCGAGCATGTCGAGGAATCGACCGCTATCGCCCTCCGCGATGCCGCTCAGGCGCCCGACGGCGGTGCGGATAGTGGCTGAAGCGGCATCGGCCGATAGTCTTCGCGTGGCGTGTCGAAGGTAGTGGCCGCGGACACCGCGGACGCCGTGGGCGCCTGACCGACGGCCGTGGGATTCATGGGCACGCGTCGCCGTGATTCCGCCGGGGTGGCGGGCAGCCAGCCCGGCGCGAGCAGGCTGGTGACATGCAGGAACAGCGGGAACAGCATCGGTCCAGCGAGGGCCGGCATCAGCCAGGGCAGCAATTGCGGCGCCGTGATGGCCACGCCCAGGGCCACCGCCAGGGTGCCACCCGCGATTGACCCGCCCAGCCGCCAGGCCTGACCGGCAGGGATGCGCCGGCGACCGCGCAGAGAAGTGTCCCAGCGTGCCGGCCGCCCGGCGAGGATGCGTAGGATAAAACCTGTGTAGAGCACCATCATGAGGGGTGAGCGCAGGATGCCGAACAGCAGTTCAAGCAGGCTGCCCCGCAGCAGTGCGGGCCTGCGCCCGGCGCTGTCGCGATCCACGACGGCGAGCATGATGCCCAGCAGGCGTGGCAGGAAGAGGATCACCAGACTCAGCCCAATCAGTTTGATCGCTGACTGGGGTGCGGAGGCGGCGGCGCTGACCCAGCGTCCACCCCCGGTGGCCAGTGCCGCTTCGAGGACGCCAGCGCTGATCATCATCAACCAGAGAGGCGCGGTCACATAGGCCAGCCCGCCGAGCAGGAAATTGAGCCGGGTGACCGGACGCCAGCCACGCCCCGTGAGGAGGCGCAGATGCTGGAGATTACCCTGGCACCAGCGGCGCTCGCGCTTGAGATCGTCGACGAAGTTGCCGGGCATGCCCTCAAAACTGCCGCCGATCTCAGGAAGCACATACACGCTGCGTCCATGCCGGCGCATCAAACCCGCCTCGACATAGTCGTGACTCATGATGTCACCGCCCAGCGGCGGCCGCCCGGGCAGCGGCGAGAGCCCGCAGCAGGCCTGGAAATCCGCGATCCGAATGATGGCGTTATGTCCCCAGTAATTGGTGCTGTTGCCCTGCCAGAATGCCAGCCCGTTTGCGATATGACGGGCATGCAGACTCGCAGCCAGCTGCTGGAAGCGGCCTAGAATGGTGCGCTGCCCCACCGGCAGTGGGACCGTTTGGATAATGCCCGCCTGCGGGTTCGCGGCCATCCGACGCACAAGGGTCAACAACGCTTCGCCTGTCATGCGGCTGTCGGCGTCCAGAACGACCATGTATTCATAACCGGCGCCCCAGCGCTCGCAGAAATCGCGGATGTTGCCGGGCTTGCGGCCGGTGTTCTCATCCCGCGCTCGATAATAGAGACGCGGGCCGTCTGGGAAACGCCGCTGCAGTCGCGCCATTCCCTCCCGCTCACGCGCGCGCTGGGCGGGGTCACTGCTGTCGCTCAGCAGAAAACAATCGAACCAGTCGCTCTCACCGGTCTGGTGCAGCGAGCGTAGCGTCGACATGAGACAGTGAACGACATCGGCCATGTCCTCGTTGTAGGCCGGCATGACCAATGCGGTCTTCGCGAGTGCCGGTGCATCCGCCGCGCCCGGTGCGTTACGCCGCAGCGTCACGGGGTGTCGACCTGCAAGACGCAACAAAATGCCCGCCATCATGGTCCAGAACGCAATGCAGGAAACACTGAACGTGATCGAGAACGCCGCAATGACCAGCCACTCCAGACCGCCGACACCGCCGGGCTGGAGCAGCGTCCATAACCAATGGATCCCCAGTGCGCTGCTGGCGACAGCCAGCACCGCCATCAGCGCCCGGCGCAGCGGCAGCGCCGGCTCAACGAGCGCCCAGGTGGTATTCTGGCCGGCTGGTTTCTTGTCTTGCATCAACACCCTCCCTGACATCGAATCGACAATGTCACAGGATGGAAGTTGCACGGGCATAATGCCCTCGGCACCTCACCACAGGATCGACTGATGCGTCCTCTGTCTGGCGGTCTGCTGCTCGCGGTGGCACTGAACCTGATTCTGGTGATGCCCGAGTGGTGGATGCCCTATACCCGATTCCCCTACCCCTGGCTGGCGGCGGAAACGGCGATCATCGTCGGATTGATGATGACGACACCCGTCCGCATGGCGCGCTGGCTGTCACCGCCGGTCGCGCTCGCTGTCCTGGTTGCGCTTGGGCTGGCGCTGTCTGATCTGGCGACGGGTTGGGCACTGGGTCGTCCCATGAACCTGCTCATCGATGTCCCGCTGGCGACCTCGGTCGAACATCTGCTGCGGGGGGCCATTGGGCGACCGCTCGCGTGGCTGACGCTGGCAGGGGCGGCACTGGGTGTTGTGGCGCTCGGGATAGGGATGACCTGGGCGCTGCGCCGACTGGTCTCACCCCGCGGTGCGGTGGCGGTGCGTGTGGTGGGTGTCTGCGTGCTGGCGGCCGGGTTATTGATGCAGCATTACCGTGATCAGCCGCCGATCGGGATGGCAGTGGATGCGCCGGCGATCATCCGCTTCAACGACCAGACCGAGCGGGTGATCCGGACCGCGCATGAACGCGCCCGTTTCGCCGACGCGCTCGAGCAGCCTGTCCATGGAGCGGATAGGGACATGGCTCGGCTGGCGGACCGGGACCTGATCGTTGGTTTCATCGAGTCCTATGGCGTGGTCATGCTCGACGACCCGCGTTACCGCTCGGTGGGCCAGGCCGCGCTGTCGCAATTGCGCGCGTCACTGGATGACGCGGATCTGCATGTCACCACTGGCCGCTTTGAATCGCCGGTGCAGGGCGGTCAGTCATGGCTTGCCCATGGCACCGTGCTCAGCGGTCATTGGATGAGCAATCAGATCCGCTATGACCTGTTCCTGAATGCCGATCAACCATCGCTGATCCAGGACTTTGCAACGGCCGGGTATGAGACCGTCGCCCTGATGCCGGCCATCACTGACCCGTGGCCTGCAGGTGTGCAGTGGGGTTACGACCGTATTGATGACCATGCGCGGATCGATTACGCGGGGCCACCGCTCAACTGGGTGACAATGCCCGATCAGTATACCTGGCACTACCTCCAGCGCGCCGTGCGGGACAACACCACAGCGCCGGTCTTCGCCGAGGTCGCGCTGATCAGCAGCCATGCCCCCTGGACACCGATCCTGCCCATTATTGACTGGGATCGAATCGGCGATGGTGCGGTATTCCAGCGCTGGGCCGATGCCGGTCCGGCGCCGGGTGAGGTCTGGGGCGACGGCGACCGCATCCGCGACCACTACCAGCGCGCCGTTGACTACGCCCTGCGAACCGCTGGCGAATGGGCGGCCAGATCACTGGGTGACGGGGTGCTGGTCCTGCTCGGGGATCATCAGCCAGCCCCGCTGATCACGGGTGATTCGAGCGCGCGATCCGTACCGGTCCACATTATCGCCAACGATTCTGATCTCACTGATCGCTTCAAGGCGTATGGATTCCGATCCGGTGTCATGCCGCCGCCGGAGTCGGCAGGAACATTGGCTGAGTTGCGCGGCCAGCTCTTGACTGTGTTCGACGCTGCGCCCGCGTCGGAGGCTGTCGATCCCACAATGGCGTCACTAAGGAGGCGTTCGGATGAACAACGATAATGTGCTCGTGGTCGGTGGTGGAATGGTTGGCGCGGCCGTGGCTGTGGATCTCGGCCGGCGGGGGATCCCGGTGCGCGTGCTCGAGGCGCAGCCGCCCGCCCGACCCGGTCGCGATGAGCCACCGCGGCTGCGGGTATCCGCCCTGAATGGTCGGTCCATTGAGTATCTGCAGGCGCTCGGTGCGTGGCCGGCACTGGATGATGAGCGGCTCGCCGACTTCAACGAAGTGATGGTCTGGGATATCGCCGCGTCGGGTCGCTTGCACTTCACCGCCGAGGACTTGGGTCTTGACCGCCTGGGAGTGTTTCTCGAAAACGACCACCTGCAGGCGGCCCTCCTCGATACGGCCGCGACGCTCGAGTCAGTGCAGCTGGACGCGCCGGCGGCTCCATTGGATGTCCGCCCGGGTGATGACGGCCCAAGGCTCTTTCTTGAGGGCGAGGGCGAGTTGACGCCGGCCTTGACCGTGGCGGCGGATGGCGCGGCATCACGACTCCGCGACAGCGCCGGCATCGGTGTCTGGGAGGGGGATTATGGCCAGCATGCGGTCGTGGCGACGGTGCGTCCGAACCCGCCGGCGGGACAGCAGACCTGGCAGCGGTTCACTCCGGATGGGCCGCAGGCGCTATTACCGCTGGCAAATGGCATGGCATCGCTGGTCTGGTATGTCTCACCTGACAAGGCGCGACTGCTCAAGGCGATGAGTGAGGCCGACTTCATTGAAGCGGTGGAGGCGGCCTTCCCGACGGATCTGGGCCTGATTGATGGGGTTTATGCCCGGGGTAGCTTTCCAATCCGGCGCCTGCATGCACGGCGCTACTGGCAGGATGATGTCGTGCTGGTGGGGGATGCGGCGCATGTCATCCACCCGCTTGCCGGACAGGGCGTCAACATCGGGCTTCGGGACGCGCGGGCGTTGGCTGAGCAGATCGCTGAGGCGTATCGGCGCGGGCTGCCCGCGTCGCATCCGTCACGACTGGCCGCCTATGAGCGCGAGCGCCGTCCCGATAACCAGCTCATGCAGTCGACCATGACGGCCTTCCATGTCGGATTCACGGCGCCCCTCGGACCATTCGCGCCGGTACGGGGGTTTGGGCTGCAGATCGCCAACCACGGCGGTTGGCTGAAGCGGCGGGTGCTCCGCTATGCGATGGAGGGCCAGTAGCCCAGTGCCACTCCGGCGAGCGCGCACCCCGCAACCACCGCCCATGGTGGGGTGCGCGTCAGGGACAGGAGCGCCAGTGCGATCAGTGCAATGATGGCCTCGCTGATGGTGCTGATACCGGTAATGATGACCGGATCCCAGAGCACCGCGGCCAACAGCCCGACGACAGCGGCATTAACACCGGGCAGTGCCCGTCCCGATGCGGGATAGCGCCCCGCCGCCTGCCAGAAGGGCAGGAGACCAACCACCAGCAACAGCCCAGGCGCGAATATCGCCGCCGTTGCGATCAGTCCGCTGACCACCGGGGCGTCGGCCACACCGCTGGCACCGAGGAAACCACCGAACGAGAATAGTGGGCCCGGCAACGCCTGGGCGGCGCCATAGCCGGCGATGAAACGGTCATGATCGATCAGCCCGGGCTCGACCAGCCCCGCTTCGAGCAGTGCCAGTACGACATGCCCGCCACCGAATACCAGTGCGCCACTGCGATAGAGCGCTGAATAAAGCGGCGCGACTCCGAACGGTCCAGTCAGGATCAGCAGGCCAAGCGCGAAGAGGATGAGCGCTGCGATCGCCTGGCGCCGGCTCACCGAGCCGCCCAGATCGGCATGGGGCGCTGGAGCGCTCTGGAAGAGTAAAAGCCCGGCCGCGGCACCGCCGATTATGACCACGAACGGACCGACAGCGCCCGGGACGAGGCTGACTGCGAGCGCACTGGCGAGGGCGATGAGTTGCCTCGCGCGGTCGGGGCAGAGCTGGCGTGTCATGCCATAGAGTGCATGGGCGACCACTGCAACGGCGGCCAGCTTCAAGCCGGTCAGCCAGCCGGCATGATCGATGCCCCCGAGCTGGCTGAGGCCGACGCCCATGGCGATCATCAATGTGGCTGACGGGAGCGTGAAGCCTAGCCAGGCGGCCATTCCGCCCATCAGCCCGCCGCGATGCAGGCCGATCGCGAAGCCGGTCTGGCTGCTTGTCGGCCCCGGCAGTAATTGGCACAGGGCGAGTGTCTGGCTGTAGGTTGCATCAGCCAGCCAGCGCCGATCCTGGACAAACCACCGATGAAAGTAGCCGAGGTGGGCCACCGGCCCGCCGAACGCGATGAGCCCCAGGCGCAGAAAGATCGTGAATATCTCTGCAATGCGGGTCATGGCTGCAATCCTTTCCGTTAGCGCGCAGTCCGGTGTGCTGTTACCATACAAATGCGGTGGCGCTGGTCCCCTCGCGACGATAAACCGCGAACCCCGTCAGGCCCGGAAGGGAGCAGCGGTAGCGGTGGATTCGGGCGCCGGGGTGTGGCTGGCGTCCCCGCCTTTTCTCTCTTGTCCGCCCATGCCGATGGTATACTCAGAGTATGGGTTATCAGGTACTGGCGCGGAAGTGGCGCCCCCACCGCTTCGATGAAATGGTCGGTCAGGCCCATGTGCTCCGGGCGCTTGGCAATGGCCTTGCCAACGGGCGCCTGCATCACGCCTATCTGTTCACCGGGACGCGGGGCGTCGGGAAGACGACGGTCGCGCGTATCCTCGCCAAGTGCCTCAACTGTGAATCAAAGGGAATCACTGACATCCCCTGCGGAACCTGCGCTGCCTGTGCCGAGATCGATGCGGGCCGTTTCGTCGATCTGATTGAGGTCGATGCGGCGTCGCGTACTAAAGTCGAAGACACCCGCGATCTGTTGGATAACGTCCAGTACGCACCCACCCGCGGGCGCTTTAAGATCTATCTGATCGACGAAGTCCACATGCTCTCCACGCACAGCTTCAATGCGTTATTGAAAACGCTTGAAGAGCCACCTGAGCATGTGAAATTCCTGCTGGCGACCACCGACCCGCAGCGCCTGCCGGTGACAGTGCTCTCACGCTGTCTGCAGTTCAATCTCAAGCCGTTGATGCCGGACATGATCGGCGGCCAGCTCGAGAAAATCAGCGCGGAGGAGGGCATCGAGGCGGAGAAATCCGCCATCGAGCGTCTTGCCCGCGCCGCCGATGGCAGCATGCGGGATGCCCTCAGCCTGACCGATCAGGCGCTTGCCTTCGGCGGCGGGCAACTGGTGGATGCCGAAGTCCGCGATATGCTGGGCAGCATTGATCATGATTTCGTGCTCGATCTGCTCGAACGCCTCAGTGAGGGCGACGGTCCCGGGCTGCTCGATACCGTCGCTCGGATGGCTGAGACCTCGCCGGATTTTGCGGAAGCCCTCGCGGAACTGCTCGCCATGCTGCACCAACTCTCGCTCGCCCAGACCGTGCCATCCATGTTTGACGCCGAAACTCCCGAGGGTGCGCGCCTTGCCGGCCTGTCAGAACGCCTGGATGCCGCGTGGGTGCAGTTGCTCTATCAGATTGTCCTCCATGGGCGCCGCGATCTGCCGCTCGCCCCGGATCCGCGCGCCGGCTTTGAGATGATTCTGTTGCGGATGCTGGCGTTTGAGCCCGACAGTGGTGGGGGCACGCCGCAAGCGCCGGCACCATCGCGGCCTGCACCTGCGCGACCGGCGGCAGGCGACAGCCAGCCACCGGCGCCGCCAATCGCGGCACCACCGGCCGCAACAACGCCTGCCGGTAATGAGGACTGGCACCGGCTGGCAGCCGCGTTGTCATTGAGCGGAATGGCACAAGCGCTTGCCAATCACTGCGACTGGGTGGCGCGGGATGGCCAGCGCGTCACGCTGCAGATCGATGAAGGGCACCGGCATCTCGTCAACGACAATGTGACCGTGCGGCTCGCGGAGGCGTTGTCCGAGCACTTCGGTGAGGCACTCAGTGTCGATATCCGGGTGGGGCCGGTCAGCAGCGAGACACCGGCCGCTGCCGCGGAAAGGGTGGCGAGCGATCGACAGGCCCGGGCCCGGGAGCAGATTGAGGCCGATCCGAATATTGCGGCACTCAAGGCGACATTCAGTGCCGAAGTCATCAACGAATCCATTCGTCCACGGGACCAGGAGTGAATCATGAAAGGCGGACTTGGCAACATGATGAAGCAGGCTCAGCGCATGCAGGAGGAAATGCAGAAAGCGCAGTCCGAGCTTGCGGAGATGGAGATCACCGGACAGGCCGGCGGCGGCATGGTCAGCGTGGTCATGACCGGGCGTCACGAGGTGCGGCGTGTGTCGATCGATGAGAGCGTCTATGACGATCGGGAAATGGTCGAGGATCTGGTCACCGCGGCCTTTAATGATGCCGCCCAGAAGCTCGAGCAGGAAACGCAGGATCGCATGGGCGGGTTGACTGACGGGCTCAACCTGCCACCGGGCATGAAGATGCCATTCTAGGGCAGGATCGCACGCATGGCCTATTCTCCGGCGGTTCAGGAATTGATGGAATCACTCCGCTGCCTGCCTGGCGTGGGTCCGAAGTCCGCGCAGCGCATGACGTTCGCGTTGCTGCAGCATGACCGCAGTGGCGCGGGGCGTCTCGCGCGGGCACTACAGACGGCAGCGGAGTCGGTGGGGGAGTGCCGGCTCTGCCGTAATCTGACCGAGGCCGATCTGTGTCCGCTCTGTGCCAGTGGTCGCCGCGATCCGGGCGTGCTCTGCGTTGTCGAGAACCCATCCGATGTCCAGGCGCTCGAGGACGCGACCGATTATGGCGGCCTGTACTTCGTCCTCAAGGGCCGTTTATCTCCCCTCGATGGCATTGGCCCCGGGGAACTCGGTCTGGAGGGACTGGAGGCACGCTTAGTCGCCGGTGAGATCCGTGAGATCATCCTGGCGGTCAGTCCCACGGTCGAAGGCGAGGCGACGGCCCAGTACCTTGCCGGCATGGCCGCTGAAGCGGGTGTTGAGATCGCCCGCATTGCCCACGGTGTGCCGCTCGGTGGCGATCTTGATTATGTCGACGCCGGAACGCTCTCTCATGCGTTTGCGGGTCGCTCGCAGTATCGCTGAGCTGTATTGACCGATCCGGTCGGTTTTCAACAAAGCGGTTGACCCCCTGCTCCAACCTCGCGCAGGGTTGGCACGCTTTCTCGGCCATAACTGACTGTATTCCGGCGCCACAGATTCTGCGGCCGGCCGGCTGAATCATTCTGTGTAGCGGTTATGCGCAAGATGTAAGGAGTCGACCCTATGTTTAAGAAAATCCTGGTCCCGGTGGATCTGGCGCATATCGACGCGATCCAGCGCGCGCTGGCCACCAGCGCGGACCTGGCCCGGCACTACGAGGCGGAGGTCTGTTATCTGGCCGTCACCACGTCTACGCCGGGCAGCATCGCCCGGACGCCCGAGGAATACGAGCGCAAGCTCGAGACATTCGCGAACGAGCAGCGTCAGGTCCACGGGCAGACCACGTCGGCGCGGTGCGTCAATTCCCCGGATCCGGTTTCCGATCTGGACGATACGATCCTCAATACTATCGAGGCGGTGAACGCCGATCTGGTGGTGATGGCGACCCATCTGCCACGGCATCTCGATGCGGTCATGCCATCCCACGGGGATCGGATCGCCTCGCATACCAATGTCTCGGTATTCCTGGTCCGCCCGGACTGAGCGGACTGATCGAACCGGAATCCGACAAAGGAGACAATCGTGAGTAAAGAAGAACAGGACGAAGCAGCGGCAACCGGTATTCCGGCACCCGAGGGCGCATCGGGACTGATCGATACCGACTATGTCATCGGCCAGGATAATATCTCCGGCAACAAATTCGGGGTCGATGTCGACCTCCATGGCAAGGTATTCACCGTTTCCGGACTGATTATCCTCGCCTTCGTGATTATCACCCTGGCTTTCCAGAACGAAGTGGGTCCGCTGTTCGAGGGCACGCGGGAATGGCTGACCAGCAATCTTGCCTGGGTGTTTATTGGTGGTGCCAATATCCTCGTGATCGTCGCCGTCGGGCTGATTTTCACGCCGCTGGCGAAAGTCCGGCTCGGGGGAGCCAACGCGGTCCCTGATTTCACCTACGCAGGCTGGTTTGCCATGCTGTTCGCAGCGGGCATGGGCATTGGCCTCATGTACTACGGCGTGTCCGAGCCACTGGGGCACTTCTCCAGCTCTATGGCCGGTACGACGATGGATGGTGATGTGCGCACTGACTGGGCGCCGCTGGGCGCGGCGGCCGATGACCAGGAGGCCGCCATCTCCCTTGGTATGGCGGCGACGATCTTCCACTGGGGGATTCATCCCTGGGCCGTCTACGGGATGGTGGCACTCGCGCTGGCGCTGTTCTCGTTCAATAAGGGCCTGCCCCTGACGGTGCGCTCGATCTTCTACCCGATCCTCGGCGAACGTGTCTGGGGCTGGCCGGGGCACGTGATCGATATCGTCGCCGTCTTCGCGACGCTGTTCGGCCTGGCGACCTCGCTCGGGCTCGGAGCGACCCAGGCAACCATCGGATTGAACTATCTCTACGGCGTTCCCAATACCGACACAACCATGGTGTTCCTGATCATCGGCATCACCATTATTGCCCTTGGCTCGGTCACTCTGGGCGTCGATAAGGGAGTGCAGCGGCTCTCGCAGCTCAATATGGGACTGGCGGGTCTGCTGCTGCTGTTCGTCATCGTCGTGGGGCCGACACTGGCGATCGCGACCGGGTTTTTTCAATACCTCGGAGACTACGCCACGAAGGTCTTCGCGCTCTCCAATCCGGTAGGTCGTGAGGACGTGAACTTCTCCCAGGGCTGGACGGCCTTCTACTGGGCCTGGTGGATCTCCTGGTCACCGTTCGTGGGTATGTTCATCGCTCGTGTCAGCCGGGGCCGCACCGTTCGGGAATTCCTGATCGCCGTACTGGTGATTCCGACGCTGATCTCGGTGCTCTGGATGACCGCACTGGGCGGGACCGCGATCGACCAGGTCGTTAACCAGGGGCTCGAGAGCGTCTCGGCGGCCGGCACGGACACCCAGCTCTTCGAGATGCTCGGGAATCTGCCACTGGGTCTGATTACCTCAACGCTGGCCATTTTCCTGGTGATCGTGTTCTTCGTGACCTCGTCGGACTCCGGGTCGCTGGTTATTGACGCGATCACGGCAGGCGGCAAGGTGGATTCACCCAGGCCCCAGCGGATGTTCTGGGCGATCATCGAGGGCGCCATCGCGATCGCACTGCTGCTCGGCGGCGGGCTCACTGCCCTGCAGGCGATGGCACTATCGGCCGGACTGCCGCTGACACTGGTCCTGCTGGTCGCTTGCTACGCCACGATCAAGGGACTGATGTCAGAGCCCCGCGCGGCCTAGAGCCAGAGGTCGCCAACCGCCGTTGAGCTGCTGTAGTGGTGCTGGATCTGCGCCTGCAGCAGCTCGGCCGTTCCAATCGCATCCAGTACGGCCTGATGCCCCTCATAAGGGGGTAGGCCATATCGAATGCGACTGTCGTTGAGACGGATCGACTCGGGCGACTGACGAAGCAGCTTACGGAGCCGCAGCCGCCACGGGCGGCGGTGGCGCTGTGCCTCGATCTCCATGGTGTCAATGAGCGGGAACCGGAATACGGTACCGGTCCGCTGACGGACTGCACGATCCAGAAACCGGCGCTCGATGGGGTGGTAGTGCACGACCGGAATGCGTCCATGAATGCTCGCAAGGACATCCGGGAGAACGTCAGCAAGATCCGGTGCCTGTTCCACTTCGGAGTGGGTGATGTGGTGGTAGGCCACCGATTCACCGGAGAACTCCTGTGGCGGTCGCAGGATCCAGTGCCGGCGCTGCCCGATCCCGATCCCACGAAGGGTGAACGGCACAACGCCGATACTCAGAATGGCGTGGTGACGCGGCTCCAGACCGCTTGTCTCCAGATCGATCGCGATCAGTGGGGCATCCCCCACCGGGCAGGTCGAATCTGACGGGAAACCCGCATAGAAGTGGCGCAGATCATCGGTGGTGGCTTGCCGTGCCATATCCGCGAGCCAGTCATGCCAATCGTCACGCTGCTCCGATTTGCCACCTGCCATCACCGCTGGCGCTTGTGGGCGCTACTGGAGGGCATCGGATAGCGGAAACGCAGGAATTTCTGCGCATCGCTCAATGCCCGGAAGGCCTCTTTGATTTCCGCGCGCTGTTTCGCGGGGACGTTGCGGGGTTCGATATTGTTATCGGGCTCGCGTTCTTCCTCGATGTCCAGGACCTGATCGCGCAGACGCGCCAGACTCAGGACCTCGAGCGAATAACTGAGCCGATCCGCCACGCCGGGGCCGAGTAGTGATGTCTCTTTGATATCCGCCAGGCGCTCGAAGGAGTTCTGTGCACGCGATCCGCAGGCCAGCGCGTGGATCCGGACCAGATCGGTCAGTGGGGCGGTGCCCCGGCGTTTGACGTTGATCGAATCGTTCTGCTGGCCATCCTTCTCGGTGACGAATTCGCGGAAAAACCCGATTGGCGGCGTCCGATTCAGCGCATTGCGCGACATCGCGGCGAGGAAGGCTGGACTCTGGCCGGCCTCTGTGGCGATGAGTTCCTGGAGCGTCTCGATCAGGCGTTCCTCGCCATAGAGGTTATCCAGGTCAAAGAAGATGTTGCTGTGCAGCAGTCGCTCCGCGTTGGGCGCCTGGATCCAGCTCCTGAAATACCGCTGCCAGACTGACAATGGCTGTCGCCAGCGCGGGTTGGTCGCCATGATGCCGCCCTTGCAATATTCATAGCCACAGGCATCCAGACCTTCGCTCACCCGCTGAGCGAGTTTGAGGAAGTACTCATCGTGCTGTTGCGGATCGAAGCGATCGTCGAGCACCAGTGCGTTGTCCTGATCGGTGACCAGTGTCTGCTCATTGCGAGCCATCGAGCCCATCGCCATGAACGCGTAGGGCACCGGCGGCGGGCCGAGCTCCGCCTCGGCAAGCTCGAGCAGTCGGCGGGCGAAGCTGCGGCCGATCGATGACAGCGCGGTGCCGACGGTCCGTGAGTCAGCGCCATCACGGATCAGTCTGACAGCGGCGTTGCGGACATCGGGGAGCAGCCGGGCAAGCCCGATCGGATGACGCTGGCTGAAGATGCTCTCGATGAGATAGAGGCTGCTCTGCGTCTCGTAGCGCACGACATCCTCCAGCCGGATCACCCCGATCGGACGGCGGCGGTGGATCACCGCCAGGTGGTGAACGTTGTGCCGGAGCATGGCGAGCATCGCTTCCTGGACTGTCTCATCTGATCGCACGGCAACCAGCCCCTGGCTGACGATCTCCCGCACCGGTGTATCAACCGAGCGGCCCTCGGCAACGATTCGTGCACGGAAATCCGCATCGGTCAGGATGCCCATGACCTGCCAGAGCTCGCCGTCGGCATCGGCGTAGGTATAGCGCGGGTCATCCCCTCGTGCCTCAACCACCAGCAGTGCCGCGGCAGGCTCATTGGCCAGCCGCTGAGCGACGTCGCGGGCTGTCTCGTCGGCCTCAGCGATCAGCGGTCGGCGGTTCACCAGCCTGCGGATACGCGTCGCCATGCGATTATTGCTGACGCCCTGTGTGTCAGCGACGCTGGAGGTGCGCGGTCTGCCGAGCTCGACGAAGTCGGCGAAGTCGTTATCGGTCTCGCAGAGGCGATCGAAAATGTCCGCATCAATGGCGTAAATCAGCGTGTCTTCGATGGCGATGGCCGGGTAGTGAGCCCGGCGACCGCGCAGCAGCCCATAGTGCCCGAAGATGCTCCCCTCGCCGAGTCGGTCGAACAGATCGCCGCTTCGGCGATAGACCTCGACGGCCCCACTGCGGACATAGAAAAGCGCCTTGATCGGTTGATTCGAGGCGATGATTTCCGAGCCCGCACGGTAGTAACAGATGTCCACATGGTTGGCGATATCGTCGAGTTGGTCGTCCGTCAGCCCATCGAACGGCGGATGAGCGCTCAGGTGGCGTCGCATTTCGAGCAGTTCCGGATCCATCGCGATCCCCCGTCCTATTGGTGAGTCGAATCAAGCAGCGGTTCGAGTTCCCGCTCCAGGGCCTCACGCTGCCCCGGTGTGCGTGCCTCAATGGCCTGCTGCACAACGGCCGAATCGAGATGCGGCGCAAACGTCTCGATGAACGAAAACATATAGCCACGCATGTAGGCACTGCGACGGAAACCGATCTGCGTGGTGCTGGCCTCGAAAAGATGACTTGCATCGAGGGCGACCAACCCCTCATCACGCTTTGGATCGAAGGCCATGCTCGCCATGATGCCGACACCCAGCCCGAGTTGGACATAGGTTTTGATCACCTCCGAGTCGGTCGCGGTGAAGACCACATCGGGTGATAGCCCCCGGGCCGTAAATGCCGCATCCAGCCGCGACCGCCCGGTGAAGCCGAACACGTACGTGACCAGGGGATGCTCGGCCACTGCCTCCAGGGTCAGCTCGCGAGCGTCGCAGAGCGGATGCCCCCGCGGCACGATCACGCTCCGGTTCCAGCGATAGCACGGCAGCATGACCAGATCCTCGTAGAGCTCCAGCGCCTCGGTGGCGATGGCGAAGTCCACTTCACCGGCAGTCGCCATCTCTGCGATCTGTGTGGGAGTGCCCTGATGGAAGTGCAGGCTGACCCGCGGGTAGGAGGCCCGGAACCGGCGGACGGCCTCCGGCAGGGCGTGTCGTGCCTGGGTGTGAGTTGTGGCAATACTCAGACTGCCACTCTGGTCGTCCGCGAATTCTGCGGCGATTGACTGAATGCCCGCGGTTTCCGCCAACGTTCGTTCAGCCGCTGCGAGTACCTGTTGTCCGGGACGGGTCAGGCCAGTGAAGTGCTTGCCGCTGCGCTCGAAAATCGGTACGCCGAGCTCCTCTTCGAGCATGCGGATCTGTTTGCTGACACCCGGCTGCGAGGTATAGAGCGCATCGGCGGCCGCCGACACATTCAGGCCGCGCCGAGCCACTTCGACGATGTAGCGGAGCTGGTTGAGTTTCATGGTCGTTATTCATAGAGCGTCTGTTGGCTCCCTATGATAGACCTTCTGGAGATAAAAAACCCCGCCTGATCGATGATCGGACGGGGTCGTATCGACGTCGGAACGCCGCGTTCGATCAGCGCTCGCCGGCGAAAGCGGCAAGCAGCTGCAGCAGGCTGAGGAACAGGTTGTAGATGGTTACATACAACGTGATCGTCGCCATGATGTAGTTGGTCTCGCCACCGTTGATGATCTCGCTGGTCTGGTAGAGGATCAGCGCGCTCATCAGCACAACAAACGCCGCGCTTACGGCCAGTGAAAGCGCCGGAATGGAAAACAGCACGGCGATGATGGAACCGGCGAACGCCACCAGGACACCTGCAAAGATGAACCCACGCATGAAGCTGAAGTCGCGCTGGGTCGTCAGGGCGTAGGCGGACAGACCAAGGAAGATCATGCCGGTACCACCCAGTGCCATCATCACCAGCTCGGCGCCATTACTGAAAGCGCCGATATAGAGGCTGACAATGGGACCAAGCGTGAAGCCCATGAACCCGGTCAGTGCGAACACGCTGGCCAGTCCCCAGACGCTGTTACGCAGCCAGGTCGTCAGGAACAGCAGGCCGAAGTAACCACCCAGCACCATGAGCCAGTGCATCGGCGGTGCGTTGGTGGCCATCGCGACGCCTGCCATGGCCGCGCTGAACACGAGCGTCAGCGACAAAAGCGCGTAGGTGTTGCGAAGCACCTTGTTAGTCGCCAGCACCGAGTTACCGGTTGAGCGATTGCCGGCAATCGAAGTGCGGAAATCCTGGGCCATCGTTGCTTACCTCCGTTGGAACAATGATGCAACTGCTATCAATATGTCATTGGATGAGGGCATTGTCACGGAAGTTCAACGCCTTGCAGCCCGGGTGGAAAAATCGTACCGTCCGCGAGCCTTTGGAAGAGGAAAAATCCCCAGTGAATATCGTCTGTCTCGATCTCGAGGGCGTGCTCGTCCCGGAAATATGGATCGACTTCGCGGCGCTGACCGGTATCGACGCGCTCAGCGCGACGACGCGTGACGTCGCCGATTACGATGAGCTGATGCGCATGCGCATCGATACACTGGCGACCCATGGCCTGGGTCTGCCGGATATCCAGGCAGTGATTGATGAAATGACACCACTCGCCGGTGCGCGGGCATTCCTTGACTCGCTACGCACGCACTACCAGGTGATCATCCTGTCCGACACATTCTATGAGTTCGCCTGGCCACTGATGCGGCAGCTGAACTGGCCGACGCTTTTCTGTCATCAGCTCGAGACCCGCGATGACGGGCAGATCACCGGCTATCGACTGCGGATGCCGGATCACAAGCGCGCCGCCGTGGATGCATTGCGGGCTCTGAACTTTTCAGTGGTGGCCGCTGGTGACTCCTTCAACGACACCAGCATGCTCGCCGCTGCTGAGCAGGGGGTGTTTTTCCACGCGCCGGATAACGTCACCGAGGCGTTTCCGCAGTTCCCGGTCACGAACGACTATGACGCGCTGGCGGCCGCCATCGCCGGGGGCTTCGCGCGGGCATGACCGATCACACCACCCGGGTCGCTATTCTCGCCGACACCCATGGTTTTCTCGATCAGCGCATCGCCGATCAGATCCGGGGGTGTGATATCGCGCTCCATGCCGGTGATGTCGGCGGCGTCGACGTGCTCTTTGCCATGCACCCGCGGCATGAGGCCGTGGCGATCCGCGGTAATAACGATGATCCCGACCACTGGGCGGATGCCGAGCGCGATATGCTCGCCAACCTACCCGGCGACGCGACCGTGGATCTGCCCGGGGGCCGGATCAAGCTCGTCCACGGCGACGATGGTGGAACGCTTGAACAGCGCCATCGCCGCTATCGCCATCAATTCGCCGACTGCCGTGCCGTTGTCTACGGCCACAGCCACCGCCAGTGCATCGACCAGCGCGAGACACCATGGGTGCTGAACCCGGGGGCGGCTGGTCGTACGCGCACCAACGGTGGTCCGGGCTGCCTCCTGCTGGCCTGCGATGGGCATCACTGGGAGATCGAGGCGCTGCGGTTCGAGCCCCAGTCGGCGCCCCGCTCGCGTCGGCGATCCGGCCCGGCATCCCCGACCCCGCACGAAGGTGGGAATGGCTAGGCGTCGATCCAGCCAATCGCCCCAGCGGCAGGCACAGGCGCGGACCGCCCGCGAGTCGGTCCAGCTGCGTCCCGACTACAATCTCGATCTACCGGTCCTCGAGCACGCCGAGGAGATCAAGGCGACGGTACGCGATCATCAGGTGGTGGTGATCTGCGGCGAGACAGGCTCGGGAAAGAGCACACAGCTGCCCAAGCTGATGCTCGATCTCGGACGCGGCGTCGAGGGCGTGATCGCCCATACCCAACCCCGGCGTATCGCTGCCCGCAGCCTCGCGACCCGCGTTGCCGAGGAATGCGCGACGGACGTGGGCAGTGGTGTCGGCTACCGCGTGCGATTCAGCGATCAGACCCGCCTACAGACCCGGGTCAAGCTGCTCACCGACGGCATGCTGCTCGCCGAAACGCAGGCCGACGAGCGCCTTGAGGGTTATGACACCCTCATCATTGACGAGGCCCATGAGCGCAGCCTCAACATCGACTTTCTGCTCGGCTACATCAAGCGGCTGCTACCGCAGCGGCCGGATCTGCGGGTGATCATTACCTCAGCGACCATCGATCCGGCCCGTTTTTCCCGACACTTCGACGATGCCCCGGTCATTGAGGTCTCGGGGCGGACCTACCCGGTCGAGGTCCGCTACCGGCCACTGGTGGAACAATCCGAGGATGAGCGCGAGCGCAGTCTGCGCCAGGGTGTGCTGGAGGCAGTCGACGAGCTGGCCGGACTGGGGCGGGGGGACGTTCTGGTGTTTCTGCCCGGCGAGCGTGAGATCCGCCACTGCGCCGAGGCGCTGCGCAAGCACCATCCGCCCCAGACCGAGATTCTGCCGCTTTTCGGGCGGCTGTCCGCCGCCGAGCAGCAACGCGTTTTCGCACCCCATCGCGGCCGTCGCATTGTGTTGGCCACCAATGTCGCCGAGACCTCGCTGACGGTCCCGGGCATTCGTTATGTGGTGGACAGCGGACTCGCGCGGATCAGCCGCTACAGTTATCGCACCAAGGTCCAACGCCTGCCGGTGGAGCCGGTTGCCCAGTCGAGTGCCGACCAGCGGGCCGGTCGTTGCGGGCGGGAGGGACCGGGCGTCTGTATACGGCTCTACGATCAGGCCGATTTCGAGGCCCGGCCGCGGTTCACGGATCCGGAGATCCTGCGGACCAATCTGGCATCGGTCATCCTGCAGATGAAACACCTGCGTCTGGGTGCCATTGAGCGGTTTCCGTTCATCGAGCCACCCGATCCGCGCTATGTGAAAGACGGGCTGAAGCTCCTCGACGAACTGGGCGCCCTCAATAAGCGCCAGAATCTGTCGCGACTGGGCCGCCAGCTGGCGCGCCTGCCGGTCGACCCACGGATCGCCCGTATACTGTTCGCCGGTGATCGCGAGGGCGCGCTCCGCGAGCTGTTGGTGCTCGCCGCGGCACTGTCGGTACAGGACCCGCGGGAACGGCCGATGGACCGGCGTGAGGCCGCCGACGCGGCCCACTCCGCCTGGCAGGACAAGCAATCGGATTTCGGTGGCTTGCTGCGGCTCTGGGATGCCTATCGCGAGCAGGCCCATCACCTGAGTCGCCGCAAGCTGCAGGCCTGGTGTCACGAGCACTTCCTCTCCCATGTGCGAATGCGGGAATGGGCGGACACGCATGCCCAGCTGCATCGCCTGATGCGTGACATGGAGCGGGTGGAGAACGACACGCCAGCCAAGCCGGTGGCGATCCATCGGGCACTACTCAGCGGCTTTCTGTCGAATATCGCCCGCCGCGAGGAGGGCGAGGAGTATCGGGGCCCGCGGGAGCTCAAGCTTGCGATCCACCCTGGATCCGGCGTCGCCCGCAAACGGCCGCGCTGGATCATGGCCGCGGAGCTGGTGGAGACCCGTCGGGTATTCGCCCGGGTAGTGGCTGAGGTACGACCGGAGTGGATCGAACCGCTGGCCGGTCATCTGCTCAAGCACCGCTATCATGATCCATGGTGGGATGCGCACAAGGGCAAGGTATTCGGGCGCGAGGATGCCACGCTCTACGGGCTGCCGATCGTCAGCGGCCGCAAGGTTGACCATGCTCGGGTCGCGCCGCGGGAGGCGCGGTCGATATTCATCCGCGATGGCCTGCTGGGTGATCCCCCGCCTGATCCACCGGCCTTTCTGCAGGCCAATCAGGCCTTGATCGCCGAGGTCGAGACCCTCGAAGCCAAGGCCAGACGACGCGATGTGTTGGTGGATACTGAGGCACTGGCGGCGTTCTATGAGGCCGCACTGCCCGAGACGGTCGTCGATGGCCCGAGCCTCGATCGCTGGCTGCGCGAGGGGGGCGATGACACCCCATTGCGGCTCGACCGCGAGCAGTTGATGGCGCGCGGCGTATCCGAAGGCGCCGCCGACTATCCGGACACGCTGGCTGTAAACGGTATCCATCTACCACTGCGCTATTCGTTCTCTCCGGGGAGTGAAGTCGACGGCGTCAGCGTCTGTATACCGGTGGCCGCGCTGAATGCGCTTGTCCCCGAACCATTCGAGTGGCTGGTGCCGGGCCTGCTCGAGGAAAAGGTCATCACCCTGATACGCGCGCTACCGAAGTCACTGCGGCGGCATTTCGTGCCAGTGCCTGACTTCGCCCGGGCGGTCCTCGAATCGTTGCCGGCGCGCACCGGTTCGCTGGAATCGGCCGTACGCGATGAATTACGGCGTATGACCGGCATCGATATCCCTGGCGGGATCTGGGATGAGCTGGTCCTGCCGGATCATCTGCAGATGCGCTTCGAGGTGCTTGATGAGGGGGGCGGGCGACTAGATAGCGGCCGTGATCTGCCCGCGCTGCAGCGCGTCCATGCCGATCATGCGAGGGCCGATTTCAGCGCACCGGCGGACAGTGGCTTTGAGCGCACGGGCATCACCGACTGGGATATCGGTGATCTGCCTGATCGCGTCCCGTTCACACAGGGTGGTATTGAGCTGCAGGGCTATCCGGCGCTGTGCGCCGAGGGCAATGAGGTCGCCCTGCGGCTGCTGGACGGGCCTGAACGGGCCGCGGCCGCCCATCGGAGCGGCGTCCGACTGCTGCTCATGAAACGCTTTGCGCAGCAGGCACGCCATCTCCGCCGGGGTCTGGAGGGGCTCGATCGCATGGCGATCGACTATCGCGACGTCGGTGACGCCGATGCCCTCAAGCGCGAGTTCGCCCAGGCCGTTTTTCATCAGGTCTTCCTCGCCGCGACGGTGCCGCGGGATCGGGCAGGCTGGCTTGAGGTCTGCGAGTACGGGCGTACTGCCGTGGTCCCCCGCGCCGAGCAGCTCCGCGACCGCGTCTCTGATATCCTTGCGCGGCAAAAGCGGGTACGACGCGCGCTCAAGGGGGATATTCCGTTGGGAATGGTGGACAGCTATCGGGATATCCGCCAGCAGCTGGACGGTCTGGTCTATCCGGGCTTCCTGCTCGATACGGTTCCGGCCCGACTCGAGGACCTGCCCCGGTATCTGACCGGGATCGAACGCCGGGTCGAGCGTTTGAAGCGGGATCCGAGCCGCGATCAGGCTGGTCTGGCAAGCATTCAGCCGCATCAGCGTCGCCTCGACGATGCGCTTGCCCGGCATGCCCGCCGGGCGATTCGTGACCCGGCGCTCGAGCAGGTCCGCTGGCTCATCGAGGAGTACCGGATCTCGCTGTTCGCCCAGGATCTCGGCACCCGCGAGCGGGTCTCTGAGAAGCGCCTCGCCCGCGCGTGGGAATCGGTTCGCTGAGCCCCCACTGATTCACTGACAGACAAGAGGAATATCGTGCTCGACAGTAACCAGCTCGCCAGCCAGCTCGACGATCTCAAGGGACGTAATGAGTCCCTGAGGGGGTATCTTTGACCTCACGGAAAAGGAAGAACGCTTCGAAGAGGTCACCCGTGAGCTCGAACAGCCCGATGTCTGGAACAATCCCGAACGCGCTCAGGACCTGAATCGCGAACGCGCGTCCCTGGATCGGCTGGTGGGCCAGATGCGGGGTCTGAGTAGTGGCCTGGATGAGGCCGGCGAGCTGCTTGAGATGGCCCGCGAAGAGGACGATGCCGAGACGCTCGCCTCAGTGGAAGCGGATCTCGCCGCCCACGAGCGGTTGATCCAGAGTCTTGAGTTCCGGCGTATGTTCTCCGGCGAGATGGATCCCACCAATGCGTTTGTGGATATCCAGGCCGGCTCCGGTGGTACAGAGGCCCAGGACTGGGCGGACATGCTACTGCGGATGTATCTGCGCTGGATCGAACACAAGGGTTTCACGGCTGAGCTCATCGAGGTATCGGCGGGCGATCAGGCGGGCCTGAAAAGTGCAACGATCCGGGTCGAGGGCGAATATGCCTTTGGCTGGCTGCGCACCGAGACGGGCGTCCACCGGCTGGTGCGCAAGTCACCCTTCGATTCGGGCAACCGTCGCCATACCTCCTTTGCGTCGGTGTTCGTGAGCCCCGAGATCGACGAGAACGTGGATATCGAGGTTGATCCGTCCGATCTGCGGATCGATGTCTACCGGGCAAGCGGTGCGGGTGGCCAGCACGTCAACCGGACCGAATCAGCGGTGCGGATTACCCATCAACCGACCGGGATTGTGGTGCAGTGTCAGAACGACCGCTCACAGCACAAAAACCGGGCCACAGCCATGAAGCAGCTACGCGCCAGGCTCTATGAGCGTGAGATGGAGGCCCAGCGGGAACAGGCAGCGGCGGTGGAGGATTCCAAGTCCGACATTGGCTGGGGGAGTCAGATCCGCTCTTATGTCCTCGACCAGAGCCGGATCAAGGATCTGCGTACTGGGGTCGAGGTCGGTAACACCCAGGCCGTGCTGGACGGTGGTCTGGATCCATTCATAGAGGCGAGTCTCAAGGCCGGCCTGTAGGTCGGTGACGCGCCCGACGATTCGTGGAAAGAGAACAGCATGGCTGAAGAGCAGGACGAACACCGTCTGATCGCCGAACGGCGCCGCAAGCTCGATGAGTGGCGCGCGGTCGGGGCGGCATTCCCCAATGATTTCCGGCGCGATGCGATGGCAGCGGATCTGCAGTCGCGCTGCGCCGATCAGGACGCCGCGCAGTTGGCGGCCGAACCGACGCGGGTGCAGATCGCCGGTCGGCTGATTCGTAAGCGGGTCATGGGCAAGGCGAGCTTTGCCACCCTCCGGGATATGTCCGGGGATATCCAGCTTTTCGTGCGTCGTGATGATCTGCCCGCCGATGTCTATCCGGCGTTCAAGGGCTGGGATGCCGGCGATATCGTCGGCGCAGCCGGTACGCTCATGCGCACCCAGACCGGCGAGCTGTCGGTCCACTGCGACGGGCTGCGACTGCTGACCAAGTCGCTCCGCCCCCTGCCGGATAAGTATCACGGGCTCGGCGACACCGAGGCCCGCTACCGGCAGCGCTATCTGGATCTTATGACCAACCCGGAGGCACAGCGCGTCTTCACGATGCGCAGCCGGATCATCCGCACCATCCGGGACGCCTTCCACGAGCGCCGATTCCTAGAGGTGGAGACGCCAATGATGCAGCCCATTCCGGGCGGCGCGGCGGCACGGCCCTTCGTGACCCACCACAACGCCCTGGATATCGATCTCTATCTGCGGGTCGCCCCAGAGCTCTACCTCAAGCGCCTGGTGGTCGGTGGCATCGAGCGCGTTTACGAAATCAATCGTAACTTCCGCAATGAGGGCGTCTCGACCCGGCATAACCCTGAATTCACGATGCTCGAGTTCTATCAGGCCTACGCCGATTATCGGGATGCAATGGACTTCACCGAGATACTGCTGCGCCAGCTCGCCCGTGAGGTGGTTGGTAGCGAGCAAATCGAGTGGCAAGGCGAGGGGATTGATCTGGCGCCGGCTTTCAAGCGCGTCAGCGTTCGCGAGGCGGTGATCGAGCATAATCCCGCGCTAGGCACTGACGTCGACGATCCGGCGGCTCTCGCGCGCTACGCCGAGTCACTTGGCATCAACATCCAGTCGCAGTGGGGAGCGGGCAAGATCCTGCTTGAAGTCTTTGAAAAGACGGCCGAATCAGCGTTGATCCAGCCGACCTTTGTGACCGACTATCCGGTGGAGGTCTCTCCGCTTGCCCGCCCCCGTGATGACGACCCGGGCGTGACTGAGCGTTTCGAGCTCATCGTCGCCGGCCGTGAGATCGCGAACGGTTTCTCGGAGCTGAATGACGCCGAGGATCAGGCGCGCCGTTTCCGTCGTCAGGCAGAGGAAATGGCCGCGGGGGATGAAGAGGCGATGCACTATGACGCCGATTACATCCGCGCGCTCGAATACGGGATGCCGCCCACGGTGGGAGAGGGGATCGGTATCGACCGCCTGGTGATGCTGCTTACCGACAGTGCCTCGATCCGCGATGTCCTTCTGTTCCCCGCGATGCGCCCCCGCGACTAGGCCAGGGCCTCACGCCAGCGGGCGAGTCGTTGCTGGATCGAGGCACGGCCTGAGAGCAGGGCGGGGATGACGAAGAGCACCAGCAGGGTAGAGTAGGCGAGACCGAAGGCGATGGAAGTCGCCATCGGGATCAGGAATTGCGCCTGCAGCGAGGTCTCGAACAGTAGTGGCGTCAATCCGCCGATCGTGGTCAGCGATGTCAGCATGACGGCGCGGACACGGCGCACCGCCGCTTCCTCGAGCGCGGCGTTGACGGCGAGACCCTCGGCGAGCTGATCGCGGTAGAACGTCACCAGGATGATGGCATTGTTGACGACGATGCCGGAGAGCCCGAACAGGCCAAACAGCGATAGAACCGTCAGTTCAATGCTCATCAGCCAGTGTCCGAAAATGGCGCCAACCAGGCCCAGCGGGATCACCAGCATGACGATCAGGGGCAGTGTCCAGGCGGAAAAGACCCACACCAGCACGATGAACATCAGCGCCAGTCCCAGATAGAGACCGAACTGCATATCCGCCAGGGTGTCGCGCTGATCGGCCTGGCGGCCCTGGAAGCTGTAATCAATGCCATGGCGCTCGGCGAGCCGGGGCAGCGTCCCGCCACGCAGCGATCCGATCAGGTTCTCGGCATTGGCGGTCTCGCGGTCGAGTGAGGCGGAGACCTGGACCGCCCGACGCCCCTCGGCATGGCGGATCGCCTCAAACCCGCGCTGGGCATCCAGGTCGACGACCTGCATGACGGGCACGAAGCGCCCCTCGGGAGTGCGGATGCTGAGGTCGGCCAGTGACGCGATCTGGCGCTGTTCATCGCGCGGCAGCACGACACGGACCTCCATCTCGTCGGGTCCGGACTGAAAGATCTGGCTTAGCACGCCGTCATAGGCGCCCCGGAGCTGGGCACCAACATCCTGCGTCGTCAGCCCCAGCGCCCGACCCTGCGCGTTCACTGAGAAGGTGACCTGCTGACGCCCATACGGGAGATCGTCGCTGACATCGACCACACCCGGCACGCCGTCGAGGGTCTCCGTGAGCGAGACCGCCGCCGCCTTCAGCGACTCGGTCTGCGGACCAGTGAGTCGAACCGTCAGGTCGGCGCCCGGTGGTCCGCCCTGTCGCGAGGCAACGGAGAAGTTCTCCATGCCCGGCGGTACCTGGGTATTGGCTTTCCAGTTGCGGATGAATGCCGCGTTCCGGGTCTGTCGGGCATCCGGTGGCGTGAGCTCGACGAGCATCGAGCCGAGCTGGTCGCCCTGCGTGCCGCCTCCGCCGCCGATTGTTCCGCCGGCTCGGGTGATGGCGGTCTCTACGAGCGGTTCGCCGGCCTGTGACTCGGTTTCTGCGAGGCTCCGCTCGAGCTCATCGAGAAAGCGTTCCATTTTCTCCCGATTGGTGCCGGCGACGAAGGTCGCGTTGGCGTAGACGATCTGCGATTCGGGCGTGGGGAAAAAGGTAAACCCAAGCCGGCCACTCGCGATCAGTCCCACTGCCAGGATCACGCTCGCAAGCGCGACTGAAAAGGTAACGGCGCGATGACTGATTGCGAAGCGTACGGCGCTACGGAAATAACGCTTGCGAAAGCGCTCGAAGCCGCGCTCGAAGGCCGCTCGCCACGCCCCCGGACTCAGGGCGCCCGCGCCCGCCGCGTTATCGGGTCGGACACGCCCGGAGAAGGCGCCGCGCAGATGCCCTGGGAGGACCAGAAAACTCTCAACCAGTGAGGCCGCGATCACACAGACCATGACAATGGGAATGTCGCGGAGTATCTGGCCGACCGTGCCGCCCACCACCAGCAAGGGCATGAAGGCGGCGACGGTGGTGAGCGATGACGCCATGACCGGCCAGAACATCCGCCGTGCGGCGCCCTCAGAGGCCAGCAGCGGTGGCTCACCCCCCCGAAAGTGCGCATCGGCATCCTCGCCGACCACAATGGCGTCATCAACAATCACGCCCAAAGCCATGATCAGGGCGAAAAGCGAGATCATGTTGATACTGCCGCCGATGAGCCAGAGGATAGCCAGTGCGGCCAGGAACGCTGACGGTATTCCCACTGCCACCCAGAAGGCGACCCGGGCGGGGAGGAACAGATAGAGCAGGATCAGGACCAGGATCAGTCCACCAAGGCCGTTGGTCACCAGCAGATTGATGCGATCACGGATCAGTTGCCAGGACTGATCGTAGAGCGTTAGATCGAGTGCCGAGGGCATCTGCGGCCGCGTATCCGCGACCCATTCCTCGAGTGCACGGGCCGACACCAGGCTGTCGCCATGCTGGGCCCTCTGCAGGACCAGCTCGACGGCCGGTTGACCCTTGTGGCGCAGAAGGACCGAGTCGCTGCGGGGCATTTCCCGTATCGAGCCGACCGAGTCCAGGGTGATCCCGCTGCGGGGGCCGCTGATAACGGGGAGATCGGCGAAATCCAGCACGCCGCGGCGCTGCTCGACGGCGCGCAACTCGCGCCCGCCATCGGCGCTGCCGAATTCCCCGGCGGGAATATCCGCCGATCGGTTGGCGATTCGCTCGGAGAGCTCGGGGAGACTGAGGTCGAGCTGTGGCAGCCGCTCGGAGGGAACGGCGATGGTGATCTGCTGTTCGGGTACGCCATTGACGGTGATGCGGTCGATGCCGCGATCAATCAGCTCGCGTTCGTACTGATCGGCCCAGGACAGAAGGGCTGATCGGTCGACATCGCCGTGAATCAGGACACGACCGACGGGATCGAACTCTGGCGCCCGGCTGATCTGCGGTGTCTCGGCGTTCGCTGGCAGATTACGGAAGCTCTCGACCTGCTCACGCACGTCAGCGAGGGCGAGTACCGTGTCTGTCCCCTCAATGAACTCAAGCGTAATACTGGCAACGCCCTGAGCCGATGTGGAGGTCATCTTGCTGACATCGGGAACGGCCCGAAGCCGTTCCTCAAGCGGCTCGGTGATACCGCGTTCGACGTCCTCGGCCGAGGCGCCGCTCCAGACAACGGAGACGGTGACCACGTCGATGGAAAAGTTGGGAAAAAACTGTACGTTCATCCGCGAGATGGCGAACAGCCCGCCAAGGATCATCAGGATCATGACCAGATGGGCGGCGACCCGATGCCGCGCGAAGCGCTCAAGTAATCCCGGGGTGTCGCTCACTGCGTCGCCTCGGTGTTCTCATCGAGCCGAACGCGCAGGCCCGATACCGCATTGGGTAGCTGCGTGGTGGCAATCCGGTCGCCTGCCGACAGGTCATCGCTGCGGATCAGGGCGCGCTGTTCGCCATTGAGCCGGGTTGTGCCGAGATGCTCGACGAGGACGCGCTCCAGCTCGCCGTCGCGCACCCGGTAGACCCGATCATTGCCGTACAGGGCGCTCCGCGGCAGAGCGATTGCATTGTCGATGGCCGGCATCACCAACGCCAGGCTGATGACGGTCCCGGGACGGAGCTGTTCGCCGGGTGACTCGAACTCGAACAGTCCGACCACCCCGCGGGGACTGGCCTCACCGGCAAGCCGCACGAGCCGCAACTCAACGTTGTCACCCAGCATTTCTGCCTCGGCCCGGGGCGGTTCATTGCGTGCCAGCGCCCGAAGGAGGATGCCCGTGTTGCGGCTGGGAATCAGGGCGCGCACCTCGAATCCATCGCGGGGCAGGAACGTGAGCAGCGTTTCGTTGGCGTTGACCCGGGATCCAACCGCCACCTGTCGGTCCGCGACCAGTCCCGTTGAAGGCGCTTCGAAACGGGAGCGCTGGATATCGCGGCGAGCGTCCGCGACATCTGCGCGGGCGGCATCACGGCGGGCCTTGAGGGATGCGAGTCGGGCATCGAATGTGGCCACGCGCTCATCCCTTGCCGTGACCGCGAGGCGGGCCTGATTGACTGCATCCCGCGCGGCCTCGACCTCTGATGGCGAAGCGAGATCACGTTGGCGCAGGTTGCGGGTCCGCTCCAGGGAGCGCTCTGCGTTATCGACCAGTGCCTGTTCGATCGCCAGTGCGGCCTGATCACTGTCGTGGGCGCGGCGGGCCTGACTGAGCTGTGCTTCCAGGTCGGCGAGGTTGGCCTCGGCCCGGCGCAGGATGGGGTCGTAGTCGGCCGGATCAAGCGCGACCAGCAATTCGCCTGGCTCGACGGCCTCGCCATCCGTGACCGGCACCGCCTTCACCCGCGCCTGCAGCGGTGCCTTCACCGGCACGCGGTCGGGGTTGCCGACTTCGCCGGTCAGCGTCAGTCGTGGGTGGTGGGTGGCGGGCTGGACCGTGATCGTGTCCACCAACCACTCCCGCTCGGCGACCTCCGACGCTGGCGGCGTTGGCCCGCTCCGTTCAAGCCAGACGTAGCCGCCGGCGGCCACGGCCAGGATCAACACCGGTAGGAGCAGTCGCAAGAGACGCATGGGCATCGCCTGTTAGTTCGATTATGCCCTCAGCGGGGCGGGGCGTAGGGGAGATCGAGTAGCTGTATTGATCGCGTGTCGACCTGCAGTTCATTCTCCGCCTTTTCGATGCGCATCACCGCGAGCAGTTCGCTGCTGTCACCGGAAGCGGGGGCCGCATTGATGACGATTCCTGCTTCGTGACCCTCGGTATCCTCAATACTGGTGCCGGCGGTGGGCGGATCGCCGGCGACGGCGGCCCGGTAGAGCCGGCGCTTGAGCTGGCCGCGATAGTGCATGCGTGCCACCACCTCCTGGCCGGGGTAGCAGCCCTTTTCATAACTGATGCCGCCGAGGGGCTCGAGGTTGAGCATCGTCGGTACGATCGATTCGCTGGTGGGGCGGGTGAGGTCAGGCAGACCCGCACGGATTGCCTGCAGCTGCCAGAAGTCCTCATGGCCCTCGGTCAGTGCCTCCCGGTAGCGTGCCCAGAATGCCGCCAGTTGATCGGTGGGGGCGGAGACCAGATAGCGCATCGCCATCGTCCCGGGGAGGGCGATCACATGCAGGTCACCGGCGCGCACGACACCGCCCGCCTGCTCGGGCAGCGAGCCGGCCGCCTCGGTCAGCAGCGTGGCGGCTGCGGGGCCGGCCATACCCAGTGCGCCCTCATCGGGAGCCAGATCGGTCAGCGCGACCTGCGAGCGCAGGATGAACATCTGCAGGGTCGGGCGGATGGCGTCGAGCAATTCAGCATCGGCGAGCAGGACCAGACCGGTGTCACTGGGAACGACGCGGAAGATTGCGCGTGCACGGCCCTTGGCATTACACCAGGCGGCCAGCGTGCTGTCTGATTCGGTGAGTCCGGCGACATCCTGGCTGAGCTGGCTCTGGAGGAAGGCGATGGCATCGTCGCCGGCGACATGGAGCATGCCCAGTGAGGGCAGAGGGCAGATGACGCCGCTGTCACTGAGCGCCATTTCCATTTCATCCGGCGTAGCCAGCGGGCCAGCCGCTGCCGCCGCCGATCGGGCGAGGATTGTGTTCCAGGGTTCACGCATGGTCGGCTCCGAGCTGGGGGCGGATAGAATGACCGTCTCGACTGTCATACAGGATGACATTTGACGCCTATCCCGTGTACCTGGAGTGAAACCGATGACTGATCAGTATCCGGAAAAGAACCACGATCCTGACGCTGTCCCTGAGCCCGCCGACCAGCCCGAAGGGACGGATGTCGCCGACAGCGAGGCCGTCGACTGGCAGCGCCCGGAGACCTGGCCGCGGGAAGTCGGCGGCAATCGCGGCCCCGAGCCGACGCGCTATGGCGACTGGGAAAGCAACGGCCGCTGCACCGATTTCTGAGTGCCAGTGATTCGCTTTGCTGCACTGCCGCGATATTGCGCGAAACGTTGCTTGAGCGTAATTTACGGGAATAATTCCAATCACAGGCCACCTCCTGGAGAGCGCTGAGATGAGTTCGGATAACCGTCCCCTTTCGCCGCACCTGCAAGTCTACCGACTACCGTTCACCGCGCTGACCTCAATCAGTCACCGCATCAGTGGTGTCCTGCTCTCGGGCGGCGCACTGGTCCTTGTCTACTGGGTGATTGCCGCGGCCGCCGGCCCCGAGGCGTACGCAACGGCGAATGCGATTCTCAGCAGTCTGCCGGTTCAGGCACTGATCTTCCTGTGGACGTTCGTGCTGTTCTACCACCTGTGTAATGGCATCCGGCACCTGGTGTGGGACGTCGGCTACGGGTTCGATCTGAAAACGGCACAGCGCTCCGGCCAGGCCGCCATCGGTGCAGCTGCCGTGCTCACATTGTTCGCCTGGCTCATCGCCCTGGTCTGAGGAGCAAAGCAATGGATTACCGGACTCCCCTCAAACACGCTCAGGGCCTGGGCGCCTCTCATCACGGCGCCTCCCATTGGTGGATGCAGCGGCTGAGCGCGGTGGCCATGGTGCCGCTGATGCTCTGGCTGGTGGTCGGCCTCGCGACGCACACGGGTGGCGGATACGAAGGCACCGTGGCGTGGCTTGGCAACCCGGTTAACACGGTCATGCTGGTCATTGCCTTTGGCGTCCTGTTCTACCACGCCTCACTTGGCCTGCAGGTGGTGCTCGAGGACTACGTCAGTCACAAGGGGGTGAGGCTCGCGGTGGTCACCGGCGTGCGTTTCCTCGCCGCCCTGCTGGCCGTCTCGGCGATTTTCGCCCTACTCAAGATTGCGTTCGGAGGCTGACTGGATGAGCACCGATTACGAGATTATCGATCATAGTTACGACGTTGTGGTGGTGGGCGCCGGTGGCGCTGGCCTGCGAGCGACTTTCGGCATGGCCACCAAAGGGCTCAAGACCGCCTGTGTGACCAAGGTCTTCCCGACCCGGAGCCACACCGTCGCTGCGCAGGGTGGCGTGAGCGCCGCGCTTGGCAACATGGGTGAGGACGACTGGCGCTGGCATGCCTACGACACGATCAAGGGGTCAGACTGGCTCGGCGATCAGGATGCCATCGAGTACATGTGCCGGGAGGCCATCCCGGCGATCATCGAGCTCGAGCACTACGGCGTGCCCTTTTCGCGGACCGAGGAAGGCAAGATTTACCAGCGGCCCTTCGGCGGCATGACGACGCGTTATGGCGAAGGGACGGCGCAGCGGACCTGTGCGGCGGCCGACCGGACTGGCCATGCCATCCTGCATACGCTCTATCAGCAGTCGATGGCCCATTCCGCCGATTTCCATATTGAGTTCTTCGCACTCGATCTGATCATGGAGAATGGTGCCTGCCGGGGCGTGATCGCCCTTGAGCTCGCGACTGGCAGGATCCACCGCTTCCGGGCGCACATTGTGGTGCTGGCGACGGGCGGCTATGGCCGGGCCTGGTTCTCCTGCACATCGGCGCATACCTGCACCGGTGATGGCGGAGGCATGGTCCTGCGGGCCGGACTGCCGCTACAGGACATGGAGTTCACTCAGTTCCATCCCACCGGTGTCTACGGCGCTGGTTGCCTGATCACCGAGGGTGTTCGGGGCGAGGGAGGCTATCTGACCAATGCCGACGGCGAGCGCTTCATGGAACGCTACGCACCCAACGCCAAGGATCTTGCCTCGCGTGATGTGGTGTCACGCTCGATGACGGTGGAAATCCGCGAGGGCCGCGGCGTTGGCCCGAACGCCGATCACATCCACCTGCATCTCGAGCATCTGGGCCCGGATGTGATCAATCAGCGGCTGCCGGGTATCGCCGAGACAGCCAAGATCTTCGCGGGTGTCGACGTGACGAAGTCGCCGATACCGGTTCTCCCGACGGTGCATTACAACATGGGCGGAATCCCGACCAATTATCGGGCTGAGGTGGTTGCACCGCGGGACGGTGATCCCGATGCCGTGGTGCCCGGTCTGATGGCGATTGGTGAGGCCGGCTGCATCTCGGTGCATGGCGCCAACCGGCTCGGGTCCAACTCACTGCTTGACCTGGTGGTGTTCGGCCGTGCCGCTGCGATCCGGGCGGCGGAGATCGTTGCGGAGACCGGCGAGCATAAGCCGCTGCCGGCCGATAGTGCTGACTATGCGGTGAGTCGTCTTGACCGGCTGCGCCATGCCGATGGCAGTCATCCGACGGCGGATATCCGTGAGCACATGCAAAAGACCATGCAGGAATACTCGGCCGTCTTCCGCACCGATGAGACCCTTGCCACGGGGCACTCACGGATTCATGAGGTCCACGCCATGCTCGATGACGTGAAGCTTTCCGATCGCTCGCTGATCTGGAATACCGACCTCGTCGAGACGCTGGAGCTCGAGAACCTGCTCGGTAACGCTGTGGTCAGCATGGACTCGGCGCTCAACCGTCAGGAAAGCCGCGGAGCGCATGCCCGTGAGGATTACAGCGAGCGTGATGACGAAAGCTGGATGAAGCACACGGTCTCCTGGCTGCAGGAGAGTGGTGACGTTCAGCTTGATTACCGGCCGGTACACATGACAACGCTGACGGACGAGATGGAAGTCATTCCCCCGAAGAAGCGCGTGTACTGACTCCAGGAGAGATTTGCCATGGCCCAGTTCATATTGCCCCCCAATTCGAGAATCCAGAAGGGCGAGCACTACGCCGCTCCGACCGGGGTCGACAACACCCGCACGTTCAAGGTCTATCGCTGGGAGCCGGACGGTGGCCAGAACCCACGTCTGGACACCTACGAGGTGGATCTGGACAGCTGCGGGCCGATGGTGCTCGATGCCCTGGTGAAGATTAAAAACGAGATCGACCCGACGCTGACCTTCCGGCGTTCCTGCCGCGAGGGAATCTGCGGGTCCTGCGCGATGAATATCGATGGTCGCAACACGCTGGCGTGCATCCAGTCCATTGATGAAATCGACGGCGACGTTCGGATTTATCCGCTCCCGTCGATGCGCGTCGTCAAAGATCTGGTGCCGGATATGACGCACTTTTATGCCCAGTATGCGTCCATCCGGCCGTGGCTGCGCACTGAGACGCCCACGCCACCGGATCGCGAGCGTCTTCAGAGTCCGGAAGACCGTGAAGAACTGGACGGTCTTTACGAGTGCATCCTCTGCGCCTGCTGCCAGACGTCGTGCCCGAGCTACTGGTGGAATCCGGATCGCTACCTTGGCCCCGCGGTGCTGCTGCAGGCCTATCGCTGGATTGCCGACAGTCGCGACGAGGACACCGCAGGTCGCCTGGACGATCTTGATGATGCGTTCAAGCTCTATCGTTGCCACACAATCATGAACTGCGCTTCCGCCTGTCCCAAGGGGCTCAACCCGGCCAAGGCGATTGCGGAGATCAAGCGCCTCATGGTGGCTCGGCAGTAGGGCGGCGAAGGTCCATGAGTGAGATGTCGAGACTGCGCTGGCGGTGCCGGCGCGGGACGACCGAACTGGATCGGCTGCTCACCCGGTTTCTGGAGGCGCCGCATGATGGTTGGGAAGGATTGGATGCCGATGGACGGGCCGATTTCGATCGTCTGCTCGCCTGTGAGGATGACCATCTGATTGACTGGCTGGTTAATGGCGAAAGGCCCACGGAGGGTGCCTTTGTCGACATCGTCAACCGAGTCCGGGGCGTCTCCGGTCTATCGACTCATACCTAGCCCAACGCTACGCATCCTGCTGTTGGCACTTCCCGGGTTCACGATCAGCGTGGTAGCGCTGACGGCAGGAATACCGGATGGCCTGCGATGGTCGGCCGTGCTGTTGACCCTGGTTGTGGCCGGCGAATCGATCCGGTCACATTGGCCGGGCCGGCCGGGTGCGGTCAGCGAGTTTGCGGTCCTGTCATCCGGCGATGTCTACCTGTGGCGGAATAACGGCGCTGAGGAGCGTCGGCGTCTCGAGGACGCCTTTGTTTCGCCGGCGCTCGTCGTTCTCTCACTCGGCGGTACGTTCCCGCGTCGGGCACTGGTCGTCCCGGCCGATGCGCTGGGTGGTGAGGGCCACCGTCGGCTGCGCCGCGATGTGGGCCGCCGCTGATGCGTTTGCCGGCTGACCGGGGATCGGATAGCCTCTCAGCGTCCCTGAACTTCTACCAGACTCACGAGTCAACGCGGAGGGTGAATGAGTACCGCTAATGCGGACAAGGAGTTGGTAGAGCGTGTTCAGGCGGGCGATAAGAAAGCCTTTGACCTGCTGGTCCTCAAATACCAGCACAAGCTCGTCAAGCTCATATCCCGCTATGTACACGATCACGCCGAAGCACTGGACGTCTCCCAGGAGGCGTTCATCAAGGCGTATCGGGCCTTGCCCCGTTTTCGTGGCGACAGCAGCTTCTACACATGGCTCTATCGAATCGGGATCAATACCGCCAAGAACTACCTGGTCTCGCAGGGCAGGCGGCCTCCCGATAGCGATATCGATGCCCAGGACGCTGAACGATATGACATCGAGTCGCGTCTGAAGGATCAGGAGTCGCCGGAATCGCTGGCGCAACGTGATCAGGTACAGGAGACGGTGGTGAGCGCGATTGAGGATCTGCCGGATGACCTGCGCACCGCGATCACGCTGCGCGAGTTTGAGGGACTCACCTATGAGGAGATTGCTGAGGCGATGGACTGCCCGATAGGAACCGTACGCTCGCGGATATTCCGTGCCCGCGAGTCAATTGACAAGCGGCTACGTCCGCTCGTATCCGGCACAGATGGGTGACAGTGATGCAGGACGATACATACCAACAGCTCTCCGCTTATGTGGATGGAGAACTTGGCCGAGACGAGCGCCGTTTTCTGGAACGTCGGCTTGATGCCGACCCAGCATTGAGGGAGGCGCTGGCCCGTTACCACTCGATCGGAGCCGCAGCGCGTCACGAGTTCATGCCAGAGGCCCTGGGGCTTGCCGACCGCGTTCGCGATCAGCTTGACGCCGAAGCCGCTCATGGCAGTGAGCAAGGCGGGTCATCCGCGAACTGGAAGCGCGCCTCGTTCATGGTGCAGCCCATTGCGGGTGTGGCAATCGCGGCCAGTGTGGCGCTCGCGCTGGTTGTTGCCTGGCCGATGGTCTCCGGTCCGTCCCGGCCCGATGCGGCGACTTCAACCGTTCAGATCGCCGCGGAGCCAACCATGGGGACGCTCTCGCGCGTCGGCGGACAGGCCGATCAGCCGGCGTTAAGCGGTGAGTCGATGGATGAACAGCTGCGCCGGCAGCTCCAGCCCTATTACATCGATCATAACGACCAGACCGCCACGCGGGCGCTCGGTGGCACGCTGGAGTCGGCCAGAATGATTGGTCATGACGCCGAACGCTAGTCCGGTCGGTTTATGCCGGTTGGTCTGCCGGCACATCGGGCTGGTGGCTGTGCTCGCGTTCATGGTCACGGAGGTGGCTGCACAACAGCCCCGGACCGCCGCGGACTGGATCGAAAAGGCGAGCCGCTCAGGTGAAAGCCACAGCTTTGTGGCTGACGTCGTCTACGAACAGGGCAGCCACATCGAAGCGCTGCGGCTCTGGCGCGAGGCCGGCGACAATACGCCCCTCCGTGAACGGCTCAGGACGCTCTCCGGCCCGCCGCGCGAAATACTGCGAACCGCTGACTCAACGACCTATTTGATGCCATCGGCGTCTGAGCCGCTCGCCCAGCGCTACTCGGCCCGCTCGCTTGATCTGCCTGGTCCCGATCAGATCGATCGCCTCGATGCACAGTATCGGCTCAACATCGAAGGCGAGGGACGTATTGCAGGCCGGCCCGTGCAGCGGATTCGGCTGATCCCCCGCGATCAGTTCCGTTATGGTTATGCGCTCTGGATCGACCGTCAGACCGCACTGGTGCTGCGCGCCGACGTCATCGATCAGGATGCCATGCCGGTCGAGCGCTTCATGATCGTTGACCTTGAGTTCTACGATGATCTGGATCCGGAATCACTGAATCCGGTGCTGGCGGATGACAGCGAATCGTTCGAACAGATCACCGACCGCAGGCGCGTGGACGGCGACCAGGCACTGGTTCACGCCGACTGGTCGGTGGGCGATCTCCCCGAGGGCTTTGAGCTCGAGAAAGACTGGGCGCAGATGCTTGCACAGCGGAGCACACCGGTTCGCCACATGCTGTTCTCTGATGGGATGGCAACGGTGTCCGTCTATATTGAGCGGCGCGACGCGTCAGAGCGAATCGAGGGGCCCATGAGTATGGGCGGCGTGAACATCTACGCCCGCACGCAGGGCAATGTCCAGGCCCTGGTGGTCGGACAGGTACCGATGGCGAACGTCCGCCGCATCGCAGACTCACTGGTACGTGCAAGCGACAGCAACGCTACGGGACAATAAGTTATGTCTACTCCAATGCCGACTCTACGTCCGCTCCGCGGGCTCATCGCCATCCTGACCACGGCCATGCTGATGGCAAGCACGGCGGCGGTCGCGCAGAATCTGCCCGAATTCACGGACATGGTGCGGGAAAACAGTCCGGCGGTGGTCAATATCAGTACCACGCAGTCGGTACCGGCCAATCACGGCGGGATGCGTGATATGCCCGGCATGCCCGATCCCGAGGATCTGCCGGAAGGGCATCCATTCCGGGACTTCATGGATCGCTTCGGGGGTGACGAGGGGCAACGCTCACCACGCCGCGATGCCCAGTCATTGGGTTCAGGGTTCATCATCTCAGAAGATGGTTACATCCTGACCAACAATCATGTCGTTGAGGATGCCAACGAGATCATTGTCCGCCTGAATGACCGTCGGCAGATGACCGCCGAGCTTGTGGGAGCGGATGATCGTGCGGACCTGGCGCTGCTCAAGGTGGATGGCGAGGACATGCCCACGGTCGAAACCGGGGAATCCTCGGAAATTGAAGTCGGTGAGTGGGTGCTCGCGATTGGTTCGCCATTCGGGTTCGAGTATTCAGTGACGGCCGGGATCATCAGCGCCAAGCAGCGTAGCCTGCCGATGGAGAACTACATCCCGTTTCTCCAGACCGACGTTGCCATCAATCCAGGCAATTCGGGCGGACCGCTGTTCAACCTCGATGGTGAGGTGATCGGCGTCAACTCCCACATTTACAGCCGTTCCGGTGGGTTTCAGGGCATTTCCTTCGCGATCCCGATTGAGCTCGCCATGGATGTCGCCGATCAGCTTCGCGACGGCGGTGAGGTGAGTCGTGCCTGGCTGGGCGTGGTCATTCAGGACGTCACCCGCGAGCTCGCGGAGTCGTTCGGGATGGATCGCCCCGAGGGCGCCCTTGTCGCGCAGGTTTTGCCGGATAGCCCAGCGGCCGCGGCTGGCCTTGAACCCGGAGATGTCGTGGTCGAGTTCAACGGGAATGATGTCGCCACTTCGGGCGCGCTGCCGCCGATGGTCGGTCAGGCGGCGGTTGGATCGACAGTGCCCGTGGTCGTGATGCGCGATGGCGAGCGCGAGACGCTCGATGTCACCCTCGCCCAGTTGCCTGAGGACATGGGAGAGGAAAGCAGTGAGCAGTCCCGTGCTCAGCCCGGTGTGTTCGAGGAGCTCGGCATGGCGGTCCAGCCGCTGGACGCGGAGCGTCGTGGGGCTCTCGGGCTGGATGAGGATGTGATGGGACTGGTCGTGGCCGGTGTCGATGGCGGGCCTGCTGCAGAAGCGGGTATCGAGGCGGGTGATGTCATCACCCGGATCAACCGCGAACCGATCGATGGCCTTGATTCGTTCAACGACATCATCGCCGGTCTGGAATCGGGGCAGAGTGTGCCGCTGCTGGTCCTGCGTGATCAGAGCCAGCGCTTTCTTGCCCTGCGGATACCGTGATGGGTATCGTACAGGGCTAATGGATCGGCGTTGCGCCGATACGGCCGCGGTGGCGTCGGGCTACCGCGGCTGATTTGTTTCCGCAACCGGCAAGCGCCGGATCAGGACCTCATGGACCAGATCAGAAATTTCTCCATCATCGCGCACATCGATCACGGCAAATCGACGCTTGCGGACCGGCTGATTGAGCGTTCGGCGCACTACCAGTCCCGGAAATCCAGCGAACAGATGCTCGATTCCATGGATCTTGAGCGTGAGCGGGGTATCACGATCAAGGCGCAGAGTGTGTCGCTCGATTACACGGCCGCCGATGGTCGGACCTACCAGCTCAACTTCATCGACACCCCGGGGCATGTGGACTTCTCCTACGAGGTCAGCCGTTCGCTCTATGCCTGCGAAGGGGCGCTCCTGCTCGTTGATGCCTCGCAGGGTGTGGAGGCTCAGAGCGTTGCCAACTGCTACACAGCGGTCGAACAGAACCTTGAAGTGATCCCGGTGCTGAACAAGATCGATCTGCCCTCCGCCGAGCCGGAGCAGGTGATCCAGCAGATCGAGGAGATTATCGGTCTGGATGGATCGGAGGTCGTGCCGATCAGTGCCAAGACCGGCGTTGGTATCGATGATCTGCTTGAGGCGCTGGTCGCCCATGTGCCGGCCCCGCAGGGCGATCCGGACGGGCCGCTTAAAGCGCTGATCATCGACTCCTGGTTTGACAATTATCTGGGTGTCGTCTGTCTGGTCCGGATTTTCGACGGTGTGTTGCGTAAAGGAGACCGGATTCGCGTCATGTCCACGGGGCGGGAATTCCAGGCGGATAATCTCGGCATTTTTACGCCCCAGCGGATGGCGTGGGATACGCTCGAGGCCGGTCGGGTTGGCTTTGTGGTCGCCGGCATCAAGGACATCGATGGCGCACCGGTCGGTGACACCCTCACCCACGCCAGGCAGCGGACTGAAAACCCGGTGCCGGGTTTCAAGCGCGTCCAGCCCCGGGTCTTCGCGGGCGTCTTCCCCACGAGCTCGGATGAGTATGAGGCGTTTCGTGATGCCCTCGGCAAACTGCGTCTCAACGATGCCGCGCTCCATTATGAGCCGGAGAACTCCGAAGCGCTCGGGTTCGGCTTCCGCTGCGGCTTTCTGGGGATGCTCCACATGGAGATCATCCAGGAGCGGCTGGAGCGGGAGTATGGCCTCGATCTGATCACAACGGCCCCGACGGTGGTGCACGAGGTGGTCGACAAGGAGGGTGAGACGTTCTTGATCCATAACCCCTCCGAACTGCCGCCGATCAATGATGTTGAAGAGATCCGCGAGCCCATCATCCACGCGAGTATTCTAGTGCCCCAGGAATACATTGGGGCGGTGATCAAACTCTGTGAGGAAAAACGGGGCGTACAGAAGGGGATGCAGTACGTCGGCAATCAGATGTCGCTCGAATACGAGATGCCCATGGGCGAGGTGGTGCTTGATTTCTTCGACCGGCTTAAATCCGCATCCCGCGGCTATGCTTCCTTCGATTACGAATTCCGTCGCTTCCAGACCGAACGGCTCGTCAAGCTGGATGTCCGGGTCAATGGTGACAAGGTCGACGCCCTGTCGGTGATCGTCCATCGCGATCAGGCGGAGTTTCGTGGGCGAGAGCTCACCGAGAAGCTCAAAGAAATCATTCCGCGACAGATGTTCGAGGTGGCGATCCAGGCCGCGGTTGGTTCCAAGATCATCGCACGCTCCACCGTCAAGGCGCTGCGTAAGAATGTGACGGCGAAATGCTACGGCGGGGATATCACCCGAAAGCGCAAGCTTTTGGAGAAACAAAAACAGGGCAAACGCCGCATGAAGCAGGTCGGTCGGGTCGAGATCCCGCAGGACGCATTCCTTGCGGTCCTGCAGGTCGATCACGACAAATGAGCCGGCGTGTGGGCCGATAGCAATGCTTGATTTTGAACAGTTGCTGGTCCTTCTCACGCTGGTGAGCGGTGGGGTCTGGGTGTTTGATCGCTTCCGGCGCAGACGCCGCTCGCCGGATGCCGCGGTGTCTTGGTGGGTGGATCTCGGCCGGTCCCTGTTTCCGGTGATCCTCGCGGTTCTGGTTATCCGTTCATTCATCATCGAACCATTCCGGATCCCATCCGGATCGATGCTGCCGACCCTCGCGGCGGGCGATTTCATTCTCGTCGACAAATTCAGCTACGGCCTGCGGTTGCCGGTTATCCATCAGTTGATCGTGCCGGTGGGCGATCCCTCGCGCGGCGATGTGACGGTGTTCCGTTATCCCGAGGATCCCGCTCAGGACTACATCAAGCGAATCGTCGGCGTGCCCGGGGATACCCTGACCTATCGGGATAAGCGCCTGATCATCAACGGTGAGCCGCTCGAGATCGAACGGCTCGGCGAGTGGAGCGGTGATGACGCGTTCAACCTTCTGCGCGAGCGCCTCGGCGGTGACTGGCACGAAATGATGGTGCACCAGTCGCGGGATGATCGGCAGTTCACTTTTACGGTGCCCGAGGACGAGTACTTCGTGATGGGCGATAACCGGGACCGTAGTAGTGACAGCCGCTTCTGGGGAACCGTGCCGCGCGACCATCTGGTGGGACGCGCCTTTTTCATCTGGCTGAGCTGGAACGGAGGCCCCAATTGGTCGCGAATGGCCGATGTGATCGAGTGATGGCGGAGCACATGACGTGATGAAGGGCCGTGATCGCCTTATCCAGCAGATCGACTGGACATTCAATGACCCGTCCCTGCTCGATCGCGCGGTGACTCACCGCAGCGCCGATGGGCCGAATAACGAGCGCCTTGAATTCCTGGGCGACGCCATCCTCAACTTTGTGATCGCCTCGGAGGTTTTCGAACGCCGTCCAGAGATGCATGAGGGCGAGTTGAGCCGGCTGCGCGCTGCGCTGGTCAATAAGAACGCGCTTGCGGAGATCGCTCGCGGTATCGATCTGGGCGCGCATATGGTCCTCGGCAGTGGTGAGCTCAAGACCGGCGGCAGCCGTCGTGATTCGATCCTTGCCGACGGGCTCGAGGCGGTCATCGGTGCCGTCTATCTGGACGGTGGCTACGAAGCCGGCCGAGGGCTGGTCCGGCGATTGTTCGATGATCACCTCGGGCGTCTACCGGATATGGAGGCGCTCAAGGATCCGAAGACCCGGCTACAGGAGTATCTCCAGGCCCGCCATCTCGAGCTGCCGAGTTATGATGTCGAGCATGTCAGCGGTCGTGCCCACCAGCAGACCTTCCGGGTCGGTTGCCGCTGCGAATCCCTGCAACTCGTCGGCGAAGGTAGCGCCGGCAATCGACGTCAGGCGGAACAGGCTGCGGCTGGCGATTTACTGGCGAAACTCGCCGCCGCAGACACAGGACAGACACATGAATGATTCACAAACCCCACCGGATGACGGTTTCGTCTCTGGGTTCGTGGCACTGGTCGGGCGCCCCAACGTCGGCAAGTCGACATTGCTCAACGCATTGCTCGGTCAGAAGATCAGCATCGCCACCCGTAAGCCCCAGACTACCCGTCACCGGATTCTAGGCATCCATCAGCGTGACGACGCCCAGATTGTCTATGTGGACACCCCGGGGCTCCATGAGGGCGGTAAGACCGCCATGAACCGCTACATGAACGATGCGGCGGGCAGCGCGCTCAGCGATGTCGACGTGGTCGTGTTCCTGATTGAGGCCGGCCGCTGGACCGAGGCTGATGAGCAGGTGCTCAGGCGGCTGCAGGCGATCGATACGCCAGTGATTGCGGTGATCAACAAGGCCGACCGGCTGCGGGACAAGAATCAGCTGCTGCCCGAGATCGAGCTGATGTCCAAGCGCTTCGGGTTCGCCGCTGTTGTCCCGGTCTCGGCGCTCAAGAGCGATAACCTGCAGGCGCTTGAGGGATCACTCATCGAGCAATTGCCGGCTGGACCGCCCCTGTTTCCCCGCGACCAGGTCACCGATCGCGATGAGCGTTTCATGGCGACAGAGCTGGTGCGCGAGCAGTTGACCCTGATGCTCGGTGATGAACTGCCCTATGCCAGCACGGTTGAAATCGAGGCCTTCGAGCAGGAGGGCCAGCTGCGCCGGATTGCGGTCATCGTCTGGGTCGAGCGGGTCGGACAGCGCCGCATCGTCATTGGCGAGGGGGGCGAGCAGGCCAAGCGAATCGGCGCGGCGGCCCGTCGTCAGATGGAGCACCTGTTCGGTGGTCGCGTCTACCTCAAGCTCTGGGTCAAGGTGCGTGAGGGCTGGTCGGATGATGCGCGGATGCTGAAATCGTTGGGCTATCACGCCGGTCAATGACGACCCAGCCGCGGGATGCCAGTCTCGAGCCGGGGTTCATTCTGCACACGCGCGCCTATCGCGACACCAGTCTATTGCTCGAGGTGCTGAGTCGCAGCCACGGACGGGTAGGGCTGGTGGCACGCGGTGCCCGCAGCCGGAAATCGAGGATGGCCGGGCTGCTCCAGCCCTTTCAGCCGTTGGCGCTATCCTGGCGTAGTCGCGGTGAGATGGGGGCGCTCAGACAGGTCGAGCCGGCCGGTCGCCCCTTCACGCTCAAAGGCCGGCGGCTGGTGAGCGGGCTCTACGCCAACGAGCTTCTGCTGCGGCTGCTGGGTCGCGAGGATCCGCATCCGGGGCTTTTCGAGCATTATCTCAATCTCCTCGAGGCCCTCGCCGAGACCGTTCCCGAGGCAGTCGCCCTGCGTGGATTTGAGCGGGATCTTCTGGGACTGCTCGGCTATGGTCTAGCGCTGGCTCGTGACACGGAGGACGACCCACTGGTACCGACGCAATGGTATCGTTACGATCCCACGCGTGGCGCGATGCCAGTGGCGGGCCCGGAGACGACCGGCCCGGTGGTGCGGGGTGAGACCCTGCTCGGTCTCGCCGAACCCGTGATCACCGAGGCGACCGCGCGGGCCAGTCGTGATCTGATGCGGGCGGCACTGCAACCGCATATTGGCCACCGCCCACTTAAAACACGCGAGCTCTACGGTCGCTATACAGCCAGGGGAGACCCCGATCATGGCCCATCATCAAGGCAGTCTTGAGCCGCTGCTCGGCGTCAATGTTGATCATGTTGCAACGCTGCGGCGCAAACGCGGCACGCGCTACCCCGATCCGGTCCATGCCGCGCAGGTTGCCGAGCAGGCCGGGGCGGACGCCATCACCGTCCACCTTCGCGAGGATCGGCGCCATGTGACCGACCGTGATGTCGAGATTCTCGCGCAGACGCTGCAGACCCGGATGAATCTTGAAATGGCGGTCACCGATGAGATGCTGGCCATTGGCGCACGTATCCAGGCAACGGATTGCTGTCTCGTGCCGGAGCGCCGCGAGGAGCTGACCACTGAGGGCGGGCTGGACGTGGCGGGCGATCCGTCGCGATGCGCCAATGCCTGTCGGGTCCTGACGGAAGCCGGATCGCGGGTGTCTCTGTTCATCGATCCCGAACCGGCGCAATTGCACGCCGCGGTAGAGGTCGGAGCGCCCGTGGTCGAGCTGCACACCGGTGCATTCGCCGATGCCCGCAGCGATAGCGACATCCACGCCCAGTTCCAGCGTATCCGCGAGGCGGCGGGCCTCGGCGCTTCGCTGGGGCTGCAGGTCAATGCCGGTCATGGCCTGCACTATCACAACGTCGCGCCCATTGCGGCCCTGCCCGAGATCACAGAGCTCAACATTGGTCATTCGATCATTGCCCATGCCCTTTTCGCGGGCCTCGATGGCGCCGTCAGAGAGATGCGGCGGCTGATCCGCGAGGCGCGTCATTGAGCATCATCGGTATCGGCACGGATATCGTCCGTATCGAGCGGCTCGAGCAACTCCAGCGGCGCTATGGCGATCGGTTGGCGGATCGCCTGCTGGGCCCGGCCGAGCGGCCGGTCTATCAATCGCTCGCCGATCGCAGCGGCCCGGCGGCGGCATTCCTGGCGCGCCGCTTCGCGGCCAAGGAAGCAGCCGCCAAGGCGCTTGGCTGCGGGATCGGTGCGCAGGCCCGATTACCGGAACTGCAGATCGAGCACACCCCCGTCGGGGCACCGGTGCTGACATTCACCGGTGCGGCCCGGCGTCGTTCCCTCGACCTTGGCGTCGCGCGAAGCCATGTGAGTATCAGTGACGAGCGCGATCAGGCGCTCGCCTTTGTGATACTTGAGGGCTAGCGTGGTTCGGCCTCGGGCAGGACCTGCTCGAGCCACTGCGAGTTGAGGCGGTCGCTCAGCCGGTTCTGCTGCTGGCGGGCCGAGAGATTGTCGAGATCAATCCAGGTCAGGGGCTGATCCTGGCCAGCGCAGGAGAAAACCGGCCGGGTCCGCTCACCGGTCTCCGGATCGACCTGCCACTGCAGACACTGCGCGCAGACGCCTTGCATCATGCATTGCATGGGACTGCCTACAGTGCCGAAGGCGTCACAGCCCTCGGCCACCCGCTCCGCGAGCTCGCCACGCACGGCCGTCTGAAAGCCCTTGAGCAGCCCTGTGCCTCCCATGACCATAATCCGGTCGACATCCGAGAGTGGTATTCCGCCCTCGCTCGGGCCGATATCACCCTCGTCATAACGCTTGACCACATCGATCATGTCAGTTGCCTGGATGCTGACATCCTGCGGCCGGCGTGCCTCGATACGCTCATCCTTCGCCGTGCACCAGATGATCTGATCGGCACCGGCTTCCAGCTCGTCCTGGTGATCCACATCACCGGCCGCGCCAAAGGCGGCGACATAGAGCACACGGTTGCCGGCGGCACGGAGCGCCGCCCCGATATCCAGCATCACCGCCGCGCCCCAGCGACCGGCGACCACCATGATGGTGCGTCCGGTCGGCATATCGGTGGGTGCACCGGTGGGCCCCATGAGCACCAACGGATCACCCGGGCGAAGCCGGCCGACCAGTCGTGGCCCGGCGCCCCACTGGAGCACCATCAGGCGGATGCAGTCGTTCTTCACCCCGGTCCCGGAGACTGTGATCAGCGGGATTTGTAGCCGGGTATTGTCGACCACCGGCGAGAGTGACTCGAAGGTCTGCAACCGGTAGAACTGACCGGCCCGGAAGTTACGGGCGGCCATCGGCGCCTTGACCCAGACCTCGACCATCGCCGGATTATCGTTACGCACCTCGACCACGCGCGCCGTGAGCAGATCATCCATGCGCATCAGGAAGTCGGTATGGGGCTCGTCACTACCGGGGACGTCATGCGCCATCGCGGCCATGACATAGGGGTAGGTCCGCATGCCCGAGGCAATCGCGTTAACCACGCTGCCGTGGAAGGCCGGATGCGTATCGCCGATGAATGTGACCCGGCGCCCGCCCTCGTTGTAGGACGTAAACGGTCCGAACACCCGGGACTTGCAGTGATCGGCGTCATCGACCGGTTCCAGACCCTGATCGGTGGCGTTGTGGGGCAGGAAGTGGTTGCCCTCGAGACGGAAGGTGTTCGGGTATTCGCGCTCGTAGATCGTATTGGGTACCGTGCCGGCGGCGATGAAGATCGCCCGCGCCGGTAGCCGGCGCTCGGCACCAGTAGGTGCCCAGCGGCCATCATGGCGCTCCAGTTCACGGCACACCAGCGCGCTGACATGCTCGTACTGATCGACCTCGGCATGCAGTGGCTCCAGCCCCTGGGCGTAATAGAGCCCTTCCTCGGTGGCCTTGATCACCTCCTCGTGATTGCGCACATAGGCGGGCGAATCGGTCATACCTTTGCGATAGGCGACGGTCACACCGCCCCAGGCGCGCACGAGTGGGTTGAAATCCGGTTCGCGCTCGGCCGCGGCGGCCGCTGCACGCTCTGTACGAATCGCTCGGCCATGCTCGAGGAATTCCGTGAGCGTGGCCTGGTCCTCGTCATTCATACCGGCAGTGACTGCGCTCTCACCCAGCCGCTCGGACAGTCGCTCATAGCGCTCGAGGATCTTTTCGACCTGCTTGACGTAATAGGCCTGGACCTCGGTGGCGGTATCAACGCCGGTCAGTCCGCCGCCAACCACCACCGCAGGCAGTCGCACCTGCAGGCTCGCCAGGCTGGACGCCTTGGCGGCACCGGTGAGCTGCAGCGCCATCAGAAAATCGCTCGCCTGACGCATGCCGCGGGCGAGGCTATTGCCCATGTGCACCACGCGCGGCAGACCGGCGCCGGTGGCGTTGACGACATGGTCGAAGCCGAGTGCCCAGGCATCCTCGAGGGTGACCGTGCCGCCGAGGCGGGCGCCCCCGAACACGCGGAAGTTATGCCGCCGCGCCAGGGTCAGGTAGATGAGCTTGAGAAAGTTCTTGTCCCAGCGCACGGTGATGCCGTACTCAGCGACGCCGCCGAAGCCCATGAGGATGCGCTCGTCGAGGTCTTCCTGCAGGTCCGCCCAGCGCTCTACCGGTGCCTCAAGCAAAGACGCCGGCAGCGGTTCGATCTTAAGGCCATCCACACCGACAACCGCGGTGCCATTCATGGTCAGGTGATGGGCCATGGTAAAGCCAGCCGGTCCCATCCCGGCGATCAGAACGCGGCGGTTGTTATCCGGCTGCTGAATGAACTGTTCACGGCGCAGCGGATTCCAGCGCGTCAGCAAGTGATAGAGCTCGACGCCCCAGCTCAGATCCAGGCTGTCGCCAAGCACTCGGGTCTCGATCTGGGGGATATCCACCGGATCCTGCTTCTGATAGATGCAGCCCTTCATACAGTCGTTACAGATTCGATGACCGGTGGCGGGCACCATGGGGTTATCGACCATGATCATCGCCAGCGCCGCGAGGTTGTAGCCGTCACGGCGCAGCACATGCATCTCGGAGATCTTCTCCTCGAGCGGGCAGCCGGTCAGCGTGACGCCCAGGGGATCGGCCTTGTAGCCAAGCTCGGGCTGGGCCTTTTTCTCGGGGAATCCGCGCGAGCAGAAATCACCCTCGTGGTCATGACAGTAGATGCAATAGTGAATCTCGCTCTGGACGTGACGGGCGTCCATACGGTGGTCGGTCAGCGAGAAGCCGTCCCGGGTGCGGCGTCGATCGGGTTCGGCCTGCAGACGCTCGACGCCGTCAATCTCCACCCGCTCGGCAGGGACGCGGTCAAAGTGATCGACCCGTTCGGGCAGTTTGAAGCTCGCCCATCCGCGCACGCGCGCTTGCCCGTCGGTGGTCTGGCGGGCGAGTTTGCACCAGGCAGTCAGGGTCTCGATGGCCTCGGCGTTGGCGGCCTCGTCCTCGAGCAGGGCCATGCCAAACTCGGCGATGGCGCGTTCCTCATCATCGCCGGCTTTGTCACCCAGACCGGCCCGTAGTGTCGCATCAAGTGCTTCGAATGACTGCTCGACCGGCCGGCGGTGGCGCTTGACCCGGCGTTGCACAAAAGCCTGCTTGAACTGCATGACTACATCGTTCGCCAGGATCGAGCGCCGCAGGGCGTCGAGCTCTGACTCGATGCCAAACAGCCGGCCGATAAACGCCTCGACATAGGGGCCGAGTTCGATCAGCAGTTCACTGTTCTGGGTGCCAGGTAGATCCGTATCGCGACCGCGATAGTCCTCGAGGCGCGCAGCCAGCTGCGGCGCCGCGGTTTTCAGCTCATCGAGAAACGCCGCATCGACGCGGCCGAGGCCGGCGGTCGTCTGCAGGGTGTGAAAATCAAGGCCGTACTGGCCGAGGCTGAGATCAAGATCCATACATTTCCAACGGATGAGGGTGGATGACGAACGCATCATGCGCCGGACAGCGCAGCGCAACAAGCCAGCCGAAATGGGGTTTAAGTCGTCTCGTCGTAGCCCTCGACGCGGGCGATCAGCGCGCCCTCGCTGAGCCGCGCCCGGATTGGATCGCCCACGGCCACATCCGCCGCCCGGTGTATCACCGCACCACTGTCGGCTGGCTGGACGATGGCATAGCCCCGCGCAAGCGTTCCAAGCGGACTCAGGCTCTCGAGCGTTCGCGCGCTCGCTTCCAGTCGGGCCCGCTCACGGCGGATTCGCTCGCGCAGGCCGCGCTCAAGCCGTTGATTCATCTGGACGGTTGAATCAGACAGCCGCCGGATGCGGACCCCCGGATTCTGCGTCTGTACCCGTCGCTCGAGACGCCCTATCTGTTGTGCGCGGGTCTCGAGGTGGCCCGTCATTGCCCTGCCGAGGCGCTGGTCGAGCTCGTCGAGTCGCTGGGCGCGATCGCGGAGCCGGCGACCTGGATGTTGCGCGCTCAGTCGCCGCTCCAGTCGAGTGATCCGTTCACGACGTTCGCCGAGGGTCCGTGCAAGCCCCTGGCGTAACCGCGCATAGCCCTGCTGGATCGCGCGGGCCAGCGCTTCGCCATCGGGGGACAGGCGCTCCGCCGCGGCTGACGGGGTGGCGGCTCGCTCATCAGCGACCAGGTCGGCAATGGTGATATCCACCTCGTGCCCCACCGCGCTGATCACCGGGAGCGTGCAGGCGTGGATGGCTCGGGCCACATGCTCGTCATTGAAGGCCTGCAGATCCTCCAGCGAGCCGCCGCCGCGACCAACGATCAAAGCGTCCACCTCCTGCCGGCGATCGGCGCGTTGGATGGCCTCGATGACCTCCGCCGCCGCACCCGTGCCCTGTACCGGCACTGGATAGATCAGGATGGGCAGGGCCGGGAAGCGCCGTTTCAACACACTCACGATATCGCGGATCGCCGCCCCAGTTGGTGAGGTGATGACGCCAATGCGCCGCGGCAGCGTGGGGATGGATTGTTTGTGAGCAGGATCGAAGAGGCCCTCCGTGTCGAGCTGAGCCTTCAACGCCGCGAATGCGCGTTGCAGGGCGCCGTCCCCGGCCGGTTCCAGATGCTCTGCGATGAGCTGATATTCGCCGCGCGGGGCGTAGAGGCCGATGCGTGCCCGAATGCGGACTTGATCGCCATTCTCGGGAGTGGTTCGCAGCCGTAGGGCGCGATTGCGGAAAAGCGCGCAGCGAACCTGCGAGTCGGCGTCCTTGAGCGTGAAATAGATATGCCCGGAGCGGGGGCGGGCCAGATTGGAGATTTCACCCTCTACCCACACCAGCGGCAGCGCCTGCTCAAGCAGAGCGCGCACGGTCTGATTGAGCCGCGAGACGGTGTAGACGTTATCCGCAGTCGGGGTATCCATGGCGAGAGCCTAGCAGCTGCATATACAAATGCCAGACGCGGTGATTGACATTGGCGTTCAGGTCCGATTCGGCCTATAATTGACGGTTAACTATCGCGCCAGAAGAGGACGTCATCATGCAAATCGCCCAGGAAGCCCTGACCTTCGACGACGTCCTCCTGCTGCCGGATTACTCCGATGTGCTGCCCAAGGCCGTCGACCTCACGACGCGTGTCACAAGGGGTATTCAACTCAATATTCCGCTGCTCTCCGCGGCCATGGACACCGTCACTGAATCGCGCCTCGCGATCCGGCTCGCCGAGCAGGGCGGGATCGGCGTTGTGCACAAGAGCATGAGTATCGAGGATCAGGCCCGCGAGGTCCGAATCGTCAAGAAATTCGAGAGCGGTGTCATTAAAGAGCCGATCACGGTCACCCCGGAGGCCACGATCCGCGAGGTCATCGCCTTGATGGGGCAGTACGGGATCTCCGGTGTGCCGGTGGTCGAGGGCCGCCAGCTCATGGGGATTGTGACCAGTCGTGACCTGCGCTTCGAGACCCGGCTCGACATGAAGGTGACCGATGCCATGACGCCCAAGGAGCGACTGGTGACCGTGCAGGAGGGCGCCGAGCGCGGCGAGATCCTGACACTGCTCCATCGCCACCGCATCGAAAAGCTTCTGGTGGTCAATTCACGCTTTGAGCTGCGTGGAATGATTACGGTCAAGGACATTCAGAAGGCCGAGGATTTCCCCAACGCCTGTAAGGATGAATTCGGGCGGCTCCGCGTCGGTGCGGCGGTCTCCACCGGCGAGGGCACGGCGGAGCGCGTCGAGGCACTGGCGGAAGCGGGCGTGGATCTGCTGATCGTCGATACCGCGCATGGCCACAGCAAGGGAGTGATCGACCGGGTCGGTTGGATCAAACAACGCTTCCCCGCGGTTCAGGTGATTGGCGGCAATATCGCCACCGGTGATGCGGCGCGTGCGCTGGCGGATGCGGGCGCCGATGCGGTCAAGGTCGGTATCGGACCGGGATCGATCTGTACAACGCGGGTCATCGCCGGCGTGGGCGTGCCACAGGTCACCGCCGTCGATAATGTCGCGAGCGCGCTGGCACAGACCGATATCCCGGTGATTGCCGACGGTGGCATTCGGTTTTCCGGCGATATGGCGAAGGCCATGGCGGCCGGCGCCCATTGCGTGATGATGGGCAGCATGTTCGCGGGGACCGATGAGGCCCCCGGCGAAGTCGAGCTCTACCAGGGCCGCAGCTACAAGTCCTATCGCGGGATGGGATCCATCGGTGCGATGTCGGGCAAGCAGGGTTCCTCGGATCGCTACTTCCAGGAAAACGCCCGCGATGCCGACAAGCTCGTGCCCGAGGGCATCGAAGGGCGGGTGCCCTATAAGGGCCCGATGAACGTCATCATTCACCAGCTTCTGGGCGGTCTGCGGGCCAGCATGGGCTATTGCGGCTGTGCCGACATCGAGTCGTTCCGCGAGCGGGCGACCTTTGCGCGCATCACCAACTCAGGGGTGCGCGAGGGGCATGTCCACGATGTGAGCATCACCAAGGAAGCGCCCAACTACCGGAGCGACTGACGCCATGACCGGCGATATCCATGCCGAGCGGATCCTGATCCTCGATTTCGGCTCGCAGTACACCCAGCTCATCGCGCGCCGGATCCGCGAGGCCGGTGTCTATTGCGAGATCCGCCCCTGGGACGTCGATCCTGACCGCATCCGTGACTTTGCGCCGCGGGGCGTGATCCTCTCGGGTGGCCCTGAGTCGGTGCACGAGGATGGCGAGCAGACCCCGCGGATGGCCGCGGTGGTCCTCGAGCTGGGTGTTCCGATTCTGGGGATCTGTTATGGCATGCAGACGCTCGCTCATGAGCTGGGCGGCGGCGTCGAGGCGTCCTCCACCAAGGAGTTCGGCTATGCCGAGGTCCGCGCCCGCGGCCACTCCACGCTGCTGCGTGATATTGAAGACCGCACCAATGCCGAGGGACATGGGCTGCTCGATGTCTGGATGAGCCACGGTGATCGGGTCGCGACGCTGCCAGCGGGGTTCAAGGTCATCGCCAGTACGCCCTCGGCGCCGATCGCAGGCATCGGCGATGATGCGCGCGGCCTCTATGGGCTGCAGTTCCACCCGGAGGTTACGCACACGGCGCAGGGAAAACGCATTCTCGAGCGCTTTACGCGTGAAATCTGCGGCTGTAGCGGCGAGTGGACCGCGGGCAATATCATCGATGACTTGGTTGGCCGGGTGCGCACAACGGTGGGCGACGATAACGTCCTCCTCGGGCTCTCTGGCGGCGTGGATTCCTCGGTCGTGGCGGCGCTGCTGCACAAGGCCATCGGCGATCAGCTCACCTGTGTATTCGTCGACAATGGGCTCCTCAGACTGGGTGAGGGCGACGAGGTCATGCGCACCTTTGCCCGCCACATGGGCATTCGCGTGATCCGGGTGGACGCCGAGAGCCGATTCCTTGACGCACTGGCCGGCGAGGCCGATCCCGAACTCAAGCGCAAGATCATCGGCCGCACCTTCATTGAGGTGTTCGACGAAGAGGCGGGTAAGCTCGACAACATCCAGTGGCTGGCGCAGGGCACGATTTACCCGGATGTCATCGAATCCGCCGGGGCCAGCACCGGCAAGGCCCATGTCATCAAGTCGCACCACAACGTCGGTGGGCTGCCAGAGCGCATGAATCTCAAGCTGCTCGAGCCGCTACGCGAGCTATTCAAGGATGAAGTCCGGCGGATCGGCCTGGAACTCGGCCTGCCCGCGGAAATGATCCACCGGCATCCGTTCCCCGGACCGGGTCTCGGCGTGCGCATCCTCGGCGAGATCCATAAAACCTACGCCGACTGCCTGCGCGAAGCCGACGCCATCTTCATTGAAGAACTGCGGGCCAGTGGCTGGTATGAAAAGACCAGTCAGGCCTTTGCGGTTTTCCTGCCGGTGCGCTCGGTGGGCGTCACCGGTGACGGTCGGCGCTATGAATGGGTGATCGCGCTTCGCGCCGTCGAGACCATCGATTTCATGACCGCGCGCTGGGCCCATCTGCCCTACGACTTCCTTGACCATGTATCGCGCCGGATCATCAACGAGATCGACGGCATCTCGCGAGTGGTCTACGACATCTCTGGCAAGCCGCCCGCCACGATCGAGTGGGAGTGAGACATGACCGATCTGATCCTGCACCACTACTGGCCATCGCCGTTCGCGCACAAGACCCGTATGGCGATGGGCCTGGCCGGCCTGCCATGGACGTCCGTAGAAATCCCGAGAGTCCCGCCTAAACCGCTCTTGCTGCCGTTGACCGCCGGTTATCGGCGAACACCCGTGCTGCAGGTGGGCGCGGATGTTTACTGTGACACACACAACATCGCCCAGGTGCTGGGGGACGCGGCGCCGCAGGCCGGCGAGCGCCTCTTTCCCGGGCCGTCCCGTGGTGCAGCGCTGGTGCTCGCCGAGTGGGTGGATCAAACGCTCTTTCCGCTCGCGATTCGGGTGGTGATGGCCGAAGCGCTGGATACGGCTCCGCCGGACTTCATCCAGGATCGGGGAGACCTGTATTTCGGTCCAGGCTGGACGCCGGAGGGGCTGCGTTCAGACGCGCCCGGCGTGATCCTTCAGCTTGAGGCGGCGCTCGGCCGCCTTGAGTCCTGGCTGGCCGGGCTCGGGCGTTGCGACTGCCGAGCGCTCTCCTATGGTGACGTGGCCGCAGCCTTTATCGCCTGGTTCCTGCGAGGGCGCTGGAGCCGCGGTGGCGAGGTGCTCGAGAACCATCCCTATCTCTGCGAGGTGGAGTCAGCGCTCGAGGGCTTGGGCCAGCAGCCAGCGCAACAGATTGCCGCCGAGAGGGCGCTGGCCATCGCCGCGCAGGCGGTCCCACAGGCACCGACCGGTATCCAGCGCCGGAGTGACCTGGCAGTCGGCCAGTCTGTCGGCATTCGCCCGTATGTGCAGTCCTCCGACCCTGAGGTGTTCGGGCGGCTGCGTGCGCTGACCTCCGATCGGATATCGATCGATCATGACGACACGGATGTCGGCGACGTCGCGGTCCATTTCCCTGTCGCGGGCTATCAGATCCGCCCTGTGGACTGAACGGCCGGCGTGACCATGTCGGCGATGGTGTGGGAGTGAACGATACGGTATTGATGGAAAGGGCCCTCCGCCTGGCGCAGCAGGCTGCTGAGGCGGGCGAGGTCCCGGTTGGTGCCGTGCTCGTCAGGCAGGCAGCGATCGTGGGCGAGGGCGCCAATGCACCAATCGAGCGTAATGATCCCAGTGCTCACGCGGAGATCGTCGCATTGCGCGACGCTGGCGCACGCCTCGGGACCTACCGCTTCCCCGGTACCACGCTCTACGTCACCCTGGAGCCCTGCCCGATGTGTGTCGGCGCCTTGATCCATGCCCGGGTGGAGCGGATTATCTATGGGGCAGCCGATCCAAAGACCGGGGCCTGCGGCGGAGCGACCCGGCAGCATGATGATCCCAGCCACAACCACCAGCTGTCGGTGACCGGCGGGGTCATGGCCGAGCCTGCCGCGACAATACTGAGAACCTTCTTTCGGGCGCGCCGCGAGCGCTGAGGGACAATATGACGTCGACCGAGCTCCCCTCCACCATGTCGGCTGTCCAGCTGACTCGCCACGGCGGGTTGGATGCCCTTACCTATCGGGATGACGTCCCGGTTCCATGGCCGGCTGCCGGCGAGGTGCTCATCGAAGTGACCGCCTGTGGGATGAACAACACCGATGTCTGGGTGCGACAGGGTGCTTACGGCAGTGATACCGATCCCGACGCGGTCTCTACCTGGCGCCGTGGGCGCTCGACACTGACCTTCCCGCGTATCCAGGGCACCGACAGCGTCGGCCGCGTGGTGGCGGTGGGGCCGGACGTCGCAACGTCGCGGGTCGGGGAGCGAGTGATCGTCGATTTCAGCCTTTATAACCGCGACGATGACAGCCTGGCCGATATCGACTACATCGGCCACGGCCGCGATGGTGGTTATGCCGAATACCAGTGCGTACCCGCCGATAACGCTCATGCCGTTGACACGACGCTGACCGACGCCGAACTGGCGACCTTCTGCTGCGCTTATCTCACGGGTGAACACATGCTCGAGCGGGCGGGCGTGGCGGCGGGCGAGCGAGTGCTGGTGACGGGCGCCTCGGGGGGCGTGGGTTCTGGCATTGTTCAGCTCTGTCGGGCCCGCGGTGCGATCCCCTACGCAATCACCCGCGCTGACAAGGCCGAAGCGCTGCAGGCGATCGGTGCGGAGGCGGTCATCGATCGGTCGGCATCGGATTGGGTGGCCGCCGTGGAGACGGCCACCGGTGGTCAGCCCGTTGATGTGGTCGCCGATCTGGTGGCGGGCGAGCACTTCAACGATCTGCTGCGCATCCTGCGTCCGGAAGGGCGGTATACGACCGCCGGCGCCATTGCCGGGCCCGTGGTCAATCTGGATCTCAGAACGATGTATCTCAAGCACCTGCAGCTGCACGGCTCATCCCAGGGTCGCCGCAGCGACTTCAGGCGGCTGCTCGGCCATATTGTCGCGGGTCGGATCCAGCCGCTCCTGCATGATACCTGGCGATTGTCGGACTTCCACGCCGCGCAGACGGCGTTTATGGACAAGGACTACGTGGGCAAGCTTGTGGTGGTGCCCGACCGGCACTGGGACACGGTTGGTGCACCGCATGTCCACGACTGATCAGGTCGCGCTGGAGTGGATGGACGTCGGCGTTGGAGGCGATATCCATCGCGTAGTCTTCGCCGGTGTGCCAACGGATACCAGGCTGAGTGTTCGCGAGCGAATGGAATGGCTCAGTGAGTCAGGCGACGGATTACGGCAACTGCTGATTGAACCGCCCTATGGGCAACCCAGTTTCTGTGTCGATCTGCTGACGCCCCCGGAAGCGGAGGACGCCGATGCCGCGTTCATCATCATGGAAGTGATGGGCTATCCGTTCTTCTCTGGCTCGAACACCATGGCGACCGCCTGTGCGCTGATCGAGAGCGGACGGGTGCCGGTTGATACACCGGATGGCTCACAGTGCCTGCGCCTTGAGACCCCCGGTGGGCGGGTGGATGCCCATGTCCAGCTTGCCGCAGGTCGGGTCATCGCCGTGAGTGTCGAAGGCGACGAGGCCTTCGTCCAGCGGGCTGACGCCCGCATTGAACTGCCCGGGATCGGCCCGCTCACCTACGACATTGCCTGGAGTGGCGGGTATTACGTCATGGTGGACGCCGAGCAGGTGGCGCTATCGCCCGAGGCCGCGGCTGGTGCGAAGGCACTTGCGCTGGCGGGGCGCATCATCGAGGCGGTTCAGGGTGACTTCGATGAGCACCACCCCCGCCTCGGCGATGTTGGCCGCCCCCGGTTTCTGCACTGGATGTGGCCTGAGATGGAGACGGCGCCCGGCTGCCTGGCGGCAACTGGGGGGACATACGGTCATCCGGGTGTGCTCTGGGACTGCCCCACGGGGACCGGCACCATCGCCCGACTCGCCCGACGCCTGCAGCAGGGGCGGTTGGATCCGGAAGCCACGCTGCGCAATACGAGTCCGGCGGGCACAACATTCGAGGCACGGGTACGCGGCACCGGCGATGTTGGGGGTTATCCGAGCATCCGCTCCCAGGTCAGCGGCGAACCCCGAGTGGTGGGGGAATGCCGTCTGCGCCTGTCCCCCGACAGCCCACTGATCGCCCATCGGCATCTGGCCTGGTTGTTCGGCGGGCTGTCAGGCCTGATCGAGAATCCAGTCCGGACGGATACCGGATGACTCAATCGCTGCATTGATGTCCATATCGGCAAGCACACCGGTGCGTGTCACCAGCGCGGTCTGGATCCCTGCCGTCAGCCCACCCAACACATCAGTATGGAGCGTATCCCCCACCATCAGCGTGCGGTCACGATCGATATCGGGGCCGAGGCGCTCCAGGGCCAACTCAAAGATATTCGCGAAGGGTTTGCCGTAGAAGGCCGGCTCAACGCCGGTTTCATCCTGGATCTGGTGGGCATGGGTGCCCGGTTCGATGGAGTTGCCTCCCTCCTGAGGCGCCAGAAGGTCTGGATTGGCCACCAGGAGTCGACGCGGATTCGCTGTCAGGCTCTTGATCAGGTGCCTCTGCCGGGCCGCCGACCACTCCGATGCGCCAACAAACAGGAAGCCATCCACCGCGTCGTAGTCGCGGATGTCGTCGCCGAGCAGCCGGTAGTCAAGGGGCGGAAACTCTTCGGGCCCGAACTGCTGGCCGGCGATTATCCCCCAGTGACGGGCTGGCTCCGCCTCGAGCTGGCGGACCAGCGTTTTACGACTGGTCACGACATCGTCCGTGTCAAAGTGATAACCGAGGCTTTGATACCGCGCCATGAGAGTCGCATGCGAAAATCCGGCCGCATTGGACACCACCATTACGCGCTTGCCCGACGCCTGCAGATCACGAATGCGCTCCGGAACGCCGGGGATTGGGGCCCGCCCTCGGTTGAGCACACCGAACGCGTCCACAAGCACGGTATCGAAGCCATCGGCAATCTCGCCGAGATGCACAGCCTGGCCGCAGCCGCCGCGTCGGTTGGAACTGGGGAGCCGATGGCGAATGGCCTCGTAGGCGCTAAAGCCAAGCGGGATGGCCGATTGAGGGGAGGGAGAGTCTTGATTCATGGGTATCCTGTTACGCGCAATCTCAATCGCGAATTATAGCGCGTCCGCATGAATGTCGGGCGGACATGCCCGTCAGATCACCGCGTGGCGCATTTTCGCGGAGACCCATTCGCTTACGATAACCGTGACCAGGATAAGGACCAGGATGACGCTCACCTGTCCCCAGGCAAGGGTGTTGAGTGAACCCTGCAGCTTCAGACCGATGCCACCCGCACCGACGAGCATGTACTTGGTGCTGGCTATGGCCGCTAATGCGGCATTGGCCATGTTTTCGCCCAAAGCAACAGATGTTGTACAATCCGCAATGTTGGAGAGGTGGCTGAGTGGTCGAAAGCGCCGCACTCGAAATGCGGTGAGTCCGAGAGGGCTCCGGGGGTTCGAATCCCTCCCTCTCCGCCAGACACAGAACAGGGGCCGTAGGCCCCTTTTTTGTGTCTGACTGACGGGGTTCGAACCCCCGGAGCCAGATAGATGGGGTTCGACCAATCGCCGGCTGGCGATTGGGACGCGTCGCGCAGCGATGCGCCCGAAGGGTGAGGCCCGGAGGGCCGAATCAATCCCTCCCTCTCCGCCAGACACAGAACAGGGGCTTCGGGCCGGCGCTAATCAGTGACCTCCGGGTGGCGCTGTGTCGCCTGATAGAGGCGATAAATCGTGATCGCGTTAGTCGAGAATACAAGCACTTCGGCCAGTGTCCCTCCCACCGAGCCAGCCAGGACATGACTGACCGTCCACGCTAAAGCTGCCATTCCCAGAAAGACCCGCATCGGGATTCCCCTGAGCAGAAACATACCCACCGTACCCAGCACCATCGCGACCATGGCGGGCAAGTCTGCCCAGCTCTGCCAGGTGAGCACCGAAGCGACGGCGCTTGCTGCCAGAACCATCGTCATTGCTTTCAGACTGCGCGGAAAGCGCCTCGCAAGTGCAATGCGCACAATGACCAGCAGTGACAACGCCGCCGCCGTCCAGCTCTCAAAAAACAAGAACTGTAGGACGAAGGCCACGTTCGCTGAGATCAGCAGCAGCAAGAGCCGATCGTCCTGCTTGTTGGAAAATGCCAGGACGCAGAGGATCAGTGACGCCAGACCAAAAAACTGACCGGCTAACGTGCTATAGCCTTCGTCCACGGGACTCCGTAGCCGTTATCAAGTGGGCACGCTCCAACCTGTCAGTCGCACGACGCGGGCCAGCGCACGAGGGTGATGGCGCCGCAGTCGTAGGGTGGCCCCCAGCTTTGCAGGCCCCGCTCAATGCGCTGGCTCGGGGTAGGGAGCCAGCTATATACCGGGGACTAACGGCACCCCACTGCAGCCGGTCAGCAGTACGAGTGTCGTCGCGATGAGTGCCAGGCGCTTCATGGTAGCTCCTTGTTGATGAAACATGGATACGGGTGTCCGCTTCGTCTAGTGAATTCCAAATGATCCAGCCCCTTCATTCGCTCACCTGGAGGATTCACCCGTCAATGGCTCTGATCCTCAAGCGTTGGTCGGCGGCATTTCTGGATATTATATAGGTATAACGTTTTATTCTTTGCCTGCATCAACGTACTCAGTACCCTATGAGGCCTATACAGATCCCTTGGAGGAACGATGTCCGATTGCTGCAATGATCTTGGCCCGCTTGGGCGCGAGGAAGTCGATGTCCTGCACGTCAGCCGGGGCGTTTCGAGGCGGGATTTCCTTCGCGGCGCGGCCGGTGCCGCCGGCCTGACAGCGATCGGCGGATTGGTCAGTCCGGTCTGGGGCCAGCAAAAGCGCGTTCGACTCGCCTTCTGCAGTCAGCTTCTCTGCGTGGTGCCGTATGAGGCAACACGTGCGGCCGGGTTCTTTGCCGAAGAGGGGCTGGACGTGGAACTGGTCTATACGCGCGGCGGAAGTGCTGCCCTGCAGGCGCTCAACGGCGGTGCGGTCGATTATGCGGCGACGTCCTTTGACGCGGCCCTGAATGCGTTTTCAAACGGCGCCGATATCGTTCGCTTCGCATCCACCGGCCGTCTCCCCCTGTTCGCACTGGCAACGAGTCCCGATCTCGCGGACGAGATCAAGGGCGTCGAGGCGCTCGAGGGGCGCACGATTGGTGTCTCTGCACTTGGCAATGCCGACCATGCCTTCATGCTCTACCTGCTCGAGCGTGCCGGCGTCGATCCGGACTCGGTGGAGTTCGCGACCGTGGGTACCAACCTCTATGACGCCATCCGCTTGGGTCAGCTGGATGCCGGCATGGTTCAGGAGCCCGCCCTGACGCTGCTCCAGGAGCGAGGCTCGCGCGTGCTGGTCAACGGCATGGATATCGACGATGCGAACGAGTACCTCGGTGGTGCCTACGAGTTCATGGGTGTTGCGACGCGCCGAGGCGAGCTCGAGGAGCGCAATGACGAGATGCAGGCCCTTGCCCGAGCGCTCGGCAAGGGGCTTCGGTTTGTCCAGTCGACGACCCCGGAGCGGCTTGTGGAGTCGCTGCCCTCCGAGATCATTACGGGTGGCGACCGCGATCGGCTTGCCAACACGCTCGAGCGCTATCGTGAGTCGCTCTATCCGACCGCGGTTGATATGAATCTGGACGCCATGCAGCGTGTGATCGACGTTAACCGCGCTGCTGGCGGGCGCGGCGGCAATGTTGATCTTGACCGTATCGTCGCGCCGGAAGTGGTCGGCTGATCCATGCTGGAACTCTCCGATGTCCAAATCAGTTATGGGGCCGAGCCGGTGGTCGAGGGCGTTGACCTGTCGGTGAGCGCCGGTGAGTTCGTCAGTCTGATCGGTGCCTCCGGATGCGGTAAGAGCACGCTGCTGAGAGCGGTCATGGGCCTGCAGACACCCTCTGCAGGTCGCGTCGAGCTTGCCGTTGACCGGGGCGAAGTCGGCTTTCTGTTTCAGGACGATGCGCTGCTGCCCTGGCGCACGGCCCGACAGAATGTTGCGCTCGGCCTGCGAAACCACGGTGCGTCGAAAGCCAGCGCCACTGAACAGGCGAACGAGTGGCTGGCATCGGTTGGGTTGAAGGGCTTAGAGGACCGTTATCCGCGAGAGTTATCAGGTGGCCAGCGTAAGCGTGTCGCGATTGCTCAGGTGCTCGCACTTCGACCGCGTTTTCTATTGATGGACGAGCCATTCGCATCGCTGGACGCGATTGTCCGTCATTACCTGACCGATGATCTCCTACGGTGGGTGGAACGTGACCAGCTCACCGTTCTGCTCGTCACCCATGATCTGGAAGAAGCGGTCGCGCTATCGGATCGGGTGATCCTGCTTGGCAGCGGCCCGCGCGCTCAGATCAAGGGACGCTACGAGGTCAATCTGCCACGACCGAGAGACTTATTGAAGGTCAAGGAAAATCGCGAGTTTGCCAGTATTGCCACGCGGCTCTGGAACGATCTGTCAACGCAAGTCCGTACGCCCGGGGTTCGAACAGAGCCTGAGTTGAAGGTAGTGAATCAGTGATCTGGCAGAAATATGGCCTCTATATAAGAAGGACGGCTGCACTCGCGCTGATTGCTGCCCTGTGGGAATTCGTGGTCTGGATGGGGTGGCTCGATCCCTTCTATGGACCGCCACCGACCGCTATTGCCAGTGCGGTCGGCGATCTGTTTGCGGACGGCGAGATCTATAAGCACCTCGAAGCGACTTTCAGCGCCGCCCTGCTGGGACTGGGGCTGGGACTGGTCGGCGGGGCGGTGCTCGGGTTCATTGCGGCGCTGTTGCGGCCGGTTGCCGAGCTGCTCGAACCGGTGATGGCCATGCTCAACGCCATCCCGCGGGTGATCCTGGCGCCGCTGTTCATCATCTGGCTCGGCATAGGGCTCGCCTCAAAGGTGGCGCTTTCGTTCATCCTTGTGGTCGTTCTGACTTTCTTCTCGGTTTATAACGGTATTCGCGATGTCGATCAGCGCCTCGTCGAGCGGGTCAAGACGCTCGGTGGCGGTCAATGGGTACTCCTGCGCGAGGTCTACGTACCCTCCGTGGTTGCCTGGGTAATGGGCAATCTCAAGGTCGCGGTTGGCTTTGCCTTCACCGGTGCCATTGTCGGCGAGTTTGTGGCCTCGAGCCGAGGCCTTGGTTACCTTCTGGCTTTTGCGCAGAGTACCTATAACGCGTCCCTGACCTTCGGCCTGATCTTCCTCGTCCTGGTGTTCGTGATGATCCTGTTCACGCTGGCCGGGATGCTCGAGCGGCACCTGCTCCGGTGGAAATACCGGTGATCACCACGCGTGATCCTGTCGGGCCGCCGACGCGTGACCTGCGGTTCCATGACTGCCTTGAACGCGGCATGGAAACGCGGCGGCGCCCCGCCATGCCCCTGCGAGGCCGGGCGATACGTGCCGCCAGCGGACTGGAGGCGAGTTTCAGTGCCGACGTTCGTCGCCACCGTATGCAGGCACTGCGGTTTGAATGCAGCACCTGCGTCACACTGGTGGCGTATTGCCAGGGGGTTGTTGACCTGCTGGAGGGTGAAGTTGCCGGTATGTCCGCGGTGCCGGCTCTCGACGAACTCGTCGCGTGCGTGCGGGGCGTTCCCGCAACGATGCAGGATCGGGCAGCGATCGCGCTTGGGGCCTACCGCGCCCTGATAACAACCATTTCATCCGAGAAACAGGAGGTTGAATGAAAGTTGCCTATATATTCGCCACCCAGCGGCACAACATTTCCTACGTGCTGGCGCGCATGATACTGCCGCAGCTTGAGGAAAAGCGTCATGGCGTTGAGGTGGTCGGTATGTTCTTTTTCGAGGACAACAATTACGTGCTGGTCGATGGCGATGTCATTGGCGAGCGTCTGCGCAAAGTGGCCGAGGAGCAGAATATCCTTCTGATGGGCTGTGATCAGTGCTGCTATGAGCGGGAGATCGCCGATCGTTTGATGACCGGCGTACCCATTGGCTGTTTCCCCGACCTCTACGGTGCACTGGCTGGCAATATGCCCGATCAGGTCATTACCCTATAAAGACAGCACCGTCTGCCATGGTCCGGGGGTCCCTCGGCCATGCGCCCCCCTGACGGCTTTAGATGAACACAAACCGCAGCACGAACAGGGTGGCAATCAGCCATACCGCCGGATGGACCTGCATGGGTCTGCCGGCCAGCGTCTTGCCAAACACGTAAGTGATGAATCCAAGGCCCATGCCATCAGCGATGGAATAGGTCAGCGGCATTGCAATGGCGGTAACAACGGCAGGTGCCGTATCCGTGATGTCATCCCAGTCCAACTCGGCGAGGCCGCGAACCATCATGCAAGCGACAAAAAGCAGCGCTGGCGCGGTCGCGTAACCGGGGATAGCGCTGACGACGGGCAGGAAGAAGAGTGACAGCAGGAACAGAACGGCGATGACAACAGCGGTCAGACCGGTGCGGCCCCCCGCGTTGATGCCGGATGCGCTCTCGATATAAGTCGTTGTTGTGGAGGTGCCGAACACTGCGCCACCGATGCTCGCCCCTGAATCGGCGACCAGGGCGCTTCGCAGTCGCCCAAGCCGACCATCGCGATCGAGCAGACCGGCCCGGTGGGACAGGCCGATGAGTGTGCCTGTGCTGTCAAAAAGGTCGACGAACAGGAACACCAGCACGACTGACACCAGGCCCAGCTCCAGCGCGCCAGCGATATCCATCTGCAGGAAGGTGGGGCTCGGATCCGGCGGCATCGATATCACACCATCGAATTCCGCGACGCCCAGTGGCACGCCGATCAGACTCACGACAAGAATACCGATCAGTACCGCGCCCGGGATCTCGCGGTAGCTCAATGCCACCATGATCACGAAGCCGAGCATGGCCAGCAGCGTCGGAATCGCGGTCAGGTCACCCAGCGTCACCAGCGTGGCATCGCTATTGACAACGATGGCGGCGTTCTGCAGCGCGATAATCGCCAGAAAGAAACCGATACCGGCTGAAATCGCCATTTTGAGTGACATCGGGATAGCGTTGATCAGCCACTCGCGGATAGGTAGCACAGAGATGATCAAGAACAGGATGCCCGACAGGAAAACCGCACCGAGGGCGGCCTGCCAGGCGATGCCCATCCCCAGAACGACGCCGTAGGTGAAATAGGCGTTGAGACCCATGCCCGGGGCCAGGCCGAAGGGATAGTTCGCGTAGAGGCCCATGATCAGGCTGCCGAGTGCCGCGGCCAGACAGGTGGCGACAAACACGGCGCCCCAGTTCATACCGGTTTCCGAGAGGATGCTCGGGTTGACCACAACAATGTAGGCCATGGTGAGAAAGGTCGTCAGGCCGGCAAGCAGCTCGCGACGGACATCCGTGCCGTTCTCGGCCAAGTCGAAGAAACGCTCCAGCATGGTGGATACTCCCAGGATACGCAAAACGCGATTATACCCAGCGAGCGATTATCTGCCATGTTATTGGAGCGCTTGCTTCATTCAACGCGCTATGACCATACCCTCAATCGACCAGGCGGATGAGGCGCGCCGGGAAGTTGGTGAAGACTCCATCAACGCCCCAACGCATTAACTGCTCCATCTCCGGGACCGCATTGATCGTGTAGATATGGACCAGCAGGTCGTTGGTCTGCGCCTGTCGGACGAAGTCGTCATCGATGACCTGATTACCCTGATAGGCGAGGTTACTGCCAATGCCGACGGCATACTCGCGTACGCTCTGGAAATCCGCGTCACTGATTGACTCGGGCCCAGGCGTGACGCCCGTCCATTCAACGAGTGCGTCGCTGTCATCGGATTCCGGGTAATACCACACGAGCTGAATGAGTGGCACGTCCGGATTGATGGCCTGTACCTTCTGGAGGCTTTCCTGTGAGAAAGACTGAATCACAACGGCGCCGGCTTCGATCAGGCCGCGGTCACTGAGTTTTTCCATCATCGCCGCCTCAAGGGTTGGATCGCGCTCTGCCGATTTGGTCTCAAGGTAGTAGCGGGTCTGGGTGCCGAAACGATCGATGACCTCATCGAGGGTGACCACTTCGGTGCCGACGAAATCCTGCCGGGCGCGATCCGGATTGGCATCATTGAACCAGCTGCCGGCATCGAGCGCCTTCAGCCCGGCGAGGTCGAAATCCTGGACGGCGCCTTCTCCATCTGTTGTGCGATCGACGGTTTCGTCGTGAATGGCGACCAGCACGCCGTCAGCGGACAACTGAATATCCAGCTCAAGGTAATCGGCCCCCATGTCATGGGCCATCTGAAGGGCCTCCATGCTGTGTTCAGGCGCGTGGCCACTGGCGCCACGATGGGCAATCACCTGGAAGTCCTGCAGCGCCTCCAGCTGTGTCTCGAGATTATCGGCGAGTGCGTACCCCGAGAAACCAATCGCCGCCACCGCGATGGCATGGGTCAAGTACCCGCGTCCTGAAGCAAAAACATTGACAGAGTGCATATTGTTCCTTTGATTGAATGGTCAATCAAAAACCTACAGGCCTTGACAGCCCCATTGCAACTGAGCGCCTCGCTCCCTCGATGTCGGTTTCTTGACGGTCCCCGTCGATTTCTCCATAATTTCGCTTTGTTGAGGCGCCTGTAGCTCAACTGGATAGAGTATCTGACTACGAATCAGAAGGTTGGGGGTTCGAGTCCTCCCGGGCGCACCATTCAAAGAGAAACCGGCTACGTGCCGGTTTTTTTATGCGCGGCGGGGTGCCCGCTCGGTCAGCACTGCCTTCAACCAAAATGACCGACTTGCTCATTATTCATCGTCGACCCGCCTGTTGATGGTGGAACGTAGGGTTGTCATTTTTGTCTTTCCATAGTCACCGCACGCTTTACCCTTTCAGCAGGTGACCGGGGACGTCGCCTATGTTGCTTCCGATCGCGCTTGTCATGGCCGCCGCGTTTCAATGGGGGCTTGCGGGTGGGTTGGCAGGGCAACTCATGACTGCGGGTTGGGCACCGGAGCTGCTCTCATTCTGGCGGCTTCTCGTCGGTCTTATCTGCATGCTGATCTGGGTGGCCATCATCCGCGTTCAGGGTTGTTCCCTGAATCTGACCAAACCGCTGATCGGCTGGTCGGCGCTGGCGGGACTCGGCGTCACCGGCAATCTCACGTTCTATTTCATCAGCATCAGCGAGGCCAGCGTTGCGGTCGCAGTAACGCTCATGTACAGCGCGCCGGTGATGGTGTACTTCGTGTCATTCGCGCGCGGCACAGAGCGTCCGACGTTACTCAAATTCGGCGTTATCGGGGCGATTATGGTGGGGGTGATACTGTTGACCGGGCTCTACCGTGCGACGCCCGGCGCCATCAACCTCTGGGGGGTTATTGCCGGACTGCTGTCCGGCATCTCCTACTCGGTGTTCATATTCGCTTTCAAGTCCGCCGGCTCACACGGCAGTACGCCGGTATCCCTGACCGTGGCGTTTCTCGCGGCCGTCTTCGCGCTGGTCTTTCTGGTTGACCCCGGACAGGCCGTGAGCGTCCCCCTGTCGCCTGATGCGCCGCTGTTCCTGCTTTTCGGGATTATCGGGGCGGGGCTTTCGTTTCTCTGCTATTTCATCGGCCTGCGCGGCGTGCTGCCCACCATGGCAGCGGTGGTCGCCATGATCGAGCCAGTGACCGCAACGCTCTACGGTGTCATCGGGCTCGGCCAGGCGTTATCGCTTGCCGAGGTCCTTGGGATGATCATTATTCTCTCGTCGGTGACGGCGCTGACAATTATCAGTCACCGCGAGTCAATCCGGTAGCGTTTCCGGCCGTCGTTGATTGCTAGCCAGCCAGGTTTCCCGATCAGGCCGTTCAGATGGACTGTCCGGTTGCCTGCCAATCGCGGATGAACTGATCAAGCCCTTTATCCGTGAGGATATGGCTGACGAGTCCACGAATCACGGCCGGCGGGATTGTGGCCACATCGGCGCCGGCGAGGGCGGCATCCTTGACGTGATTGGCGTTACGGATCGACGCCGCGAGGATTTGGGTGGAGAAGTCGTAGTTGTCGTAGATCGCCCGCATCTCGTTGATCAGCGCCATGCCATCGAGGTTGATGTCATCAAGTCGGCCGATGAACGGTGAGACATAGGTCGCTCCGGCCTTGGCCGCCAGGAGTGCCTGATTCGCCGAAAAGCAGAGCGTGACATTGGTATTGATCCCAGCACCACTCAAGCGCCGGCAGGCCTTGAGGCCATCGAGTGTCAGTGGCAGCTTGACGACGACATTGTCAGCGATCGCCGCAAGTGTGTGCGCTTCACGCAGCATACTATCGAAGTCGAGCGCCGCGACTTCCGCCGATACCGGCCCATCGACGATTGCGCAGATCTCGCCAACCACCGTCTTGAAGTCACGACCGGATTTCGCGATCAGCGACGGATTCGTTGTTACGCCATCCAGCAGTCCGTAATCGTTGAGCTCGCGGATATCGTCGGCCTGGGCCGTATCAACAAAGAATTTCATTCGCTTCAGTTCCCGGGCCAGGGGGGCCAGCCCATGCTTCGCCCGCCCATTAAGTGCAGATGGATATGCCAGACCGTCTGTCCGGCATCACGTCCGAAGTTGAAAATGCTGCGAAAACCCGACTCGGCAATACCCAACTCATTCGCCAGGCGCTTGGCGGTCAGGTGCATATGTCCGATGAGTTCGGCGTCTGCCGCCTCGATTTCAGTCATGCTTTCAATGTGCCGGCGCGGGATGACCAGCACATGAGTGGGTGCCTGCGGGTGTATGTCCCGGAAGGCGACAACCTGCTCATCCTGATGGATGACTTCAGCATCCATGCGGCCCGCAGCGATCTCACAGAAGATACATGGTTTGTTCATAGGGTGAGACTAAGGCGGAATTCCCGCGCAACGCAACCGCCGCGACGTCACTCGGTTAGAGCGTCGACCCGAGCCCGCAGGCTTTCCGCCAGTGCCTTTGCCTGTTCATTGTCCGCGGCATTGACCGGTGTCAGCCCTTCGCGACTGAGGAACGTGTCCGACCAGTGGTCTCCGGCCGCCGCAAAAGTGCTGAAATCACCCCACCAGAGGATCTGATAGTGCCCCGCGGTCACGGCGTTGTGAGCAACCCGGCTTTCCTCTTCAAGCCCGTAGACATCGACACGCGTGAGGATAGGCTCGAGCTCTGCCTTGATGGCGATGAGCGCAGAACCGCGGATGGCCCAGCGCTGGGGTTCCATCCGTCGAAGCCACTGTGAGATCTCGGGCATATTGCGGAACCACTGGAGCGCGGTATGCGTGCCGTCACTCGTGGCGCAGCCTAATTGGAAGCGACGCGGGTCTCGGCGCTGGGTGATTAGACGGATGTCGCTGAAGCTCTGGCCTTCCCAAGCGTGCATTATATTCCATCCAGATATATGAGAATAAGTAACAATTCTTTTCAATAAGACCGCGCCGGTCTTAATATGCGCAACATTGTAATGGAACAGTAGCCGATGGAGCGTTTCGATGGGACTGCGTATTGGAAGTATCGCGCCGGATTTTACCGCCAAGACCACTGAAGGCGAGATCCGCTTTCATGACTGGATCGGCGACGATTGGGCAATCCTGTTCTCTCACCCGAAGGATTTCACCCCGGTCTGCACGACTGAGCTTGGCTACATGGCACAGCTCAAGCCCGACTTCGACAAGCGTGGGACGAAGGTCATCGGACTGTCGGTCGACCCTGTGGAAAACCATGCCACCTGGTCGAGGGACATCGAGGAGACGCAGGGAACGGCGCCGAACTATCCGATGATCGGGGACACCGACCTGACCATCTCCAAACTCTACGACATGCTGCCCGAGGATGAGGGTGAGAACTGCGAGGGACGGACCGCGAAGGATAACGCCACCGTCCGGGCCGTTTACGTCATCGGTCCCGACAAGCGTATCAAGGCGATGCTGATCTACCCGATGACCAGCGGCCGGGATTTCAACGAAATCCTGCGTCTGCTCGACTCCCTGCAGCTGAATGCGCGACACACGGTGGCGACGCCCGTCAATTGGCGTGATGGCGATGACATCATCATCCCGCCGGCGGTCAGTGACGAGCAGGCACGGGAGAAATTTCCGGAGGGTTGGGACACACTCAAGCCCTACCTCCGTGTCGCCCGCCAGCCCGCCGACTGAATCGTTGATGGCCGGGGCGATGCCATCGCTCCGGCCTGACCCTACACCTCGCGCTTTGCACACCGTTCCGGTGCTGCGCCGTCCAGGCCCGATGCCGTGTTAACCTCTAGAGCCTTTGATAGCGAATACCGGCAGGTCTGCCATGGCGTCTTCCGAGCGCATTTACCGTGTGATCTTTCACAATCAGAGCAAGATCTACGAGATCTATGCCCGCAACATCTCTGATGGCGGCCTGCTCGGCTTCGTCGAGGTTGAGGAACTCACCTTTGGTGAGCGCACTCAGGTGGTGGTCGATCCGGCCGAAGAGAAACTCAAGAACGAGTTCGAAGGCGTCAAGCGCACCTATGTGCCAATGCACTCGATTGTCCGTGTGGACGAAGTCGAGAAGGAAGGCGCTCCCAAGATCTCCGACGCCGACGGCAACGTCACACCATTCCCGACGTCCGTCTATGGTCCCGGGCGTGGCACCGATTGATCCGTAGTCCGTCGTGAATTATCCTGATCGCTTATTGGAGAGGTGTCCGAGCGGTCGAAGGAGCGCGCCTGGAAAGCGCGTGTACGGTACCCGCCGGGTCAATCCCTCCCTCTCCGCCAGACATAAAACAGGGGCTGCAGGCCCCTTTTTTATGTCTGACAGTGCCCGGGGGTTCGAACCCTCGGTACAGGCAGATAATGGGTTCGACCAATCGCGTGAGCGATTGGGACGCCGGCGCAGCGAGCAAATAGCTGAATGCTTACTCATATACTCCGCCTATCCATTCTATCGGCCGTAACAAATTCCCTTTCACTCTGTGTCTGTTATAAATAGGACAGTCACAAAGCCAAAGAGCGGAGATCATGAACGATGGCAGCAGCTGATATCGATCAGACCGGTAAGTGCCCGGTAATGCACGGCGGGGCGACCAGCCAGAGCAGCGACAATATGGGATGGTGGCCTAATGCGCTGGATCTGGAGATCCTCCATCAGCATGACACCAAGACCAATCCAATGGGCGAGGACTTCAACTACCGCGAAGAGGTCAAGAAGCTCGACCACGAGGCCCTTTGGAACGACATGCGGGCGTTCATGAAGGACAGCCAGTCCTGGTGGCCGGCCGACTGGGGGCATTATGGCGGTCTGATGATCCGTATGGCCTGGCATGCCGCCGGATCGTACCGCACCGCGGATGGCCGTGGCGGCGGTGGTACGGGTAACCAGCGCTTCGCACCGCTGAACTCCTGGCCGGATAACACCAACCTTGATAAGGCCCGCCGGCTGTTGTGGCCGCTTAAGAAGAAGTACGGCAACCAGGTCAGCTGGGCCGACTTGATCATCCTTGCCGGGACGGTGGCCTATGAGTCCATGGGGCTGAAGGTGTTTGGTTTCGGTTATGGTCGCGAGGATATCTGGCATCCGGAAAAGGACATTTACTGGGGCGCTGAGAAAGAGTGGCTTGCCCCGAGTGAAGAGCGCTATGGCGATGTTGAAAAACCGGACACGATGGAGAATCCGCTGGCAGCGGTCCAGATGGGGCTGATCTATGTGAACCCCGAGGGCGTCAACGGGAACCCTGATCCGCTTGCCACGGCAGAGCAGGTCCGCGTGACGTTCGCGCGCATGGCGATGAATGATGAAGAGACCGCTGCCCTGACCGCCGGTGGGCATACCGTTGGTAAATGCCATGGTAACGGGGATGCCGAATTGCTGGGTCCTGATCCTGAAGCGGCGGACGTCGAGGAGCAGGGCCTTGGATGGAACAATCACACCACCCGGGGCGTGGGACGTGACACCGTCACCAGTGGCATCGAAGGCGCCTGGACGACCAACCCGGTTCAGTGGGACAACGGGTATTTCCATCTGCTGCTCAATTACGAGTGGGAGCTCAGGAAGAGCCCGGCCGGCGCCTGGCAGTGGGAGCCGGTGAACATCAAGGAAGAGGACAAACCGGTTGACGTCGAGGATCCATCGATCCGCCTCAACCCGATCATGACCGACGCCGACATGGCCATGAAGATGGACCCGGCGTATCGGAAGATCTCGGAGCGGTTCTACAACGATCCGGCCTATTTTGACGATGTGTTCGCTCGGGCCTGGTTCAAGCTGACTCATCGCGATATGGGGCCCAAGGCCCGCTACATTGGTCCGCATGTGCCGGATGAGGATCTGATCTGGCAGGACCCGGTGCCAGCCGGCAATACCGACTACGACGTGGATGCGGTCAAGGCGAAAATCGCGGATAGCGGGCTTGGCATCGACGAGATGGTAGCGACCGCCTGGGACAGCGCCCGGACCTTCCGGAATTCGGACCTGCGTGGCGGCGCCAATGGGGCCCGCATCCGCCTGGCGCCACAGAAGGAATGGGCCGGCAATGAGCCGGAGCGTCTCGAGCGCGTGCTCAACACGCTTGAGCCGATTGCCCGCGAGTCCGGCGCTAGCCTGGCGGATGTCATCGTGCTGGCGGGTAATGTCGGTGTCGAGCAGGCCGCCAAGGCGGGTGGACACAATCTCACCATCCCGTTCACGCCCGGCCGGGGTGACGCGAGCGAAGAGCAGACCGATGCCGCATCGTTCGATGTCCTGGAGCCGGAAGCAGACGGTTTCCGAAACTGGATGAAGAAAGACTACGTCGTCAGTGCTGAGGAGCTCATGCTCGACCGTGCCCAGTTGTTGGGTCTGACGGGGCCAGAGATGACGGTGCTGGTGGGTGGCATGCGTGTCATGGGCACGAACCACGCCGGGACGAAGCATGGCGTGTTCACGGACCGTGAGGGTGCGCTGACCAACGACTTCTTCGCCAACCTCTGCGATATGGCAAATACCTGGAAGCCGGTCGACAGCAATCGTTATGAGGTCCGCGACCGCCAGACCGACGAGGTTAAGTGGACGGCGACCCGGGCGGATCTGGTGTTCGGTTCCAACTCGATCCTTCGGTCATACGCCGAGGTCTATGCGCAGGACGATAACGAGACGAAGTTCGTTGACGACTTTGTCAGTGCCTGGACCAAGGTGATGGATAACGACCGGTTCGATCTGGTCGACTGATCGACTGCCTCGACTGAAAAACCCCGCTGCGGCCTCTGCGTCGCAGCGGGGTTTTTTTATAGAGATGCGGGACGGGGGCGGTCAGTAATTACCGCGGACGCCACCCTCAGCTGCACTGGTCGGCACCAATGCCTTGACCAGTGTCCGCATACTGATCACACCGATCTGCTCGCCATCCCGGACGACCCGATAGACGAGGTCCGTGTCACCGTCAGAGGCGGCGATCACGGATTCAAGATTAGTATCCTCGTCGACGTCTCCGGCGACAGGCCCATCGATCGCCTCACGCGTGTGCTTCATCACCGAGCGGACGCGAAGCACGCGGGCACGGTTGATGTCACTGATGAAGTCAATGATGTACGGATCGTTCGGGCGCAGCAGTATCTCCTGCGGCTCGCCCTGCTGCACGGTATAGCCATCCTTGAGGATCACCAGGTGGTCCGCGAGCTTGAGCGCCTCGTCGAGGTCATGCGTGATGAACACGATCGTCTTGTGCAGCTCTTGCTGAAGCTCGAGGAGCAGATCCTGCATGTCCGTTCGGATGAGCGGGTCGAGTGCGGAGAATGCCTCATCCATCAGCATGATGTCTGAGTTGGAGGTGAGTGCCCGTGCGATACCCACCCGCTGTTGCATACCGCCTGAGAGCTGGTGCGGATGCTGATTGTCGTTGCCCTGAAGGCCAACGCGTGCCAGCCACTTGCTGGCTTCGGTCAGAGCAGTGGACTTGTCCTCACCCCGCACAACCAGAGGCATTGCGGCGTTCTCGGCGATGGTGCGATGGGGGAGAAGGGCGAACTTCTGGAACACCATCGACATGTTCTCGCGTCGTAACCGGCGGAGCGCATCCTCGTCATAGCCGATCACATTGTTGCCATCGACCAGCACGTCGCCGGCCGTCGGCTCGATGAGTCGGTTGAGATGGCGGATCAACGTTGATTTCCCGGAGCCGGACAGCCCCATGATCACCGTGATCTGACCATCGGCGATGTCAACGTTGATGTCCTGCAGACCGAGCACATGACCGTACTGTTCCAGCAGGTCGGTTTTGTTGACGCCCGCCTTGACATGCTCCAGCGCCGTCTCCGGGTCGTCACCGAAGATCTTGTACAGATGCTGGATCGAGATCTTTATCTGATCGCTCATTGAATCGACCTCCTGTGATTACTGCTGCGACGTGTTGACGCGGGCCAGAGCGGCCTTTGTCACACGGTCGAGGATGACGGCGAGGAGGACGATGCCAAGCCCGGAGACCAGTCCGACACCCAGCTCGAGGTTGCGGATGCCGCGCAGCACCAGCACACCCAACCCGGGCGCCGAGACCAGCGAGGCGATGACGACCATGGCGAGGCTCATCATGATGGTCTGGTTCACACCCGCCATGATGTTCGGCAGTGCCAGCGGAATCTGTACGCCGTAGAGCTTCTGGCGATCGGTCATGCCATAGGCATCCGCGGCCTCGATCACATCCTTGTCCACCAGCCGGATACCCAGGTTGGTGAGACGGATGACCGGCACGATCGCGTAGAGGATGATCGCAATCCCGTAGAGCTTTGGCTCGGTGACGGAGAACAGGAAAATCAGCGGAATCAGGTACACGAACGGCGGAAGCGTCTGGAGCATATCCAGGACCGGCGTGATCCCTCGTTGGAGATTGTCACTGCGCGACATGGCGATCCCGATGGGTACGCCCAGTAATACGCAGATCAGCGAGCAGACGAAGATGATCGCGAGCGTCTGCATTGCGTAGTCGTAATGGTCGATGAACGCAAGGAATCCCAGCATCGCCGCGACCATACCCACCAGTCGCATTGACTTGGAGGCGATCAGCACCACGATCAGCATGAGTGGAATCATGATGAACCACGGCACGGTCTGGAACATGTTCAGCGCGCCGTTCAAAAACCAGCTCAGTGGCTGTGTCACCGGATCGAGTATGAACTTGAGGCTGTCCTTGACCGCCAGAAAGCCACTCTCCAGACCACTGGTAAGGTCTCGGGTCTGGGCAATGGCCGGGCAGGCGTCGTTGAGGTTGTCGAGAGACGGGAAGGGCAGTTCCCAGAGTGACGGTGCGGTGGTGTCCTGGCTTGCCAGCAGCTCGTCCATGCTCATGGACCCACCGCCGCGCTCGCCGCACCACTCTCGGAGTCCGAGTCCGTTAAAGATAAAATCGTAGGTCGCCATCGGCGGGTTCCTCTTATGGAATAAGAAAAGGCGCCGGGGAATAAATCCCCGACGCCCGCGCTCCCTGGGGGACCGCTATCTAGAACATGCCGGCGACATTGGCGCGGGCGTCCTCACTGAGCCAGCTCATCCACTCATCCTGATTGTTCTGCAGGTAGTAGACGACAGCCTCATCAACGCTTGCCTCGTTGTCGGAATGCCATGCAAGCATGCCATTCATCACGTCATTGTCGAATGTGACGTTCTGCATCAGCTGATAGGCTTCCGGCTCGCGCTCGGCGAGGTCAGCGGTGACTACATTGAACACGCTGGCGGAGGGGAAGGAGGAAACACCCACTTCGTCGCACTCAGGGTTCTGGTTGCAGTCATGCACATCCGAGTTGTAGGGACCCAGATCGATGCTGACGAAGTCATACTTGCCGAGCGGGGCGGTGGGGCCCCAGTAGTAGCCGAAGTAGGGCTCTTCCGCCTCGTAGGCCGATGCCATCGCGGCCTGCAGGGTCTCACCCGAGCCGTGGTTGAACACCTCGATGCCGTTGTCCTCCAGCTCGAAGGCCTCCTTCAGCGAGTCGTTGACGATCCGGCAGCCCCAGCCATCGGGGCAGTTGTGGAAGCGGGCACCGACCAGTTCCGGGTTGTTCAGGACACCCTCGATCGTCGCCAGTTCAGGATGCTCCTCGACCAGATAGCTCGGGACGAGCCAGTGCTCGGTACCGCCCTTGCTGAAGGCATCGGAGGCCTTCATGACCTTGCCTTCCTCGGCGAGCTCAAAGTACAGCGGCGCGGAGTTGACCCACATCTCGGGGACGATGTCCGGCTCGTTGTTCTCCGCCAGCGATGTGATGGCGGTCGTGGTGGCTGACGGCACGACGGTGACATCACAACCATAACCCTGCTCGAGCAGGAACTCGGTGACGCCGGTCATAATGCCGCCGGAAGTCCAGTTCATCTCCGCCACGGATACCTCGCCGCACTCGGCATTGGCCGCCATCGGCACCATTGCACCGGCGAGGGCCAGGGCGTAAAGGGGACGCTTACTCATGGTTAGCTCCATTATCTACGTTTCAACTAAAGGATTCGCCATCATTCGGTACGAGCACAGTCGTCCCCGGGGGTGACGCATTCCGCACACACCGTTGCGATGGTAAAGGGAGAGTCTGCCGCACCCAGCGTGCGGTCGAATGTCAGGCGGTTAATCGGGTAATGAATAACCCGGTCTCCGTATCCAGTGTGTCTTAACTATAGATCAACTTTTCTGATAACTGCAAACCCTGTAGTGGATCAGAGCCAGGCAAGGGCAATCAGACCGGCCATAGGCACGAGGATCATACTCACGAGCCAGCGCCGCCAGACAAACGGCCAGCCCAGGGTGGGCAGTTCAAAGGCGAGCGTGCGATGCAGGGCAACGCATGACCAGCCCGTGAGCAGCGCAATCAGTTGCGGCACGCCGACACCGGCACGCTCAAAGACGAGAATCAGCGGGAAGGCGACGACGGGCCCGCCGGGGAGAACGCCGCCCAGCACTGAGGCGATGAGGATCCCGATGAATCCCGAGTTCTCGCCAAGCCAGCGACCGAACAGGGCCTGAGGAATGAGCTCACCCAGAAAACTGGCCGCGATCAGGGCAATGGGTAGGCGGATCAACAACGGCGCGAGCTGTTGCCATGCACCCTGCAGCACCGCGCGATGCCGCACATGCTCATGCCGGTGGCCAAGCACGCCCAGCGCGAGGGTGAGGGCAAGCACACTGAGGTAGGCGTAGAGCATTCAGTGGCGCGCTGGATCGCCAAGCCATTGGCTGGCCATGCCGGCAATCAGTGGCAGGGGGAGCGAAACGATGAGACGCAGGATGACGAAGTCGGTGCCAAAAAAGGGCAGCTCCCAGATCAGGATGCGCTGAATGCCGAGCACAGACCACGCGGTGAGATAGGTGATGCATACGGGGAATGATGCCCCGATCGCCCGCAGCCCAACCACGAGCGGGAAAGCCATGAACGGGCCGCCGGGGGTGATCGCACCGGCGGCCATCGCAATGAAAAGCCCGCGCCACCCAGCATCGCGTCCCAACCATCGCTCGACGACGGCGCGTGGTAAAAGCGCCTGCGCGTAGGCGGCCATGACAATGGCGATGATGACCAGCGGCAGCACCAATGCCATCAGCTCACCGGCCGAGAGCACCGCCCCGATCACGGCATCGAACCCATGCCGATTGCTCAGCACCGCCCCGGCGACAACGGCAAGTAGCACAAAGAAGATCGTCATCCGCGGGTTTCCTGACGCAGCCGCTGCCAGCGTTGCAGGGCCTCTGGGTCGATATGGCCAGCTGCAAGACCCGCGCGGATACCGCAGTCCGGTTCGCTGCCGTGGCGGCAGTCATTGAACCGGCAGCGTCGGGTCGCCTCAGCGATCACTGGATAGGCGGCGTCGACGGCACCTGGCTGCAGATGATCAAGACGCAACGTGCGCACGCCTGGTGAGTCGATCAGGGCACCCCCGTCGGGGCGATCGAATAGCGTTGTCTCGCTGGTGGTATGCCGGCCCTGACCGCTGCTGGCCGATATCTGTCCGATTCTCAAGCTTGCTGTCGGGACCAGGGCCTGCGTGATGGATGACTTACCGACACCGGACTGGCCCACAAGAATCAGGGTCTCGCCACGGGTGGCGGTCCTCAATCGGTTCAGGGCCTCGGGATCGTGTGTACTGCCGGTCATCATCGGAATGCCCATGGCTTCAAAGCGTCGCTGGATCGCTCGCATTGGCATTGATTGAGCGCTCGAAGCCAGATCCTGTTTGTGACACCAGAGCATTAACGGGATATCGAGGGCCTCACTGAGGACGATATATCGATCCACCAGCAGGGCATCGGGGACCGGCTCGGGGGCGACGACCAGAACAATCCGGTCGATGTTCGCGGCCAACCCCCGCGGCCGCCCGCGAAAATCACCGCGCTCGATCAGATTACGACGGGGCTGGATCACGTCGATCCAGCCGTCGGGGGAATCGGCGCTCCACTCCACCCGGTCACCACAGACCGGTCGCGGATCACGGCGACGGCGGGGCCGGCAGCGATGCAGGCTGCCGTCGGGGTCGGCAACCAGACAGTGGTCGCCGCTGCCCATCACGACGCGGGCCGTCGATTCATTCATTGGTGTCATCATTCTGTTGGTGGAGGGCTTTGATAGACTGGCGGTTCCAGTCACTCAACCGGGACCCGTTTACATGCTCTATTCGGCGAATAACCTCATCTGGATCGATCTGGAAATGACCGGTCTTGACGTCGACAACGACCAGGTCATCGAGATCGCCACGATCGTCACCGATGCCGAGCTTAATATCCTCGCTGAGGGACCGGTGCTGGCGATCCACCAGCCCGAGCCGGTCCTTGACGGAATGGATCAGTGGAATCAAAGCCAGCATGGCGGTTCGGGTCTGATTGAGCGGGTCCGCCAGAGTCGCGTCGATGAGTCGGAGGCCGAGCGCCAGACACTGCGTTTTCTCGAGCAATGGGTGCCGGCGGGCGTGTCGCCGATGTGTGGTAACAGCATCTGTCAGGATCGTCGTTTCCTCCACCGAGTAATGCCCGAGCTCATGCGCTACTTCCACTACCGCCATATCGATGTGAGCACCCTCAAGGAGCTCGCGCGGCGCTGGATGCCTGCAGCGGTCGACAGTAGCCAGAAAAACGCCACCCACCTGGCGCTGGATGATATCCGCGACTCAATCAACGAGCTGCGTCACTACCGGTCACAGTTCCTCTGCGAGGCCGCTCGCGGCCGATGATCCGCAGGCGGTATCAGTCGTCTGTCGCTGTGCTGACCGGTCGGCTTGGATCGTTGCCCCATTCCGACCACGAGCCGTCATAGCCGCGCACCCTCTTAAAGCCCAGGGATCGCAGGACGACATAGGTCAACGCCGATCGATGGTGAGTCTGGCAGTGGGTGACGATCTCATGGTCAGGCGTGACGCCGAGGTCGGCGTAATCCTGCATTAAGGCGGCTGCGGGGCGCAGGCGGCCATCGCGGTCAGGATCGACATTGTCGGTCCACTCGAGGTTGACGGCACCGGGGATATGGCCATTGCGCTGTGCACGCACAACCTCACCACGGTATTCCGCTGGCGATCGCGCATCCACGATCATGACATCGGGGTCGTCCAGGTGGGCCTGGATATAGTCCGCATCCGCGCGCGCAAAGCCATGGTCCAACGCCGCCGGGTAAGGTGCCGTGCCAGTGTCTGTCTCTGGCGGGCCACTGACCAGCGCCCGCCCTTCAGCCTGCCAGGCGCCTAACCCGCCATCGAGCAGTGACCAGTGCCAGTGGCCTAGACAGTCGAGCGTCCAGAGCAGACGCGAGGCGGCGCCGCCGCCGCTGGCATCATACGCGATGACATGCGTTGATGGCGTGATGCCCGCCTCTCCCAGCACAACGGCCAGGTCTGATGCGTCTGGCAGGGCGCCACTGGCCGGTGGCCGGCGAGTGACGAGATCGCTATAGCGGATGCAGGTCGCGCCCTCGATATGGCCCTGGGTGTAGACCGCTCCGTCTCCGACGAAAACCACTTGCAGGTCGCTGTTACCGAGGTGCGCGACGAGGTGCTCCGGGGTGATCACCGGTGGCATGATTTCGGCCATCAAGTCGTCTCACCGCCGAGGTACAGCCAGGTCTCGACCACGCTGTCCGGATTAAGGGAAATGCTGTCGATACCTTCCTCCATCAGCCAGCGCGCGAGGTCGGGATGATCGGACGGTCCCTGGCCACAGATGCCGACGTACTTGCCCGCGCGATTAGCCGCCTGAATGGCCATATGCAGCAACGCCTTGACGGCGGGATCACGCTCTTCAAACAGATGTGCGATCAGACCCGAGTCGCGGTCCAGTCCCAGCGTCAGCTGAGTGAGGTCGTTGGAGCCGATGGAATAGCCGTCAAAGATCTCCAGGAACTCATCGGCAAGTACCGCATTAGACGGCAGCTCGCACATCATGATGACCTTCAGCCCATCCTTGCCTTTCTCGAGGCCATTCTGCGCGAGCAGATCCACGACCTGACGTCCCTCCTCGGGTGTGCGCACGAACGGAATCATGATCCAGACATTGGTCAGCCCCATTTCCTCACGGACCTTGCGCAATGCGCGGCACTCGAGTTCGAAGCATGGGCGGAAATCATCGGATATGTAGCGTGAGGCCCCGCGAAACCCGATCATCGGGTTTTCCTCCTCGGGTTCGTAGGCCTCGCCGCCGATGAGGTTGGCGTATTCGTTGGACTTGAAGTCTGACATCCGCACGATCACTGGCTGATCGGCGAAGCTTGCCGCGAGGGTGCTGATGCCCTCGGCGAGCTTATCGACATAGAAGCCGACCGGATCATCATAGCCAGCGATCTGGTTGTCGATCACCGCTTTGAGGTCATCGGACTGCTGGTCATATTCGAGCAGTGCGCGCGGGTGGATACCGATCATCCGGTTGATGATGAACTCGAGCCGCGCCAGGCCAACGCCGGCATTCGGCAGCTGAGCGAAATCGAAGGCCCGGTCGGGGTTGCCCACGTTCATCATGATCTTGAATGGCAGCTCCGGCATATTGCCGAGCTCGATGTTGCGTATCTCGAAATCCTGGATGCCGCGGTAGATGTAGCCCGTATCGCCCTCGGCGCTGGACACCGTCACCTCGGTGCCGTCGTGCAGGCGGTCGGTGCCATTCCCGGTCCCCACCACTGCCGGAATGCCCAGCTCACGGGCGATGATCGCCGCGTGGCAGGTACGCCCACCGCGATTGGTGACGATCGCCGAGGCACGCTTCATGATCGGCTCCCAGTCGGGATCCGTCATGTCAGTGACCAGTACATCCCCCGCCTCAACGGTGTGCATGTCGTTAAGGTCGTCCACCACACGG